>DATEGC010000152.1:0-6757 GCA_035280285.1 Candidatus Dormiibacterota bacterium | reverse complement strand
GCCGCGCGACCTAGACCCGGACCCTGAACACCTCGCGCGCTCCCGTGAGTCCTTTCAGCTCAAACGAGCCCGCCCGCTCCATCACGAAGTCGTTCGGGTTCAGCAGGTCCCGAGTCGTGCTCGACACGTAGACCTCGTCTGCGCCGGCCAGCGCCACGACCCGCGCAGTCGTATGCACGGCCACTCCGTGGGCGTAATTCGCAACGAAGATCACCTCGCCGGTGTGGCACCCAACCCGGATATGCAGGCCGAGCGCGTTGGCCGCCCTGATCATGCCCAGCCCGCATCGCACGGCCCGCGCGGCACCCTCGAACAAGACAAGGAAGCCGTCGCCGGACGTGTCGAACTCGCGGCCCCGGTGGTGGGCGATCTGCTCCCGCATCGCGTCGTTGTGAGCGATCAGCAGGTCGTGCCAGGCTTTGTCCCCCACCCGCTCCAGCATCGCGGTGGAGCCGACGATGTCCGTGAACAGCAAAGTCACGACGATCGCGTCGTCGTCATCGGGCGCCCGCGCAAAGACTCGGGAGCTCGTCCATTCGTAGGTTACGAACGGCTCATCGCCGACGACCCATCCGTCGTGCCCGGGTGGGATCTCATAAGCGTCGTCCGCGCTGACCTCCATGCTAGTTCCGTCGTCGAGCTCGACGTGCAGCGTTCCGCTGATGCAGACGCCGACGTGTCGGTTCTGACACGACTCGGTGCCGACGATCGGCTTCACATCGTTCGACCACCGCCAGCCCGGAGCGAACACCCAGTGTCCGATCTCGCTCTCGCCGAGGGCTACGCTGACGATCTGGCCGTGCGGAAATCGCCGCACGGTGTCGGGCTGCTTCAGGTTCTTTCGCTGCAGCCCGCCCACGGATGGAGGCTAACTCAGATCCTGCTGAGAACGGGCGGCGAGTTCGCGACTACAGGCCCGACCTGGCGCTCGAAACGACGCCATACCACTGAGCTCGGCGGAGCGCGCCGCCGTCCGGATGGGTTTGGCCTAAGCGATCCGAACCCGGTACAGCCAATCGACGGAAGGAATCCCTCCCTTTCCCGCCAAAGCTGAAACCCATGCTGCGAAATCCCTTCAGATGCAGTCGCCGGCGGGCTGGGCGACGAGGTTGGAGACCTTTGTCGACTGGCCTCCCGCGTAGAGGTAGATCCCCCCGCTGGTTGCAAACCACAGCCCGTGTGAGTCGGGAACCGGTGCAGTCGCCCCGTAGGCCTGTGCCCGATTATTGGAGGCGCCGGGGTTTGGAAGGGGTTGCTCGGAGCTGATGCGAATGGCCTGGTCGGGCGCCGAAGCGATCCACAGTTCTGTCCCGGTCGAGATGACAGGGTTGCCCGAGCCGTCGAAGCCGATGACGTCGGCGCTGCTGGACTTGTTGAACCACGCAACACGCTGGGTCGGATCGCGCGTGTCCATACGCACTATCGCGCCTCCATCGAGGGTGGCGCTGCCGTAAGCGTAGAAGCCTGACGCTGCGGTCCAGAAACCGTCGCTCACGAATTTCGACGAGGAGGGCCCTGTAAGCGTCAGGACGTACATTCCCGGCCCGTGTGTGGAGATCGCATAGACGTACGCAGATTCGACGTCGATGACCTGCCAGCCAGGACCCTCTGGATAGATCGTTGATGCGGCGCCTGTTTGGGCATTGACCTCGACCATGTAGTTGACGCCGGCGTGCAGATTGAAATCGAGAGCAAACACGTAGATGGCGCCGTTCGGACTGACCCAACCTCGTGGAACCGGTAGCCACTGATTCACCGCCCTGTCGTACGTCAGCCCAAACCAATCACCGCCGCCGCCGCCCGGGAATGGGGCCGTGCTGCTGCTGGTGGAGTCGGCCGTGACGGCGCCGTCGGGAAAGCTGATCCAGCCGCCGCTCCCCGGCTGGCCGGGCAGGTAAATCGGAAGTTTGCAGTGGAGGCCGTCCACCACCGCGTTGTGGACGGGGCTGACGGCCGGAAAGATGCGTGGGCCGGCTGTGGCTGTCGGGGTCGAGCTCCGAGTCGCCTGGAGTCTGGGAGTGGGGGAGGCCGTCGAAACCTGCGCCGCGGGCCGGGCGTTCCGCAAGCCCAGCTCGTACGCGCCAACTCCGACTCCGGCTGCGACGACCACCAGCGCCGCGATCACGATCGACACGGTCCGGCCACTCATGCCGGTACCAACGCCATGTTCATAAGTGAGTTACGCCTGGCGTCAATTGAGCGCGGCAGGAAGGTAAACGTGGGTCTGTTTTCGACCGCGAGATCCCGAACATCGGCGGTCGACCCAGGTCACTCGGAGTTGACATGCAACAGAAGTGCAGGCGATTGCATCTAACAGGCAGAACATGTCAGCCGCAGTGTTAGGGCAACGGCCCAGATCCTCGAGCGCGCCGCCCGCGGCGACGCTGACGCTTTCTCCGCGCTGATCGAGCCGCTCCTCGATCCGGCATACCGCCTTGAGTTTTCTGTGTCTGGCAGGCAATGTGGGTCCTGGCCGGAGTGTCGTCCGGCTAGACTCGAAAGAGTGACGGGTCGCGCCGCAGCGTTGATGGTGCTCGTCACGCTCGTGGTCGCCTCGTGCAGGCTGAACACGCCGACCGCGACGCACAACCCGACTCCGCCGGCGCCGAGCAAGATCGCCTGGACCGACTGCGGCAGTGGGTTCCAGTGCGGCACGCTTCAGGTCCCGCTGGACTACGCCAATCCTGGCGGACGGAAGGTCGGCCTGTCCCTCATCCGCAAACAATGGAAGGGTCCCGACACCCGCATCGGCTCACTGCTCCTCAATCCGGGCGGTCCGGGGGAAGCCGGCGGAGAGTTCCTGCGAGCCGACATCGGCTCGCTTGACAACCTCAATCGCCATTTCGACCTGGTCGCTTGGGACCCGCGAGGAGTTGGTGGGAGCACACCGATCACATGTGTCGACGGTGCGCAGGAGGACAACTATCTGGCGATCGATTCGGTGCTAGACGACCCGCAGGAAAGAGACGCCCTCATTCAGGTCACCAAGGACTTCGCCGCCGCCTGCCAGCGCCGCAGTGGAGACCTGCTCCCATTCATGGACTCAGCGAGCACCGCGAGGGACATGGATCAGATCCGGGCAGCGGTGGGCGATGCCAAGCTGACCTACCTAGGCTTTTCCTACGGAACCTTCATCGGCCAGTGGTACGCGCACCTCTTCCCCACTCACATTCGCGCCCTGTCCCTTGATGGGGTCCTTGATCCGACCGTCTCCGCACAAGACAGCCTCTTCAATCAGGTCGTCGGGTTTGAGAAGAACCTCCAGGCCTTTCTCGCGGACTGCAGAGTCCGGCCGAGCTGCGCTTACGCACGGTCCGGTGACCCGGCCGCGAAGCTCAACGCAGCGATGGCCAGGCTCGACAACACACCGCTGAAGGTCGGCAACCGCTCGCTCACCAGATCACTGGCCATGACCGGCTTGCTCCAGACGCTGTACGACCAGAGCCTGTGGCGCTACGCCGACCAGGGACTGACCGGGTTGGACAGCGGAGACGGTCGGATACTGCTGCTGATCGCTGACATCTACAACCACCGCAACTCCGACGGGTCGTACGGCAACCTGTTCAATGGCGCTTATCATTCGACTTACTGCCTCGACTTTGCGGTTCCCGCGGACATCGCGGCTTACGACGAGCTCGGGCCGGCGTTTGCCCAAGCCTCTGCGCTGTTTGGGCCATGGAGCCAGTACGGGAACTTGCAGTGCGCGTACTGGCCGGTGAAGCCGAAGAGCTCGCGCGGACCTCTGCCCATCCATGACGCGCCACCCATCCTCCTGATCGGAGGCACCAACGACCCGGCAACCCCTTACATCGATGCGCAGTCGGTCAACCGTCAGATTGACGGCTCTGTGCTCCTGACTCGCCAGGGCAACGGCCATACGTCGTACGACTCGAGCGTCTGCTCGCACTCGGCCGAAGACGCGTACTTGATCAGCGTCACGCTGCCCTCAGCAGGAACTGTTTGCTCCAGTTAGGCGACAGTTTCTGCAGCGCGAGCCTTCACCTTCTCAAACGTGAGCTCGCCACCCGTGACCTCGACCTCGACCGTGTCGCCGTCGCTGAACCGACCGCCGAGTAGCATCATGGCGAGGGGGTCCTGGACCATCCGCTGAATGGCGCGCTTGAGCGGGCGGGCGCCATACACCGGGTCCCAGCCGCGCTCGATGATCAGCTTGCGCGCCGCGTCGGTGACGACGAGAGTGATCTTCCGATCGTCCAGCCGCTTCTGCAGACGCTTGAGCTGGATGCCCACGATGGCGCCGAGCTGTTCCTGAGTCAGGGGCTTGAACACGATGATCTCGTCCACCCGATTCAGGAACTCAGGTCGGAAGTGGTCGCGCAGCACGCCCAGTACCGCTTCGCGCACCTCATCAAACGGCCGGTTGGTCATCTCCTGGATCAGCTGGCTGCCAAGGTTCGAGGTCATGATCAGCACCGTGTTCCGGAAGTCGACCGTGCGGCCGTGGCCGTCGGTCAGCCTTCCTTCGTCGAGGATCTGCAGCAGGACGTTGAATACGTCTGGGTGCGCCTTCTCGATCTCGTCGAAGAGCACGACCGAGTAGGGTCGGCGGCGAACCGCTTCAGTCAGCTGCCCGCCCTCGTCGTATCCGACGTAGCCCGGCGGAGCGCCGATCATGCGCGCGACCGTGTGCTTTTCTTGGTACTCCGACATGTCCAGGCGGATCAACGCCTGTTCGTCGTCGAACAGGAACTCGGCGAGGGCTCGCGCCAGCTCGGTCTTTCCCACCCCGGTCGGGCCAAGGAAGATGAACGAGCCGACGGGTCGATTTGGATCAGCCAGACCCGATCGCGACCGGCGAACGGCATTGGCGACCGCGCTCACCGCTTCGTCCTGCCCGATGACACGCTCATGCAGGCGCTCCTCCATCTTGATCAGCTTGGCGACCTCGCCTTCCATCAGTTTCGAGACCGGGATGCCGGTCCATTTGGCGACGATCTCGGCGATGTCTGCTTCGGTGACCTCCTCCTTGAGCAGCGGGTGGTCGCCTTGCAGCTGGGCCAGCTTTGCGTTGGCCTCGTTCACCTGCTTCTCGATCTCAACCGCCTGGCCGTAGCGCAGCTCAGCAGCCTTGGCGAAGTCAGCTGCGCGCTCGGCCCTCTCGGCCTCCGCGCGGACCTCTTCGAGCTTGGCCTTGAGACCGCGGATCTTGGCGATGATCTCCTTCTCCTGATTCCAGCGGGACCGGAGCGCGGTGCGCTTCTCGGCAAGCCCGGCCAGCTGCTTCTCGATTCCAGCCAGGCGATCCTTAGAGCTGCGGTCGGATTCCTTCTTCAGTGCCTCGCGCTCGATCTCAAACTGGCGAATCTGGCGCTCGAACTCGTCAAGCTCGGCGGGCATGGAGTCGATCTCGGTCCGAAGGCGGGCCGCCGATTCGTCGATGAGGTCGATTGCCTTGTCGGGGAGAAAGCGATCTGTGATGTAGCGATTGGAAAGTACGGCGGCCGCCACGATGGCCGAGTCCTTGATCCGGACACCGTGGTGAACCTCGTATCTCTCGCGCAGGCCGCGAAGGATGCTGATCGTGTCCTCTACCGACGGCTGGTCGACGAATACCGGCTGGAAACGCCGCTCGAGAGCCGCGTCCTTTTCAATGTGCTTGCGGTACTCGTCGAGCGTCGTTGCCCCGATGGCGCGCAACTCGCCGCGGGCGAGTGCCGGCTTCAACAGGTTGGCTGCGTCGATGGCGCCTTCAGCGGCGCCCGCACCGACCAGCGTGTGCAGCTCGTCGATGAACAGGATGACCTGCCCGTTGGAGTCCTCGATCTCCTTGAGCACCGCCTTCAAGCGGTCTTCGAACTCGCCCCGGAACTTCGTGCCGGCGACCAGGGCGCCCAGGTCAAGGGCAACGACTCGCTTACCCTTCAGACCCTCGGGAACGTCGCCCTGCGCGATCCGCTGGGCCAGGCCTTCGGCGATCGCAGTCTTGCCCACACCGGGGTCGCCGATGAGGACGGGGTTGTTCTTCGTGCGTCGGGACAGGACCTGGATGACGCGCCGGATCTCTTCGTCGCGGCCGATGACTGGGTCGAGCTTGCCTTCCCTGGCCAGCGTGGTCAGGTCACGGCCGTACTTCTCCAGCGACTGGTACTTGGACTCCGGGTTCTGGTCGGTGACCCTATGCGCGCCGCGGACCTGCCTCAGAGCGCGAAGCAGCGCTTCGTGGGTGGCGCCGGCGTCCTTGAGGATTTTCAGGTCGGTCAGCGCGAGCAGGAGGTGTTCGGTCGAGATGTACTCGTCCTTGAGGCGCGCAGCTTCGCGCTCGGCCTGTTCGAGGCTCTTGGTCAGGGCCTCGCTCAGGTAGGACTGGCCGCCGCCGCTGACCTTCGGCAAGCGTTCCACAGCCGAAACCAGCGCGGGTTGAAGGGCCTGTACCGAGGCGCCGGCGCGTTCGAGCAGGGTGCGGGCCACGCCCTCGTCCGGGCGGATCAGCGCGAGCAGAACATGCTCAGGTTCGACCGCCTGGTTGCCGGTCTGGCGCCCTAGCTCGGCCGCTTCCTGCAGAGCCTCCTGGGCCTTTTCGGTGAATCGGTCAAGTCTCATGCGGTGAGTTTTCCCAAGCACTTTCGGGAACCAAACCGATTCTCCGTATCTTGAGGCCATGCCTGAGCTGCCAGAGCTGGAGGCGCTGCGGATCCGCATTGCGCCCAAGGTCGAGGGGAAGCTGATCACCGCCGCGACCGTCACCCCCAAGAAGGGCCACCTGCTGCGATATCCGGTGGACAACTTCGCGCTCGAG
>DATEGC010000151.1:0-8852 GCA_035280285.1 Candidatus Dormiibacterota bacterium | reverse complement strand
TATCCCGTCGGCGCTGCGCAGGTGCACACGGCCCAGGGCATGATCCACGGTCTAGCGGGGCTGTTCGCGTTCACCCTCCTCCCGGCCGCAGCCTTCATGATGGCCTGGCACTTCGCGGCCTCACGAGAACGCCGCTGGGTGATCTACTCGGTTGCCGTCGGGGCGGTGATGCTCGTGATGTTCATCGCGAGCACGACGGCGTCAACGATGGACGCGGTCGGCACCTGGCCGAACGCGCCGACCGGATTCCTGCAGCGAATTGCGATCATCGCCGGCTGGACGTGGATCGCGATGGTCGCCCTACATCAGATTCGAGTTACCGAGCGAAACGAAGGAGCTTCCCCAGCCGCATCCGGAACTTGACGAACGCCATTGCCAGCTTGATTCGCCACTTCATGGCGATACATTAGCTCCAGTGAAGGCGACCGTCTGCACCAACGACGATCAGGTTTGACCGGCCGTCCGCCTCACAGCAATCTGATACGCCTCCTTCAGCAGCGGTTTGACGTTCTCGAAGGTCGCCTCGCCTGGATTGAGCACGCAGACCCAGTGATTTCGCCCATAGACGGGATGTGGCATCAGCACGTCGGAGGCGGTGAAATCGTGGTCGCTATCGCCGGGAAACAGCGACCGATACGTCTCCTTTGAGACGCCGATATTCAGACGGAATACACCCGGACGGTTGAGGTCCGAGGCCTTGTCGAAGTCGCCGTAGTCCTTGGTCACGATCGTGGCGAACGGAAACCTGCGAGGGCCTTGGAAGTTTCGATTGGGGTCGTAGATGAAGAAGGTGTCGCCCCAGGCCACTTCCGGCGCCCCGTTCTCAGCCGACGCAACCTGCACATCGACGCCTGAATACACAGTCGCGACGAATTCGCGTATCGAGTCTTCGTCCACTGCTCCTCCTCACGGATGACCTGAAAGATCGATCTGGGGGCTGACGACGCGGTGCCAATCCAAACCTAGCCTGATAGCCATGGAAGACACTACTGTCGTCGAGACCCACGGTCTCACCAAGCGATATGGCAGCGGAGTGCTCGCCGTCGACTCCGTTGACATGAGCGTGCGGCGTGGCGAGGTCTACGGCTTCCTCGGCCCGAACGGGGCGGGGAAGACCACGACCCTGCGCGTGCTCGTCGGCCTCATCAGGCCGACCTCGGGTACGGCATCCGTCGCCGGCCACGCGCCCGGCAGCCCGGCGGGATTGAGCAGGATCGGCTCCCTCATCGAGTCGCCCGGCTTCTATCCCTACCTGAGCGGCCGCGAGAACCTCAGGGTGGTCGCCGACCTCGCGGGCGTCGGCCAGAAGCGTGTCGACGAGGTGCTCGACATCGTCGAGCTGGCCTCGCGAGCTGGAAGGAAATTCGGCACCTACTCGACCGGCATGAAGCAGCGCCTCGGCGTGGCGGCGGCGCTGCTTAAAGATCCCGAGCTGCTCATCCTCGACGAGCCCACCAACGGCCTCGACCCGCAGGGCATGGCCGAGATGCGCAAGCTCATCAAAGACATCGGCCAGGGCGACCGCACCGTGCTGCTCTCGAGCCACCTGCTCGGTGAGGTCGAGCAGATCTGCGACCGGGTCGGCGTGATCAGCAACGGCAAGCTCGTCAAGCAGTCGACCGTCGAGGAACTGCTGGGCGAGGAAGGCGTGGTCGTGTGCGCGCAGCCCGTCGAGCAGGCGCAGGAGATCCTGTCCACGATGTTCGGCGCTGATGTGATCAGTCGCCAGGACGGCGCGCTCCACCTGAAGACCAAACCCGCCTACAGCGCGGAGATCAACCGCCAGCTCGTCACCGCCGGAATCGGCGTCAGCGAGCTGCGCCCGTTCGAGAGATCGCTGGAGGAAGTCTTCTTCCAGCTCACAGGAGAGAAGCAGGGATCATGATCGCAACCATCAGAGCGGAGTGGCGTAAAAGTCGATTTCGGCCGGCGTTCCTCGTTGGCGCCGGCATCATGGCCGGCATCACGGCGCTGGTCTACAGCCTCAATTGGTACCTCGCGCTGCATCCCAACGCGGCAGGTGACCGGGCAGTCAACATCCTGACCCTCTATCCTGACCAGTTCGTCAATTTGGTCATGGGCGCCGCCTTTCCGGTCGGCGCCGCGATCGCGATCGTCTTGGGCGCGATTTTCGCGGGCTCAGAGTTCGGATGGGGCACCTTAAAGACCATGTTCACGCAGGGCCCCGGCCGGCTGACCGTCTGGGCGGGTCGCCTCGTCGTGTTCGAAGCGTGGATGCTCATATTGACCGTTGTGCTGTTTGGTATCGGCGCGCTCGCCAGCGTCGGCGTGGCGGCGTTTCAGGGCCACGCGATCACCTGGCCGGCCGCGATCGACGTCGCCAAGGCAGTGGGCGCGATCTGGCTCATCCTGTCCGTCAACGGCGCCATCGGGCTTGCGCTCGGCACCGTGATCAAGCAGTCGGCGGCCGCGCTCGGCATCGGCCTGACCTACGTGCTGGCCGTGGAAATCATCGCCGTTCGTTTCATCGACCTCATCAACAGCGGCCAGTACAAGGCAGTGACGGAGCAATTCGTGAACCAGAATGCGACGGCCCTGGCGCAGCACTTCACGTCGCCGGCGTTCGGTCGTGCCGTCGCACCGACGATCACTGCCGAACACGCGGTGCTGGTGCTCGCGATCTATGGCATCGGCCTCGCCATCGTTGCCGCGGGACTGCTCAGGCTGAGGGATGTCACATAGCCGCGAACTTTCCTCGACAACCCGTCAGGGGCCGGCCGTGGTCTTGGATCACAGGCCGGCCTCGCCTTACAGACGCGCTGGTCGTCGGGTTCAACCTCCTTGCCGGCGGTCTGGGCCTGATCGGCAGTCAGTCTCGGCAATCGGTGATTGCGCTTGCCATCGGCCTGGTCGTGGTGCAGGCGGTGGCGTTGTGGTGGCGCCGCAAATACCCCCTAGCGGTGCTGTTGGTCGTCCTGCTCGCGCAGGTTCCCGTCTTGATAGTCATGCACGATCGCGAGCCCTCCGGTCCAGCCCTCGCCTTCGCCGTGTACGCGGTTTCGGTGTACGACAACTCGGCGGCGAGGCTCATCGTGGCCGGCGGCGCGATCGCGCTCATCCTCGCCGCGGTCGCGTTCCTGCTGCTCGGTGAGGTCCCGACCTCCCGCGCCTTCATCCCGGCGGGCGCGCTGTCCCTCGTGGCCTGGGTCATCGGCGACTACCAGCGCTCGCGCCGGCGATTCTTCCTCGAGCTGGTCGAGCGGCACAGGCAGGACCGCGAGCAGGCCGCCGAGGAGGAGCGGCTGCGCATCGCGCGCGAGCTGCACGACGTGGTCGCGCATAAGGTCAGCGTCATGGCGATCCAGGCAGGCGCGGCGCGCGTCTCCGGCACCGCCAGCGCCGACGCGCTCGAGTCAATCGAGGAGGGCGCGAGGGACACGCTGGCAGAGCTCAACAAGCTGCTCGGCGTCCTGCGCAAGAGTCCGACCGCGATGGACCTTGAACCGCAACCCACCCTCGGCGATGCCGACGCACTGCTCAAGCCCGCCCGCGAGGCAGGCCTCGGTGCCACGCTCAAGATCACGGGCGAGAAGCGGCGGCTGCCGGCAGCCCTAGACCTCTCCGCCTACCGAATCATCCAGGAGGCGATCACCAACGTGCTCAAGCACGCCAACGCCAGTCGCGTCGAAGTCGCGATCGACTACGGATCCGACGCGCTGTCACTGACCATCAGCGACAACGGAACCGGAGCCGTGCCTGTGCCGTCGACCGGCCACGGACTGATCGGTATGCGCGAGCGCGTCGAGCTGTTTGGGGGTGACCTGACCACGGGGTCGTCATCATTGGGCGGATTCAACGTGCGTGCAACCCTGCCCGTTAAGACTTGATTCGAGTCGCCATCGTCGACGACCAGGCCATGGTCCGGGCCGGGTTCAAGATGATCGTGCAGTCGCAGCCCGACATGCGGGTCGCTGGGGAAGCGGCAGACGGCCAGGAGGCGATTGATCTCGTAAACCGCGAGCGGCCAGACGTGGTTCTGATGGATATTCGGATGCCGCGCCTCGACGGCATCCAGGCCACGCGAAAGATCGCCAACGCGACCAGAGTCGTTGTTCTGACGACCTTCGAGCTCGACGAGTACGTCTTTGACGCACTTGCGGCGGGGGCGTCGGCGTTCCTGCTCAAGGCAGCGCCGCCCGAGGACCTGATCAGAGCCATTCGCGTCGTCGCCGATGGGGACGCGCTGCTTGCGCCTTCGGTCACGAAGCGACTCATCGAAGAGTTCGCCAGACGTCCCTCGCCGGCAGCCAAAAAGCAGAAGGAGATCGAATCGTTAACGGAGCGTGAACGCGAGGTGTTGAATGAAGTCGCGCGGGGCCTCACCAATGCAGAGATCGCCCAGAAGCTTCACGTCAGCGAGACCACGGTCAAGACTCACGTCGCTCATCTGCTCGACAAGCTCGAACTCAGAGACCGGGTGCAGGCCGTGATCCTGGCATACGAAGCCGGCCTGGCTGGTTAACTCTTCCAATGGCCGTCTCGACCGAAGAACGCCGCATCGTCACTGTCCTGTTCGCCGACCTGGTGAACTCGACCGCGCTCGGCGAACGGCTCGATCCGGAGGAGATGCGCGCCCTGCTTCAGCGCTACTACGACATCGCTCGCGAGTCGGTGCAGCAGCACGGCGGTACGGTCGAGAAGTTCATCGGCGACGCCGTCATGGCGGTTTTCGGGCTCCCCACCGCACACGGCGACGACCCTGACCGCGCCGTCGCCGCGGCGCTGACCATTCGCGACCGTGTCAAGGCCGACCTGCAGCTCGGCGACCGCCTGGCTATCCGTTTCGGCGTCAGCACCGGCGAGGTGGTGGCCAGCCGCGACCAGTCGGCGGGCGACTTTCTGATCACCGGTGACGCGACTAACGTCGCGGCTCGCCTGCAGCAAGCGGCCGACCCGGGAGCGATCCTCGTCAGCGATCGCACCGTCGGCGCATCAAGCAACTTCGACTTCGGCGACAAGGTCGAGGTCCGCGCACGAGGCAAGTCGGCACCCGTTCGTGCCCATCCCGTGATCGGTCCGAAGAAGGCCAGGGCGCAGGGCCGCGTCCAGCTGCCGCTGATCGGCCGCGAGACAGACCTCGCTCAGCTGCAGCTCGTGGCGAGGCGCGCGGTGACCGAGAAGCGGCCGTCGATGGTCAGCGTCATCGCTCCGGCCGGCGTCGGCAAGACAAGACTGGTAGAGGAGTTCCTCACGTGGCTGCCAACGATCGCGCCCAACGCCACCGTGGCCACTGCGCAATGTTTGCCGTACGGCCAGCAGCTCACGTACTGGCCCATGCGCCAGGTCCTGTTCACGTTGACCGGCACGACCGAGGACACGCCGCCCGCCACCGTCCGCGAGGCAATAGGCACGTGGCTGCGAGGCATCGGAGTCGAGAACGCCGACCGCGACGCCAGGCTGCTTGCGGCGACGATCGGTGAAGGCGGCACGGAGGGCGTCGACAAGGACCTGCTGTTTGCCGCGTGGCGTTCCGCCCTCGAGGCCACGGCTCGCCGCAACCCGCTGGTCATCGTGTTCGAAGACCTGCACTGGTCGAGCGAGAGCCTTCTCGACCTCGCCCAATTTGTGATGCAGCCGCGCGGCGAGGCGGCTGTGCTGATGATCGTGCTGGCGCGCCCTGAGCTGCTGGACCGGCGTCCCAACTGGGGTGGCGGCCGGCTCAATCACCTTGCCATCGCGCTCGAGCCGCTGCCGAACACAGCGATCGCCGACCTCGTCCGCCACCTCCTCGAGACGGACCAGCCGGAGGTGGTCAAACTCGTCTCAGAGCGCGCAGACGGCAACCCCTTCTACGCGGGCGAGCTGGTGCGCTCGTACCTCGAGCACGGATCGCTGGAGCGCCTGCCTGACACAGTGCAGGCCACGGTGCTGGCGCGTCTCGACACGCTTCCCTCAGAAGAGAGACGCGTCCTGCAGCTCGGCAGCGTTTTCGGCCGCGCGTTTCGCGCCGCCGGCGTGGCGGCGTTGGAGCAGGTCGACATCACGAGGGTGGCCGCGCTCTGCGAGAACCTGATTGACCGAGACCTCATCCGCGCCGCCGAGACCGATCGCTACACCTTCCGCCACATCCTGATCCAGGAGGTCGCGTACAGCACGCTGCCGCGCGCCGAGCGCGCGCGGCTGCACGCGCAAGCCGCGCGTTGGGGCGAGTCGATCGCAGGCGAGCGCGAGGTGGCGCTGGCCGAGATCCTCGCTTTCCATTACCGCGAGGCGGCCGTCCTGTACACGGCGCTGGAGCCGAACACCGAGGCGACACAGCAGCTGCGTGAGCAGGCCGCAAGGTGGTTGCTCAGAGCCGCCGATGTCGCTGCCGCGGCCGCCGCGACGCCGGAAGCGGTGCGGCACATCCGCGCCGCGTTCGATTTCGTCGATGCAAGCCGCCTGCCTCGTCTCCACGAGCGCATCGGCGACCTCACCGCAGGTGACAGCGGCCTCGAGGAGTACCGCCTCGCGCTCGAGGGATACGAGGCGGCCAACTGTCCGGTCGACGACCAGCTGCGAGCATTGGCCGGCATGCTGATGATCGCCATGCGGTGGGTCGGGTCGGTCGGCGACCGGCCGTCGGAGGCGTGGTTGTCCGACGTAAGAGAGCGCGGAAATCGTTTGCTGAAGAAGGTCCAGGACAAGGTCGTGGTTGCGCGGTTCCTGGCCGCCGATGCTTTCTTCCCATTCTGGATTCAATCGGTGCGCGACCCGACCGAGGAAGAGCTCGAACGCGCCGGGCGCAACGCCGCGCGCGCCCTGGAGATCGCCCGAGAGTTGGACAACGCCGACCTCGCGAGCGTGGCGCTAGACGCGAGCGCTGTCCTGGCGCAGGCTGCAAACGATTGGGCGACCTCACGTGAGATGGCATATCAGAGGATCGCGCTCGAGCCGAAGCTCAACTTCTACGAGCGACTCGACGCGCATTCGATGGTCGCCTGGATGTCATACCTGCTCGGTGACCTCGAGACGGCGGAGAAGGACTCGGCTGAGATGGCGGCCCGAATTCTGCCTGGGCAGGCGCCATATCCAGCCCTGGGACTGTACGTGTGGCGGGCGCTGATTCTGTACACACTGGGCCGCTGGGACGACGCGGTAGCGATCTTTTGGCGATCAGTCGAGGCGTGGCACGACGCCGGCTCGCACGCTGCAGGCTATGGCTTGCGTGGCTTCATCGTCGGGCTGGACATCGGCCGCGCGCGCGGTGATGCTCGACTCAGCGGCGTAGCCATGGATGCGATCGAGTCGATCGTGACGCGTTTCTCGTCTGATCACTACGTCCGGATCTTTCTCCCGTACCTCCACGGCGACCCGGCGTTCACCGACGACGACCAATACCTCCGCATCCACTATCCGGCAGATGTGGCGGAGCGCCGGCTCAGCCTTGCCAGCGACCTTCGCAAAGAGCTGTCGAAGAGGCTGCTTGACGGACTGCTCGCCAGGGCAGTAGACGATCATCTTCTGCTCCTTGAAGCCCAGGTCCACCGGGCGCGGGGGTTGGCCTTCAAGGACCCGGCCGAGATGTCCGCCGCGATCGACGTCTGGGAGCGGGTCGGCGCGGTGCCGCAGCTCGGCCGGGGCAGGGCCGAGCTAGGCTTGCTGAACGGCGACGCCGCCGAAACGGAGGCCGGGCTGGCGATCCTGAAACGGCTTGGCGACGCCGACTATGTGGATCGCTTCAGGCTGTCGCTGGCTTAAGGCGGACTTAAGTCCGGCTGAAGGGGCGACCGGCCGGGTTACCATGCTCGGTCTGTGAGCGAACAGCCCGCACCGCCGGCCGAATCGCCGGTCGACCCTCTCTACAGCCACGCGGCGTCGCCGTTCGTGCGGACGGAAGCACCCGCCCCGGTCGCCTTTGCTTCGCCGCCTGACCCAGCAGCCTTCTCAGCGAGGCTCACCTGGGTCACGTTCAAGACCCAGATTCAATTCGGGCTCGCGATCCTGGCCTACCTGATGTTCCTCGTGGGCGCGGTGATCGTGGTCAGGGCAAATCCCGATGGTGCGTGGGCGTACGAGGTAGCAGCCCTGCCCGTCGTGCCCGCGGGCATCGTGATCTGGTTGACAGTGCGATCGCTGAGCCGACTGGACGAGGTCCAGAAGCGGATTCAGATGCAGGCGCTGGGATTCTCGATGGCCGCGACGGCCCTGGGAACCTTCGGCTACGGATTTCTGGAAGGGGCGGGGCTCCCACACCTCCCGTGGACATTCGTCTTACCCCTGATGACGCTGTTGTGGGGCCTGGGCCTCGGAGTTCTTTCGTTGAGGTCTCGCTTCCGCCACTAGACTGACCGCCGACCGATTGGGGTAGCGGTCGGCCGCGCTCGCACGGGTTTTGTTGGCCGCAATGCTGGCGAATCGCCCCACTCCGTCGACCACACCGTCTCCAGCCGGCCTGATTGGCGGGGAGGTCTGGCCGGGTAGAATCGAACCTCTGGCCGAGCGGGAGTAGCTCACTTGGTAGAGCGCGACCTTGCCAAGGTCGAGGTAGCGGGTTCGAAGCCCGTCTCCCGCTCCAGCTTCCAAAATCACCCTGGACCTGTCCTCCTCGGCTTACGGGGTTGAAAGAGCAACGTGGTGAGAGAAGCGGTACACAGAGAAACTCGAGTCGACTGTACAGAGCGCTTGAACGCGGCGGTCGTCGTCAGCGCTCAGCAAGACGACTGCATCCACCCATGAGAAGTTCTGGTCGACATATTTCGCGAGTACCTCGACTGCGCGGAGACGAGACCCATCCGGCATCCCTCGCATCGCGAAGACCTCCGGATTCGTGGCGAGCAGGCTGAAGACTGCCAGCGCTGGTCGGGCATCGCGACGGCCACTGACACGTCGGTCATAGCGGAGCTTGGTAA
>DATEGC010000150.1:0-12884 GCA_035280285.1 Candidatus Dormiibacterota bacterium | reverse complement strand
CTGGTCCACCGCACGCTTGTCAACGCGCACCGCAACTACGGCGCCGTGCCAGAGCCAGGATCGCTGACGTCCACCGACGAGGCTCTCATCAACGATGTGGAGGCTGCGCTCGGCTACGTCGCCGAGCAGCTCGAGCAGGCGCGCTTCCAGAACGGTCTGAAGCACGCGATGACCACGGCGGGGAAGGTCAACGCCTACCTCGGCACCGAACAGCCATGGCACGTGATCAAGACCGACCCCCAGCGAGCGGGCACCGTCCTGTATGTCGCCCTGCGCTGCGTCGACAACCTCAAGACGATGCTGACGCCGTTCATGCCGTTCACTTCGCAGCGCCTGCACGCCATGCTTGGCTACGACGACGTGATCGCTCCTCAACCCGTGGTCAGGGACGTCGGCTCTCACCGAATCATCACCGGTGACTATTCCAGCGAGGATCGCTGGAAGCCTTCGCAGCTGGAGCCCGGCCGCAAACTGCCATCACCACAGCCGCTCTTCAAGCGGCTCGAAGAGGTGACCGAGGAGGAAGCCGCATTTTCGTAGACACCCACCTCCACATCGACGAACTGGGCGACGCGACAGAGGTGGTGCAGCAGGCCGTGGCGGCGGGGGTGACCCGGCTTATCGCCGTCGGGACCAACCTGGAAAGAAGCGCCAACGCGGTCTCGCTTGGTCACGCGTACGAAGAGGTGTGGGCTGGAGTGGGGCACCACCCGCTCGAACCGTCCGAGCCGGACGTGGGCGCCGTTCGGCAGATGGCGGAGGACGAGATGGTCGTCGTCATCGGTGAGATCGGGCTCGACTTCGAGCACGTCGGCGGCCCGCCCAACGACCTGCAGATCGCGCGCCTCAACGAATTCTTCGCCTTGGCGACCGACCTGGACCTGCCAGTGTCGATTCACAACCGCGGCGCGGCGCACGAACTGCTGGCCGCGATCCACGCTCATCCCGGTGTCCGGGGCGCGATGCACTACTTCGCGCTGGACTGGGAGTGGGCGCAGCGCTTTCTCGACGTGGGGTTCTACCTCTCGTTCGCAGGCTTGATCACGCGCCCCAGCCGCGATGCGCTTCGTGATGTCGTCAAGCGATGCCCCGCCGACCGGCTGCTGCTCGAGACGGACTCGCCGTATGGGAACTCGCAGAAACGAATGGGCATCCCGAACCGGCCTGCCTACCTGGTCGACACGGCGGAACTGGTCGCCGAGCTGCGAGGGATCAGCGTCGAACAGCTCGCCGACCAGGAGCGGGCGAATGCGATCACCCTGTTTCAAAAGATGAAGTGATCGACCCAGCCGACGCGCAGCAGCTGGAGAGCTTGCTGCGCCGGCACCGAATCACCCTTCAACATCGACTCGGCCAGAACTTTCTCGTCAACCCACAGCTGCGCGACGTCATCGCAGAGGCGACCGGCATCCTGCAGAACGACGAGGTCCTCGAAGTCGGAGCGGGCGTGGGCACGCTCACCATCGCGCTCGCCCCGCGATGCCGCAGGTTGGTCGCGGTCGAGCTCGACGCCCGGCTGCAGCCGGCGCTGCGCGAGATCGTCGCGGGCCACCCCAACGTCGAGGTCGTGGAGGCGGACGTCCTCCGGTTCGACGTCGCCGCCGCGTTTCCGGGAGGCGCTGAAGTGGTGGCGGGCAACATTCCCTACAACCTCACTGGGGGGCTGATCCGCAAGCTGCTGGACAGGCCGCCGCGACCGCGGCGACTATCGCTCGTGGTGCAGAAGGAGGTCGCCGAGCGATGGGCCGCGGCCACGTCGGCGAGCCTGGCCACGGTCGCGGTCCATGTGTTCGCAGAGCCGAGAATCGTGCTCAGAATCCCCGCTGATGCGTTCACTCCGATCCCCAGGGTCGACTCCGCGCTGGTTGTGCTCGAGGTTCGAAGCAAACCGGCGGTGGACGTCGAGCCCGAGCCGTTCTTCCGCTTCGTGGAAGCGGTCTTTCAGTTCCGGCGCAAGCAGCTGGGTGGAACGCTCGCACGCATCGCGAGGACCTCAGGATCGGAAGTCGCCCGGCGCCTCAACGATCTCGGCATCGAACCTGCGCGCCGGCCTCAGACCCTCACGCTGCCGGAGTGGGACGCAGTGTTTCGTGCATTCAATCCCAGCCCGGGTCGTTAACCTCTAGCGGTCGTGGATCCGATCAGGCTGCCCGTCGAGGTCCCGGGAGGTGGCGGCTTTCGTGGCGCACTTGCCCACACCGCCTTTCGAAACATCTGGTTCGCGCAGCTGGCAGCACAGCTCGCGGACAAATTTCTTCTCTTCTCGCTGATCATCCTCGCGTATCACATCTCGGGCGGCAGCACGTCCGTCGCCGTGATCCTGCTCGCATATACGGTGCCCGCCGTCTTGTTTGCGCCGCCGGCCGGCGTGATCGCGGACCGGTTCAACCGCAAGCAGATCATGGTGTGGTGCAACTTCGGCCGCGGCGCGGCCGTCGCCTTGATTCCAATCGCGTCGTTGATTCCGGGCGTGAAGGACGACTTCATCCACCTGCTCGTCATCACGCTCGTGTTCTCCGCGGTCGGACAGCTCTTCGGCCCGGCCGAGGCGGCGGTGATCCCGACCATCCTGCCGCGCCCGCTGCTGATCACCGCGAACTCGATGGCCTTGCTGACGATGGTTCTCACGCTGGTGTTCGGCGGCGTGCTCGCGCCCGTGGTCTCGAGAATCGACCTGTACGCGCCCTACTGGACCGCGGTCGTGCTCCTCGTCATCGCGGGGACCCTGATCTTCGCCTCCGACATCCCGCGCCTCGAGCGGATCACAGAGTCGCCGGTCGAGGAGAGCGCGAGCAGATTTCGGGTGATGCTGCAGGATCTGCAGGAGGGCGTCGACGCGCTGCGAGCCTCGCGCGGCCTGCGGCTCGCGTTCGGCCAGGTGAGCATCGCGGTGCTTGTCCTTTTCAACCTCTACACTCTCGCGCCCGCGTACGTGAGCAAGGTCATCGGCATCGCCGCGCAGGACACGTACGTGATCCTGGGTCCCGCCACGGCAGGCGCGATTCTGAGCGCGGTGCTGCTTGGACAGTTCCTTCGCGCGGTCGACAAGTCGCGCGTCCTGGCTGGCTCGCTGATCGCCAACGGACTCACGCTGCTCGCGCTGGCGGCGGTGCCCGCGGCGATGCGCCAGCTGCCCGACCTGCAGGTGCACAACCGCATCACCGGCGCCACGTTCAGCTTCCTGATCGGGGTGGAGTTCGGGGCGATCCTCATCCCGGCGGTGACCTATTTGATGGAGTCGACAAGCGACGCGATCCGCGGCCGGATCTTCGCTCTGCTCTACATGACCATCAACGGCGTCTCGGCGATTCCGGTCCTGGTCGCCGCTGCCCTGGCCGACAACATCGGCACGGCGCAGGTGCTCGGCGGTCTTGGTGTCCTGCTGCTCGGCGGCGGCATCGGCGTCATCGCGGGCGGGTTGCACGCTCCCGAGCCACAAGCAGGACCAACACAATCAGGAACAGGATGAAGAGGCCTCCGGTGCCGAGATCGCGGACTATCGCTTCGAGCAGCGCGAGGTTGCTGCCCAGCAGGTAGCCCGCCAGCCCGATCATCGTCGCCCAAACCAGGCCGCCCAGGGCGCTGAACACCTGAAACCGCCAGAACGGCATACGCGCCATGCCCGCGAGCATCGCGCCCCAGGTGCGCAGGCCGAGCAGGAAGCGAGAAGCGAGGACGGCCTTGTCGCCGTGGCGGGCGTAGAAGAGCTCTGCCCGCGCGAGGTGGTCGGGCCGGATGTGGAAGACGCTGCCGAACCGCTCGACGAACGGGCGGCCGCCGCGATGACCCAGCCAGTAACCGATGTCCGCACCTGCCGTCGCACCGACGAATCCGAACAGGATGACGACCACGATCGGCTGGTGGCGCGTCGCCGCCCACGCGGCCGCGACGATCAAGAGCGCTTCACCCGGAAACGGAACGCCCGCGCTCTCGATCAGGACGCCCAGGCTCGCGGCTGGATTGCCGAGCACGTCGACGATTCGAGGCCAGTCCAATGCCGTCCATATACTGGACGACCCGATGCCCGACTACGGGGAGCACGAGTCGACCAACGATCCCCTCGAGATCCTCCGGCACTCGGCCGCGCACCTGCTCGCGGCTGCGGTGGTGGAGCTCTATCCCGACGTCAAGTACGGCATCGGCCCGGCGGTAAATGACGGCTTCTACTACGACTTCGATTTCGGAGGCCGCTCCATCTCGGAGTCAGACCTGGCCGGCATCGAGTCGCGCATGCGCAGGCTCGCCCAGGCCGACGTTCCCTTCGTGCACGAGATTCTTCCTCGACAGCAAGCGATCGAGGCGTTCACCCAGCGAGGCCAGGACTACAAGCTCGAGCTGATCGCCGACAAGGTCGAGGGCGACCAGGTCAGCGTGTACTGGACAGGCGAGTTCCTCGACCTGTGCCGAGGACCTCACGTCCGTACGACCAAAGAGCTGAACGCCTTCAAGCTGCTGCGAGTCGCAGGCGCCTACTGGCGCGGGGATGAGAAGAAGCCGCAGCTGACGCGCATCTACGGGACGGCCTGGCAGACGCAGCGCGAGCTCGATGACTATCTGAGGTTCCTCGAGGAAGCCGAGAAGCGCGACCACAAGAAGCTGGGCAAGGAGCTGAAACTCTTCGCGGTCGATGATCGCGTCGGACCCGGACTGCCGCTGTGGTTGCCCGACGGCGCCACCATCCGCCGGGAGCTCGAGCGGTTCATCGTCGACGAGGAGCTGTCTCGAGGCTACCTTCACGTGCGCACTCCCGATGTGGCGAGGCTCGACCTCTACCGGCAGAGCGGGCACGCGCAGCTGTACTCCGAGTACATGTACCCGCCGATGACGTTCGAGGACGGCGAGGAGCTCGAGCTGCGGCCGGTCAACTGCCCTCACCACATCGTCATCTACGAGACCGAGCTGCGAAGCTACCGCGACCTTCCGCTTCGCATCGCGGAGATCGGAAACAACTGGCGGTATGAGCGTTCGGGCACGCTCGCGGGATTGAACCGCGTGCGGGCGTTCGCCCTCAACGACGCCCACATCTTCTGCACGCCCGGCCAGCTGATGGATGAGGTCAAGGGCGCGATCGACCTGTCCCTCTACTTCTCGAATGTGCTCGGCATCGACGAGTTCTCGTACCGGCTCTCGACGCGCGACGACGTCAAGGAAAAATGGCTCGGCGATGAACAGCAGTGGGAGGAGGCGCAAGCTGCGCTCGCAGAGGCGCTTGAGTCGATGGGCCAGACCTACACGGTGGGAGTGGGGGAAGCAGCCTTCTACGGGCCCAAGATCGACTTCCAGGTCCGCGATGCTCACCGCCGCGAGTTCACCAACGCGACGGTGCAGGTCGATTTTCAGCTGCCCCAGCGCTTCGATCTCGAGTACGTCGCCGAGGACGGGAGAAGGCAGCGGCCGGTCATGGTCCACCGCGGGGCGGCCGGAGCTATGGAGCGGCTGTTCAGCTACCTGATCGAGCGTTACGCCGGCGCCTTCCCGACGTGGATGCATCCGACACAGGTGGTCGTGGCGCCGGTCAAGGACGAGTTCAATCCGTATGCGCAGCAGGTCGGAGCGCGCCTCCGCGCGTCAAGGATCCGGGTCGAGATCGACCAGCGTTCGGAGCGTCTGGACCGAAAGGTCCGCGACGCAAAGTTGAAGAAGGTCCCGTATATCGCAGTCGTGGGCACGAAAGAGGCAGGCGTCGGGCACGTCAACGTCCAGAACCGCGCGGGCGAGAAGGTCGATATGAGCCTCGAGGCATTCGCGACGATGATCACGGCCGAGATCTGGGAGCGGCGCCGCTAGGTCAACGAACGCGGATCTGGATCTGAAACTGGGTCTGCGTGCCAGGGACGCTCAGCACCTTCACGTAGCCGGCCGTCCTGGGTTTCGATGTTCGTTGAAATCGAATCACACCGTTGTGTTCGTCGACTGCCGTGACGGTCCAGTCACCCTCGTTGAGGTTGGTCTGGAAAAAAGCCTGCACGTCGGCGGCCGTGTCACGTGTCCTGTACTGGATGGTGCAGTCCCCACGCGAGTCGGAGACGACGACGCTGGCCAGGGTCTCGTGCGGATATCGAGGGAAGTCCGCCGGCAAGCAGCTCGACAGTCCGACGTGAAAGCCGCCGAAAACACGCGACCCGATGTAGATCGCCATGGCGACCCACACTGCGCTGAGGACCACGACCACTGCAACGAGGCTTCGGATGCTGGCCCGAGTCGCTGGCTACAGTCCTCCGGGGAGACGCCCCCCACAATCGCCTTGCGCCGCCACCGGAATCATCGTACCGGTGCTCACGTCCGCGATCCGTGGCTGGTGCTGCGGGTCGCCGCCCGAGAGGACATGCGAGTCGTCGATCCAGGTACAGGCGAACATGCCAGCCAATGACTTGCTGGTGTCCTCGATGAACGTACCGTTGTTGTCCCACAGCGCGACGTGACTGCCGTCCGGTGATAGGAACGCCGGCGCGGGGGAGCCGATTCGGAACGAGCGGCTCGTGCCCGCGGTCCAGTTGAGAATTTTTGCGCCCAGGTTGCTGACGTCCTCGCACACAGCACCTGAAGGTGAAGGCGGTCCCGCAATCGGGCACGACGTGATGGCGCCCAGCGTGAAGCGCCGGTTCGCTGTGGCCGGGTCGACCACGTGCAGCTCCTGGATGCCGCAGCAGAATGGGCCGCCACCCTGCGTGCACGACGGCACGACCGCAACGACCAGGTTGTTGGTCGTGTGCCATCCGATCGGCCACAAGGTGCGCGCCCCGGTCTGACTGTAAAGGTCGATGTGGTTCCCGCCGCCATTCACGTCCTCCACGTACAGCTTCATCGACGCGCCGCTGGACGTGTAGTCGTTGACGATCACCGCGATACGCTGGTCGTCGGGGCTGACCGCAAACATGCTCCGCCGAGATGCGGTCCCCGCCGGCACGGTCGTCGCGCGGCCGGAGTCGCCACCGGGAGCTATGAATCGAATGACGCCCTGCGCGTCCATGTAGTAGACACGCGAGTTGCTGATGCTGACGGGCAGCGGCACCGGCGCTCCGGCTGCGTTGGCACAGCTGACGACCAGAGGCGTGCTCGCCTCACTCGTGGCCACGACCTTGCCGTCCACGCTCACAATGCTCACCGAGTAGGAGTTGGCGGCCTGGCTGCTGACCAGCACGCCGTACGGAACGGAAACGGCCTGAGGGGTGGGGCTCGAGCTTGGCTGTGCCGTGGCGGATTCGGTGGGCGTCTGCGAACCGTGTCCCGAACTCGGGGAACGGTTCGCGGTGCTGCCGGGAGTGCTGCATGCAGTCACCGCCACCGCGACCATCAGCCACGACGCCAGCCTGCCGGGTGCCATCAGCGAGAGCAACGACATTTTGCGCGCTGGGTTACGTTTCCGGTACCATCCACGCTCTAACAAGCAGGGGCCGACCCTCACCCTCCGAGCATCGCTCAAATGGGTTCCGCCGGGCGCGCGCAGGGCGCACTTTCGGTAAAGACGGACGGCGCTTGCTGTCCGTTTTGTTTATCTGACATGGAGGAATAGATAGCGACACTGGATTTGGCCGAGGTAATCTCCCATACCGTTTAAAGAGCTGAGGATCAACGATCAGATCCGCAGTTCAGAAGTGCGACTGATCGACGACCAGAACAACCAGCTCGGTGTCCTTTCCCTGGACGCCGCTCTTCGCATCGCCAACGAGAAGGGACTTGACCTCGTGGAGGTGGCGCCGCAGGCGAACCCGCCGGTCTGCCGCCTGATGGACTACGGACGCTACAAGTTCGAGACCGTCAAGCGCGAGAAAGACCAGCGTCGCAAGCAGAACGTCATCAAGCTCAAGGAGATGAAGCTTCGCCCGAAGGTGGCCGAGCACGATTTCCAGACCAAGTTCAAGGGTTTGCGACAGTTCCTCGAGGCAGGAGAGAAAGTAAAGGTGACGATCATGTTCAGGGGCCGCGAGATGGTCCACCAGGAGCTCGGAAGGAAGATCCTCGACCGCGTGGCGGACGATGCGAAGCCTTTCGCCGTAGTCGAGCGCCAGCCTCTGCTCGAGGGCAAGAACCTGTTCATGATCCTGGCCCCCAGCCGCCAGGCCGCCGCGAAGGAGCAGGCGACCAGTGCCTAAGCTCAAAACCCAGAAGGGCATCGCCAAGCGCGTCCGCGTGACCCGCAACGGAAAACTGGTGCGGCGCAACTCGTGGACGAGCCATCGGCTCCACCAGAAGTCGAAGAAGCACAGGCGCAAGGACCACACGGAGCTGCCGGTCTCGAAGGCGGATCGCAAGACCGTGCGCCGGGCGTTGGGGGTCTAGCGAATGGCGAGAGTCAAGCGCGGGGTTCCGGCCCATCGCCGTCACAAGGCGATCCTCGAGCGAGCCAAGGGATTCCGCCTTTCCAAGAAGCTTCTCTTCAGGCCCGCCAACGAGGCGGTGCTGCACGCCCTCGCATACGCGTTCCGCGACCGTCGGCGGCGCAAGCGCGAGATGCGACGGCTGTGGATCGCGCGCATCAACGCCGCCTCGAGGCAGTCGGGGCTGCCGTACAACAAACTCATGCACGGCCTTCGCCAGGCCGGAGTGGAGATCGACCGCAAGATGCTGGCTGACCTGGCCGTGCGCGACAGCGGTTCCTTTGCCCGGCTGGTGGAGGTTGCGAAGAACAACCTCTGACCAGCAGATAATCTCCAGCCCGGACAACGAGGTGGTCCGCAGACTGCGGCGCCTCGCTCGCCGGCGCGAGCCAGGCCTCGTCCTCCTGGAAGGCCCGCGCGTGCTTGTCGAGGCCAAGGCTGCCGGCCTGGAGTTCGACCTGATCGCGGTGCGCGAGGGCGACAAACTGCCGTTCCGCACCGATTCGCGCGTGACGCTGTCGCCTGGGGCGTTCCGCGCCGCGACACAGACCGTGACCCCGCAGGGCGCGATCGCGATCGCGCGTGTGCATGAAGGGTCGCCGGCCGAGGCCATCGATGCGGCGCGTAAAGCTCAGTGGCCGCTGCTGGTCCTGGACCGCGTGCAGGACCCTGGCAACGTGGGGGCGATCTGCCGCACCGCCGCGGCGGCAGGTGCTCCGGCGCTAGCGGTACTACCCGGCAGCGCGGACCCCTATGGCCCGAAGGCTGTGCGCGCGTCCGCCGGAACCGTGTTTCGACTCAAGGTCGCACGCGTGCGCTGGACGGACCTCGAGCAACTGGAGGGCTTCGGAGCCGCCGCCGCGGGTGGTGCACCGCTGGCCGAGGCGCCGATAGAGTCTGCGGGAATGGTCGTCCTGGGAAGCGAGACGCACGGCCTCTCGCGCAAAGACCTCAAGCTCGTGACCGTGCCCTTGACCGAAGGGGTCGAGTCGCTCAACGTTGCCGCCGCGGCGGCTCTGATCCTGTTCGAGATCCGGCGGAGGCTTGCTCTATGAGCGACGACCTAGTCAGACGCCTCAATGAGATCAACGCTGAGGCGCAGGACGAGATTGCTGTCGCCCCTCGCGAGCAGCTTGAACGACTAGGCCATAAGTACCTTGGTCGGCAAAGCGAGCTGAACTCCATCATCGCCAAAATCCCGACGTTGCCTGCGGCTGAGCGGGCGCGGATCGGCAATCTGGCGAACGGAGTAAAGGGACTAATAAGCGGTGCTACAGTCCAGCGGTCGCGCGACCTCGAAAGCGAGAGACTCGCCGATCTCGTCGAGACCGAGGCGATCGACGTCACGTTTCCAGGCCGGCCGCTCGACCGCGGCCACATCCATGTCTTGACGCAGGTGCGCCGTCAGATCGAGACCGTCCTGGAGTCGCTCGGCTACCAGGTCGAGCTCGGACCCGAAGTCGAGACCGAGTGGTACAACTTCGAAGCCCTCAACATCCCGGCCGGTCACCCCGCGCGCGAGAACTGGGATTCCTTCTATTTCAGCCCTGAGCTCCTCCTGCGCGCGCACACGTCGCCGGTGCAGATCCGCGCCATGCAGCGCATCCAAGAGCCGCCGATCTACATCATCACGCCGGGCCGGTGCTATCGTCGCGACGCGCCGGAAGCCACGCGCCTGCCTTACTTCAGTCAGGTCGAAGGCCTTGCCGTCGACAAGGGATTGACCGTCGGCGACATGAAGGGGACGCTGCTCTACATGATCCAGTCGTTGTACGGCCGCGAGCGCAAGGTGCGCGTGCGCCCCAGCTACTTCCCGTTCACCGAGCCGAGCTTCGAGTTCGACGTCTCGTGCGGGATCTGCGGTGGGATGGGCTGCAAGAGCTGCCGCCACAAGGGTTGGCTTGAGGTCGGCGGCTGCGGAATGGTTCATCCGCAAGTGCTGCGCAACGGAGGCATCGACCCAACGCAGTGGAACGGTTACGCGTGGGGGTTTGGCATCGAGCGCATGGCGATGCTGAAGCACGACATCGATGACATCCGGCTCTTCTACGAATCAGATTTGCGCTTCCTAGAGCAGTTCTGAGTGCGCATCTCTTACGAGTGGCTCGGCGACTTCCTCGACCTCGACGGTGTGACACCGAAGGATGCGGCCGACGTCCTCACGAGCCTGGGCGTGGAGATCGAGTCGCTGACGCTGGTCGACCTTTCGCACATCGTGATCGGCAAGGTGCTCGAGCAAAAGCCGCACCCGAAGTCACGCAACCCGTTGTGGATTCACCAGGTGGACCTGGGCGGTCGCGTCCAGCAGATCATCGCGGGCGCGCCCAACGCCGTGCCTGGATCGATAGTTCCCGTCGCGCTCCCAGGGACGACGGTTCCAAGCGGAAAGCTCGTCAAGGACATGAACATCGCGGGCGAGCGGGCGAGCGGAATGCTCGCGTCAGCGGCCGAGCTGATGCTGGGCGACGACCACACTGGCATCCTGATCCTCGATCGCGGCACTCCCGGCGAACCGCTGACCTCGGTGATCCCCAACCAGGCGATCATGGAGGCGGAGATCACCTCCAACCGGCCCGATTGCATGGGCCACCTCGGTGTGGCGCGCGAGCTTGCCGCGGGTCTCGATCGGCCGCTGAAGCGCGACTTCATGCCCGCTTTCACCGGCACCGCTGAGCCGCCGGGTCGCGACATCGTGAAAGTTGCGATCGAGAACCCCGACCTGTGCAGCCGCTACATCGGGGGTGTGATCACGGGAGTGCAGGTTGGGCCGAGCCCAGACTGGATGCAGGGCAGGCTGCGCGCCTGCGGCGTGCGGCCCATCAACAACATCGTCGATATCACCAATTACGTGCTCTTCGAATACGCGCAGCCGCTCCACGCTTTCGACCTGAACCGGCTGAGTGGGCCGGAGATCCGCGTCCGGCGGGCGCGCGCACGGGAGACGCTGCTCTGCCTCGACGGCATCGTCCGCGACCTGACTCCGGAAATGCTCGTCATCGCGGACGCGACCCGCCCGGTTGCGATCGCGGGCGTGATCGGTGGGGAGGAGACGGCGGTGACGTCGTCGACGACCGACATCCTGCTCGAGTCCGCCAACTTCACCGGACCCAGCGTCCGCCAGACCTCGCGCACGTTGGGCCTCCGCACCGAGGCGTCGGCGCGTTTCGAGCGCGCGCTGCCGCCTGAGCTCGCGCTCGCCGGAGCCAGACGCGCCGCTTCGCTGATCAGCGAGCTGGCCGGTGGCACTGTGCATCGCGAGTGGGCCGACGTCTATCCGCGTCCGCAGGAACCCGTGCGCATCAGTCTTCGGCCGGCGCTGATAGACGATGTACTGGGCACGCACGTGCCCCTTGAGGAGGCGGAGTCGATCCTCAAGCGGCTCAACTTCCACGTCAAGGTCGAGGGCGACGGCCATTGGGACGTGCTGCCACCGGTGTTCCGGCTCGACGTGACGATTCCAGAAGACCTGGTCGAGGAGGTCGGCCGCGTCTACGGCTACGACCGCGTGCCGCCGACGCTCCCTGGCCGCCGACACGAGAGTTGGACACCGTTACTGCCCAGCGTCGATCGCCGCCTGGACGCGGTGCGCGAGGTCCTCGCGGGGGCGGGCTACGCCGAGACGTGGAATCCGGCTCTGGTCTCGTTCCGCAGGCTCGAAAGCCTGCGCCTCTCGGCGTTGGCCATGCGCGTGTCGAACGCGCTGAGCGACGAGTTGGACGCCCTGCGCACGTCGCTGCTGCCGTCGCTGGTCAACGCCGCAGCCGTGAACCGCGCTCGCGGCCGGACCGACGTTCGCGTCTACGAGATCGCCGAGGCGTATCTCGCCAAGGTGGGGGAGAAGAACGTGCAGCCGGATGAACCCCTGCGCGTCGGCGTGGTGGCGTCGGCCGGCACGACCGCCGAAGACGGCAGGGCGGCTTTCTACGCCCTGAAATCGGTCCTCGACGCGAGCATCGGCTCTCTGTTTGCTCCCGCGGCAACCTACTCACGCGCCGCGACCGAGTTGTTCCATCCAGGGCGGTGCGCGGCGGTCGTCATGGACGGCCGGCAGCTCGGATACATCGGCGAGCTGCATCCGTCGGTCACCACCGCGGCGAAGATTGACGGCAGGCTGGTGGCGTTCGAGATCGACGTCGAGCCGCTGCTCGCCGCCGCGCGCATTCCTGGTGCGCAGCCGCTGCCTCGATTCCCCGCGGTCGAGCGCGACCTGGCTGTGGTCGTAGAAGAGACGGTCGCGGCTGGCGCCATCCTGGCCACGATCAAGGAGTCGAGCGGCGAACTGCTGGAGGTGGCTCGAGCGTTTGATGAGTACCACGGGTCGCAGGTGCCGGAAGGTCACAAGAGCATCGCATTTACCTTGACTTTCCGAAGTCCGGAGCGCACCCTGACGGACGCCGAAGTGGAGAAGGTGATGTCGGAGATCAGGCTGGGGCTGGAGAAAAGACACGGCGCCAGGTTCAGAGAGTGAGAGCCGGCGCGATTTCCGCACGCTTTCGCGTGCCGTTACAAGGGAAGCACTGAATGAGCTGGATCGACCTCATTCCGATCGTGCTCGTCGTCGCGTAC
>DATEGC010000149.1:0-12682 GCA_035280285.1 Candidatus Dormiibacterota bacterium | reverse complement strand
ACGTAGCCGTAGCGGTCGGCGGCTTCCCGAATGAAAAGAGACTCCCACTGGTCTTCCCGGACCCGCGAGCCAGCCGTGCCGTAGAACTCGAGCAGGGCGTCGCCTGACTGCGGGCTGTGGACGAGCATCGCGCCGCAGCCGCCAAGGCCGCACATCTGGGGATCGACAACGCCCTGCACGAACGCACAGGTGACCGCGGCGTCGACCGCGTTGCCGCCCCGCCGCATCACATCCAGGCCGATCTCGGCCGCCTGCGGCTGCGGGCAGACGATGATCGCCATCGCCGCTAAGTTAGATCAAGTTCAAAATTCACGATTTCTTAATCGTTCAAATAGCTTGATCCGTAAATTTTCCGGCACCTTGGCAAGAGGCATTTTGGCGCCCCGTTTTACCTGTTTAGTGAGAGGACCGAGGCGCTCAGGAGGCCAGTCGCTCGTCGAGGCCGCGATCACGCTGCCCATCGTGCTGCTGCTCGCGCTAGGCGTCATCGATCTCGGCCGCTCGTTCTACTACCGCGAAGCAGTCACCAACTCGGTACGCCAAGCGCTTCGCATCGCCGTGTCCTCGTATCAGCACTCCACCGCCGACAACGTGTGCGCCGGCACAGGCGGCGGTCCGGTCGCGGTGACGGTGACCTCCGCAGTGCCGCCTTCCGGCGGCGCGATCGCAACCATCGCGAACCAGGCGGCGCTGGAGAGCTCGAAGGACGGCACACCCGCAGGCTCGGTGATCGCGGGCGCAACGCTTTCGGTCACGTTCCATTGCGTGAACGGCGCAGCGATTACAAACGCGACTGCCAGCAGCAGCGCGCCGTCCAGCCCAGGTTCCGACTCGATCACAGCCCGGATCACCAAACAGATGTCGATCGTGACGCCGGTGCTATGGCCCATGACAGGCGGCTCCTTCCCCATCACCGTGACGTCATCTCAGAGGGCTGAGTACTGATGCGAAGCCGCAAGCAGAAAGCGCAGGCGCTGGTTGAGTTCGCCCTGATCTTTCCCCTGCTCTTTTTCATCCTCGCCCTCTCGATCGACCTGTTCCGCGTCGACTGGGTCACATCCACGGTCGCAGAGGCCGCGCGTCAGGCAGCGCGACAGGCGGTGGCCAACGAGGTGGCGCCAGATGGTGCGTTCGCGGCGCCGACAGGCAGCTGCTCGGGCACGCAGCTCACTCCGAGCGCGAACGGCACCGGCTGCCTGACCAGCACCCGGATCGACGAGACCGTCGACGCCGTTATGGGCAGCTTCAGCCGCAACTCATCGATGGTCGAAGCTCCGCCCTCGAGCTGTCCTACTCCCCCTGCCGGCATGACCCGGGTTTGCATCTGGCCGGCGGAGCAGGGTCCCGCGGGCACGTACACAAACTGCAGTACGGCGCGAAGCGCGCTCGGCCGCGACCCCATGCCGGGAGACCTCGGCTCGCGGAGCGCGGAATACGGCAGTCCGCAGTACAAGGGTTGCTTCCAGGTCGTGGTGACGGTGATCTACCGCTACGACAGCCTCGTCCCGTTCCTGGGCAGCGCGGCACCGAACCTGCTGCGCATCCAATCCTCCACCCAGATGCTCGCGGAGTACTGACATGACCACCTACAGGCAGCGGAACCAGCGTGGCCAGGCAGTGGTGATCGTGGTCGCCATCATCGTGTCGCTGACCGTGCTCGGCGTGATGGTCTTCGACGCAGGGCTTGCGATGTCCGACCGCCGCAACCTGCAGGCGTACGCCGACGCGGCCGCACTGGCGGGCGCCCGATCGTACGGTCCCGGCGGCAACAACGCGCACTGGGTCGCGATGCAGTATCTCGGATCGTCGCTCGGCTTCAGCCTGCCGGCGGCGCCGTGTGGAAGCGCGGCCAACTGCCCCGCGGGGACCTACACGGTGTCGGGCTACACCATCACTCTGGCCGACTCGTGGCGCTACAACAGCATCTTCAACTACCCGACCGTGCTCGACGTGGTCATCAGTCACCGACAGCCGAGCATCCTCGCCAGAATGGTCGGGTTCTCGACCCTGACCGCGGCCGCATCCGCGCGCGCGACCAATCCAGGGCCGCAGTACAACGGCGCGAACTATGCCGTGGCGGCGGTCAACGGTGACGCGATGATCAACGGCGGTGGCGCGGCGTTCCAGACCGTGACCGGCCCCGTGTACGCGTACGGATCCTTCGGCGCCAACAATGCACCGCACTCCACCGGAGTGCCGTCACTGCAGACGAACTACGACGGCACCACCTGCGGTACAGCCAACCACCTCGACAACGGTGGCGGAACCAACAGCCTCGACTACCACACCACCGACGGAAACTCGATGCCGCAGAACCCCAACATCGCGCCGCCCAACCAATATGACTACGTGACCTGGCCGGCCCTGCCCACCGCCGTCTACTCGTCTCCGGCCGCGGCGCAGGATGCGCAGGGGCACTGGAAGCCGGGAACCTATAACGGCTTTGCACCGAGCGGCGGCACCATGAACGGCGGCATCTACAAGATCATCAACGCTTCGAGCCTGGCTCTGGGGAACATCACCAACACGGTCTACACACCCTCGGGTACGGCAGATACATTGGGTGCGGTCGCAATCCTTCTCGACGGCTCCGACACCGGGGGCCTCGACCTGAGCAACGCGGTTCTGAACGGCCTCGACGACCTCTACGCTCCGGGCCCGCGGGACCCGATGGGCACGCACAACTTCGTGGTCTGGAGCGGCAGCACGAATCCATACACCGCGGGCGTCACGATCGGTCCGCACGTGACCACCGACATGAGCGGAATCATCTACCTGCCGAAGTCTCCCTACGTCAGCGACGGAAACTCGAGCCCTCAGTTCACGGGCTCGGTGATCGTGGAGAGCCTGACTGTGCACGGTGGTGGTAACGGGCAGCAGGTGTTCAAGTGGGTGTGCGGCTTGAACGCGATTGCCGGCCAGGGGTACGACGGAGGCCTGGTCCGCTAGCCCGGCAGCTCGATCGTGAACGTGCTGCCGGTGCCGGGCGTTGTGTTGACGCGGATCGTGCCGCCATGCCGCTCCACGACCCGCCGCGCGATGGCAAGCCCGAGCCCGCTCCCAGAATCACTCCGCTGAAACCTCTCGAACAGGCGCGGCAGCCGCTCCGCTTCGATCCCAGGCCCGTCGTCGGCAACCGCGATCGTCGAGCCGCCCGCGCCGTGGACCACCCGCAGCCTGACCTGCGCCCCGGGCGGGCTCACCCGCACTGCGTTTTCGACCAGGTTCGCGACCGCCTCGCGCAGAAGGTCTTTGTCCGCACTTACACGGGCGGACGAGCTGACCTCGGTAACCAGCTTCACCCCTGTTGTCGCGGCCTGGGCCGTGTACGCGCGCACCACTTCTGCAGTCAGCTCCGCCAGATCGACCAGCTCTCGACGCAAAGGTATGTCTTCGTCGGCATGCGCCAGCGCGCGCAGGCGGCCCAGCATGCGCTTCATGCGCTCGGCCTCCGCGACGCTGTCGTCGACCGCATCGCCCGCGACACCGCTGCGGCTTGCGCGCCGCAGGATCGACAGGTTGGTCATGATCGTGGCGAGCGGCGTGGCGACCTGGTGTGAGACGTCGGTCAGGAATCGCCGCTGCGCGGCCAGCACAGCGGCCAGCTGCTCATTGGCCTTGCGCTGCGCCTCGATGGCGCGGTTCATGCGGTAGATCATCGGAAGCACGATCAGCGGCAGAGGCGCGGCGATCGGGGCTTCGACCGAGAGGATGGCGATCGACACGCCGCACGCACCCAGGGTCAGCAGCGCGGGCCAGATCGCAGAGACTGTCTGTCGCAGCAGAGGCAGGTAAGGCTGCCGGCTGTGCAGGGCCGCGGGCAGGACGGCCATGCAGAGATTGACCACCAGGTAGACGGAGGCAGCGGCCGCGGAGCGCACCCCCTGCGCGACGCCCACGTCCACACCCACAGGCCCGATGAGTGCCGCGAACGAAGCAGCCAAGAGAGTATTCCCGGTGTTGAGGGTGGTCTCCGCTCGGTTCCGGCGCATCATCAGGTTGCCGGCCAGCACGCTCACAGCCGCGGTCGAGGGTCCTATGCCGGGCGGCAGGAGGAGCACGGCGACGATGCACGGCAAGGCGCCGAGGTTTACCTTCTGCTCGGGCCCGATCTTGACCGGGAAGCGCTCCGCCAACACCACGCCAGCCAGGCACCCAGGAACAAGCACCCATCGCCAGGGCTGGGCGAGGGCGAACTCGCCGGTGGCCGCTGCCACGGCGGCGAGGCCGACACCTGCTGCCGGAACTCCGACGACGACAGCCTTGAGCGACCCCGGAAACTTAGCCGTTGCCGCGGCCACCGAGGTCAGGCTGCTGGAACGTCCAGGTAGAGCGTGACCGTCGTGCCTCCGCCGGCCAGTGCTGTCGTGGTGACCTGGTAGCGGTTCACGCTGCTCGTGATCCGGGCCGTCGAGACAGTTGCCGGCACACTGACCCGCACGGTGACGAGGGTGCCGCCCTTGCCGTCCGGGGCGGTCGCCGCGGTGGTGAACACACCCCTCAGATATTTCACCTCCGGCTGCACCACCGAGACGCTCGTGTTGACTAGGAGGTTGGAGCCGCTCGGGGTCACGATCTGGGTGGGCGGATCTTCGTAGCACCAGACCACGTTCGCTGATGCCGACCCCGCCAGCCCTAATACCAGCCCCCCGGCGGCCAGCACGCCCAGCACCATGTTCCTTGCCGGCATCTACCTGTTGCCCTATTCCTCCCCGAAGCGGTAACCAAGACCGCGGACTGTCTGGATCAATCTTGAAGCGCCGTCCTGCTCCAGCTTCTGTCTTATGCGAGAAATGTGCACCTCGAGGGAGTTGGACTCGGGGCCAGTGGTCACCGCCCAGACCGCTTCGGCCAGCTGAGCGTAGGTGACGAGCTGGCCGCCGCCCCGCATCAGCGCCGCCAGTATCCGGAACTCGATCCCGGTCAGGCCCAGCTGGCGGCCGGCGCGGGTGGCGCGAGCCTCGCTAAGGTCGACCACCACATCGGCCGAAGCCAGCCTCGGCCCGCCCTTGCCGCGATGGCGACGGATGACCGCTTCCACTCGGGCCACGAGCTCTTCGAGGTCGAAGGGCTTGGTCAGGTAGTCGTCGGCGCCGAGCTTCAGGCCCGCGATGCGGTCGCTGACCGAGGACTTCGCGCTGATGCCGACCAGGGCCGCATCGGTCTCGGCGCGGAAGGTCTCGAACAGCTCCGGCCCGTCGTTGTCGGGAAGCATCAGGTCGAGCAGGACGACGTCTGGGTTCCACTGCCGGACGAGCTCCAGGCCGCGCCCCGCGGTCTCGACCGAGCGTACCGTGTAGCCTTCCTCTCCCAGCCCGGTGGCGACGGCGCGCGCAAGGCGCCGGTCGTCTTCGACCAGGGCGACTTTCCACTTGATGGCCATGCCGACGGAATTCTTGCACGTAACTTGCTGTTGACCGGCCCGTTCGTATCGATCGTGGCCCCTCTCGGCCGGCTGGCGGCCGCCCTCGGCGTGGTCATCGCCCTGTTCGCGCCCAGCGCGGCCACGCTGTGGAGCTACAGCCCGGACGGATCTGACATCCAGGCGCGTGTTGCTTCCCTCACCGCCTCCTACCGCGTGCCCCTGCTGGCTGCGGACGATGTGCCCGAACTGCTGGAGGACGCAATCGTGGCCATCGAAGACGAGCGCTTCTTCCAACATCACGGGATCGACTCATTGGGCCTAGCGCGCGCGATCCTCTATGACGTGGTCAACGTCTGCCTGTGCCAGGGCGGGTCGACGATCACGCAGCAGCTGGTCAAGGACGTTTACCTCGACGGCACCGACCGCGGGCACAACAAGCTGGTGGGCATGGCGCTGGCGCTGAAGGTGGAAGGTGTGATCAGCAAACGGCAGATCATGGCCGACTACCTGAGTGAGATCACCACCGGACTCGGCCGCCGCGGGGTGACCGCCGCCGCGTGCGCGTATTACCGAGCTCCGATATCGGGGCTCTCGCTCGGACAGTACGCGTTGCTCGCGGGAGTCACGCAGGCGCCATCGATCTATGACCCTACCGTCAACCCGGATGCCGCTCGGGACCGCCGGGCGCAGGTGTTGGCGGCGATGGTGGCGGATCACTACGTAACGGCGGCGCAGGCATCGGCAGCGGATTCGGAGCCGGTGCTGGATCGGGGTCCCGGACGCCCGGGCTGCTGACCCCGGGCTTGGGTGCGCGCAGAAATCACAGCCGGTGCCGGCAGCGGAACAAGTCGAGGGGCTTAGATGCAGCTCGGTGGATGCACCGGTCGAAGTGGGGGCCCTGTCAGCGCGCCCACGCCATGGTCGAGGTCGCGTCGAAGCCGCTGTACATCGTGATCTGGATCGGCTTCACGGGCGGCGCCGGCGGAGTCGGTGACGGGGTCGGCAGCGGCCCGTTGTGTGGGCCGCCCGGAGTCGGGCTCGGCGATGGTGGTGGCGGCGGCGGCGCGAACGCCGCCCTGGGAAGGAACCAGAGCTGGAACTCCCCCGCCGCGACGCCAGGCGCCAGGTACGCGATCCCCGACCCATCCGGAGCCCACGTCGGCTGAGCCACCAGCTGGTCGGAGATGACCGTCTTCAAAGGGCCGATGGTCGATCCGTTCCACGACGCCACGGTCAGGTATGAGATCTGCTTTTCGTAGGTGCAGATCATGGCGATCTGCGTTCCATCCGGTGACAGCGAGGGCGACCGGCAGTCCGCACCGGGATCGGTCAGGCGACGCCCCACTGAGTTGATGCGGTTCGTGAACCAGAGCAAGCTGACCAGCTTGGTCTCCAGCCGGTAGTCGATGTTGGACGCGTAGTCGTACTTGGTGTACATGATCCCGCCGCCAGGAAGCGGAATTGGCTGCACGTCGCCGCCCGTGTAGTAGCCGCCGTCCGTCCACGCGCGAGCCTGGCGGATCGAACCCCCGAATGGCATCGACCACACGGCGAGGCTCACGTCGTAGCACCCCGAGCACTTCAAGCCGTCGTACGTCATCCAGAGCGTTTGACCGTCCGCGCTCATGCGTGGATAGAAGGACCAGTGATTGGCCCCGATGTCCCCGGCACGTGGCGGCGCTGCGTTGTCCGTCAACTGCCTGACGAGGCCGCCGAATCGGTTCATCACGTACAGGTCGGAGTAGGTTGGGAATTGCCTCACGATGACGAGGTTGCCGCCGTCGGGAAACAGCGAAGGCTGCATGTATCCCGCTTCCGAGGTCAGCTGATGGAAACGTCCTGCACTGAGGTTGTAGACAGCACCTCTCTGGGTGAGGTACAGCGTTCCGGGCAGATTGAGCGCCGCCGCGCGGGGGGTGGTGGCGGTCGGCTTCAGGGGAGCCTGCGAAACCTTGGTTTGCTTGGAGCCGAGATAGATGTATGTCGAAGTGCCGCCAGCCAGCATCACGACCACCAACGCGAGCGCAAGGAGCAAGCGGGAGATCATGGGAAGTACTGGTGCACCAAGGGCAGGATCAGGTTCCAGTTGGCGGTGACATAGGTCTCGGGGCACCCACACCCGTGCGTGTAGGGATTGGCGAGGATCAGCGTCCGGATCTGGTCCGGATTGTCGAAGCTCGCCGCGAGCGGCAGCAGAGACGCAACCTTCGGCAGATCGATGCTCGTCTTCAGCTCGCCGCCGAGCGCTTGCGAGATGACTGGCAGGTCGCTGGGTGACACGTGCTTTGCCTTCTGACGGATTGCGATCAGCACTTGCTGCTGTCGCTGTGACCTGCCCAGGTCACTCTGCAGGTCGCCATGGCGCGAGCGCACGTACTGCATGGAGTGGAGCCCGTCGAGATGTTGTGGGCCCGCCAGGACCGCGACCCGCTCGTAGTCATAAGGCCAGCTGCTCAGAATGTCGGCGGGGTAGTAATCGTCCATTACGGGATTGCTGGTGACGACGTCGATGCCCCCGATGGCATCGATCAGCTTGACCAGGCCGAGTAGGCCGATCCAGATGTAGTCGTCGATGCGGACGCCGAAATCCTGCGCCACAGTGGCGACCGCAGCGCCCGGGCCGCCATACGAGTAAGCCCCATCGATCTTTCCATAACCACCTGTCGACAGGTGGACGTAAAGGTCGCGCGGAATGGAGAGCATGGTGACGTCTTTGGTAGAGGGCACGACGCGCACCAGGATCATCGACTGGGTCAGCACGTGGTCGCCGATGAACTTCGAGTCGTCGTCCGAGCCAAGAAGGAGCACGGTGAAGGCGCCGGTCACCGGGGCGGCCGTGGGCGCCGCGGAACCTGTCGGTGTCGGCGTGAACAGCAGGCTCGGCGACGGCGTGACGTGGATCGCCTGACCCGTGGCTTCGATCGCCGCCTGGGCGGCGGGCATGAAGTATGCAAAGCCGCCGGCCACCGACGACATGACGATGGCAAGCAGGACGATGAAGCTTGTGCGTAGTGGGCTAAGCCGCCGGCGCGATGCTCTGACGCGGTGCCCCGGTCTGAAGCCGAGAGGCACGGGGGAGCATTTTAACCTTTGACCGTAGAGGGATGTAAGTGACCTGTTAAGAAGCGCCTGCGTCAGCGGCCAATCGCAAGCTGCACCGCCTTCACGGTGAGAAGCACGATCGAAAGAACGAGGTAGCCGCCCAGCGCGTAGAGAGCGATGCGGCGCCCGAGCGATGCGGCCGGTCTTTCGAGCAGGGCGAGGGCCGGCATGCGCCAGTTCTCGCGTTCTTCACGCGAAACCTCCGGTTCGCGCGGCGCACCGCGGCCGCGCCACCAGCTCCAGGCGCCGCCCATCAGCAGAATGACCGCCGCCGCCCCTCCGAGCACCCACAGCAGGCTCGTCACGTCTATGGATGGAATCGCCGTCGAGAGGACGAGGATCAGGGAGAGAACCAGCATTGCGCCCACGACGACGGCCGCGACCGCGTTCAGCCAGAGCCGGTTGACCCACGGTCCGAGGACCGCGCGATCGTTGCACAGAAGGACGAGAAATACCATGGCGAACGGGAGGAGGGTTCCAGCCAGAGCCTGGACCGCGGTGGTGATCAAGCCCAGCGGCGCACTGGGAATGAGGACGATGGCCGCGGCGAGGGCGACCATCAGCGTATAGGAGCCGTAGAACAGCCTGGCTTCGCGAAAGCCACGGTGCAGCGAGCTGCGGAGCCCAAAGACGTCTCCAAAGGCGTAGGACGTCGCCAGCGTCACCGCCGACGCCCCCACGATGGACGCGTCAAAGAGGACCAGGGCGAAGACGGTTCCTGCGGCCCTCGATACATACTGGTCCAGGCCCCTGGCGACGCCCAGCGCATCCTCGAAGTGGCCGACTTCCGCGGTGCCTGAGAACGCAGAGGCGGCGGACATCATGATTGCCGACGCGCCGATCACGACTACGAACGCCCCCAGCGTGGTGTCCGCCCGCTCGTAGCTGAGCCAGCGCGGGGTGATGCGTTTGTCGATGACGTTCGACTGCTGGAAAAATAGCTGCCACGGCGCCACAGTCGTCCCGATGATCGCAATGACGAGCAGAGCGCCATTTGAGGTGAGCCCCCCCTCGATGCCCGGCACCAGGAATCCCCTCAGAGCGCCGGCCGGGCTGGGGTAGCTCAGGACGGCCAGCGGCAGCACAAGCAGGCTGGCCGCCAGAAACACGAACATTGCCCGCTCCCACCGCCGGAAGTTGCCGGAGATGGTGATCGCGACAAGGATCAAGGCCGCGAGCGGAACCACGACGTACGGGCTGAGGCCAAAGTAGCGCCCGGCGAGACTGACTCCGATGAACTCGGTGCTGATGGTGAAGAAGTTCAGGAGAAAGAGATCGCCTGCCGAAAACCAGCCCCAGAATCGCCCGAAGCGCTCGGTGATCAGGCGCGCATGACCGACCCCGGTCACTGCTCCCAGGCGCACGGCCATCTCCTGGTTGACGATCAGGACGGGAATCAACAGCACCAGGGTCCACAGCAGCGAGTAGCCGAAGTCCTGTCCAGCCTGCGCGTAAGTGGATACGCCCCCGGCGTCGTTGTCGCCGACCATGACGATGAGACCTGGCCCGATGATCGCCGCGAGTGTGAGCAGCCTCTGGCGCCACGTGCGGCGCGGCGTGACGTCGCTGACCCGTATGGTCCCGAAGGCGCCGTGGATGTCGCCTTCCTGCAGGTCGTCGAGCAAAGCTGACGTTGGCTTCAAGCGCGAGTCCTTTCGGTTTGGCTCGCGCTCGCCCATGTTGGTCTATACGCCCGTGCTTGCTTCGGCGCGCTGACGCCAGTCGTCCGGGATCAGCTGCTCGATTACGTCATCTGAGGAGACCGCGCCGATCAGGTTGCCGGCGGCGTCGACCACCGCGAGCGCAGTCAGGTTGTAGTCAGCCATCATCAACGCCACGTCTGCGAAGTCGGCGTTGCCAGGGACCGACTGCTTGCTGAGCTGCAGCTCCTCGACCTTCCGCAGTTTGTCAGCCCGCAGCAGGTCGACCACCCCGATGCTGCCGACATACTTGCCGTCAGGCTCGGTGACGAAGACTGTGCCGAGCAGTTGGTGGGGCGTTTTGTCGTCGGTGCGCGCCGCCTCGATCGCCATGTCGGCGGTCACGCCGCTGATGACCCACACGTAGTCGGGACTCATCATGCCGCCAGCTGTCGTCGGGTGATACTGCAGCAGCTTGCGGAGCTTGCTCTGCTGGCTCGTGGCCATCAGGTCGAAGATCGGCTTACGCCGCTCCTGGTCAAGCTCGCCCAGCAGATCGACCGCGTCGTCGGGCGCCATGCGCTCGAGGATGCGCGCGGCGTCCTCGTTCGATTTGGACCTCAGGAACTCGACCTGGTGCTCGGGATCCAGCTCTTCGAAAATGTCAGCCGTCAGCGCCGGGTCGCTTTCGACGGCCTCGATGATCTCCTGCCCTTCTTCGTGCGATGCGCCTTCGACGATGTCGGCTATCTGCGCCGGGTGCAGGCGGCGGAGGCGCTGCAAGGGCATCAGCAGCTTGGCCGTGGGCACATGGCCGACGAACGGCTGGACTTCCTTCCAGTCGAGGATGGCGTGGCGGCGAAGGTCGGGGCGCCCGCGCCGCGGAAGCAGGCGGCGCAGCATCGCTTGCGGGCTGCGGTCGATCCCCGCCAGGTGCCAGCCGTCGTCGCCAGGGGCAAGCACGAGGTCGTGAGCCTGGACGATGCGGCCCTTGTTCACGTCAACGAGGTGACGGCCGAGCACGTCCGCTTTCAGCAGTACCTCGCCCGGCCGCCGCTGAAAGGCCTCGGTGCGGATCGTATGCGTCTTGAGTCGCACGCCGCCTGGCTCGAGCGAGTCGATCACGTCCTTGCCGATGAAGACGTCCTGCTCGCCCACCCGCACTTTCAACCCGGTGACCGGCGGGTACACGCCGTCAGCGAGCTTGACGATGAAGTCCTCGACGCGGCCGACCTCGGTGCCCGCGGGGTTGAGCACCGGCGCGCGCAGGAGCTGCGTCAGCATCAGCCGGCGGTTGTCCTGATGTCGGTCATTCATCGTCAGCCCATTATTCACCCAGCCGTCAGATAGGATCGCGTCCGGAATGGGCGCGCGCACCGAGGCCTATCGCGCCGAGCTGCGCAAGCTCGAGGACTGGGAGCCTTACCTGAAGAAGCACTCGGGCCTGCCCGGCCCCAGGGCCAACCTCGAGCTGGTGGCGGCGGTCGTCGAGGAGGGTGACGCGGATCGGCTGTGGCGCCTCTCCGCATCGCGCGACGAGTTCCTCGCCCTGTGCGGGACGGCGGGCCTCGGCCGCATCGCGCTGCTCGAGCCCGACACCGTGATGACCTGGCTGCACGAACTGGCGTCGGACCCGCGCTGGCGCGTGCGTGAGGGCGTCGCGATCGCGCTCCAGCGCATCGGGCGCGAGAGCATGCCGAAGCTCCTCACCCAGATGAGGGTGTGGGCGAAGGGCGCCCCGTTCGTGCAGCGCGCGGTCGTCGCCGGACTGTGCGAACCGGCGCTGCTCAAGAACAACCAGGACACGGTCGACGTGCTCGTCCTCCTGGACCTGATCACGCACTCGGTTTCGCAGACCGTCCCGGATGATCGAAGGAACGACGGCTTCGTGGCGCTGCGCAAGGCGCTGGGCTATGGCTGGAGCGTTGCCGCCGCCGCGGCGCCGCAAAACGCGAAGCCCTACCTCGAGAAGTGGCTGCGCTCGGCCGACACGGACGTGGCCTGGGTGATGAAGAGCAACCTGGGCAAGGCGCGGATGGAGGGCCTGCGCAAGAGCCTCGCACCTTCGGCCCGGTTGCGCGCGCGGACGGGTCTGGGGCACAAGCGAAAGTGATGCCTAGAGGCGCTCGAACACCACGATCGGGATCTCGCGCGAGATGAGCGCCTGCTGGCGCTCGTAATACTCGACGACCTTGGTCAGCTCTGGGCGCTCCTCGGGCCCCGCCACGCGAGCCTTGACCTGGAAAGTCTCGGGCCCGACCTCGATTGTTGCCACCGGGTTTGCCTTCAGGTTGTGATACCACGCCGGCGCCTTGTCCGCGCCGTTGGCGGAAGCGATCGCGGCCCAGCGCTCGCCGTAAGGCCGGTAGCCGATGACCACGGTGTGGGGCTGGAATGACTTCGCCCCGGTCGTGGTCAGCAAGAGGACCTGCCGGCCGGCCATCTGGCCGCCAAGCTGGCCATGGTTCGCGCGGAACTCGGCGATCAGCTTCTCGTTGAAGGCCTTCATGTCGGGAGGCAGCTGCGCCATGCCTTTAGGGTAGACGCGGGCGCACATTAGCTCGCGCTCCTCAAA
>DATEGC010000148.1:0-11593 GCA_035280285.1 Candidatus Dormiibacterota bacterium | reverse complement strand
GGCGGCTGCGTCGCGCAGGCGCTTCGCCTCCGCCTCCACACCTTTACCCGCGTGGACCGCCAGCTTGCGCCGGAGCAAGAAGTTCCGGCCGTACCCGTCTGCGACCTCCTTCACATCCCCGGCGCGCCCGAGATTCTCGACGTCCTTCGTCAGCAAGACCCGCACTTCACACGACCTCCGACATGGATTGAAACTCGTCGCGGTGGCGGACTCGCGAACGGACTCGAACGGCCAGCTGCCCCACCCCGTGGCGCGCTGCAGCCACAGTATCGCGGTAATCGCGATCCCAGACGCTCGTCCTGGCCTTGAGCGCTGCCTCGTGCTCGCGCCGGATGTCTTCAGGGGCCGCCTCGATGAACGTCTCGAGGGCAAGAATCACCAAGGCGAGCATCTCCCCTTCGCCCAGGACCGGAACCCAGGCCGGGATATCGAGCGGGCTCACGATCACGCCAATCGCGGCGACCAATGCCGCCTTCGGCGCGGTTGGAATTCTCTCGTCGCGCAGCAGGCAGTAGACCAGCTTGCCGCGGCTGGGCAGATCGAACAGAACCGTTTTTGCCCACGAGAAGATCTTTGGCATTGGGGGCCGGCACAGCCTAGCGCTTTTCGGCCGCCGCTGGGAACCTACTTAACTTAGCCTTCTCGCGTGGCGACAGCTGCGGCGTTGGTGACGCCAACCGGCGAGAAATTCGGCAACCTCCGTCACACCGCGCTAAGCGCTTTCTGGTTTGGCAGCAACTTCCTCTGGATCCCGCTCACGACCATCCTTCTCCAGTCCCAGGTCGACCAGGTCGTGCCCCAGCGCAACTTGCAGAACACGGGCATCGGCGTCGCCCTCGGCGTCGGAGGCTTCCTGGCCATGACGGTCCCACCCATCGTGGGCGCCTGGTCCGACCGCCTGCACAGCCGTTTCGGCCGCCGTCGGCCGATCATGGTCGCGGGCACGCTCCTCACGTTTCCCGGCCTGCTGATCCTCATGTTTGCCGGGAGCTATCCCCTCGTCCTCGTCGGCTACGCGATCATCCAGTTCTTCTTCAACGCGGCCGGCGCCGCGTACGCGGGCATCATCCCCGACGTCGTTCCAGCCCAAGAGGTCGGCAAGGCAAGCGGCTTCCTCGCCACGATGACCCAGTTGGGCATCGGGACCGGACTCGGAGTCACCTCCCTTATCGGCCACAACTCCATCGTCTATCCAGTGCTGGGAATCGTCGCGCTGCTCAGCCTCGTGCCGACGGTTTGGGCGGCGAGGGGTGAGGGCGAGACCCCGGTGCCACCCCATCCGGAGCGACCGCTCGGCGAAACGGTCCGCGAGTTCCTCCGGCCTTTGCACGAGGGCGATTTCGCATGGGTGATCTTCACCCGCTTGATGATCTCGTCGGGCATTACCGCCGTCCTTTACTTTCTGCTCAACTTCTTCCGCGACGTTGTCTTGCAGACCGGCAAAGGCGCAGAGTCGTTTACGTCGAACTGGCTTCTCGTCGTGGTCGCCGTCGCTATCCCGTTCGGCTTTTTCGGTGGCCAACTTTCAGACCGGCTGCACCGGCGCAAGATATTCGTTTACCTGGCGGGTGCGCTGCAGGCGTTCGTGGCGGTGATCTTCATCGCCTTGTATCCGAATGCGATCCCGCTTGTGTTTGCACTCGGCGTCGCGTACGGCGTGGGTTACGGCCTCTACTTCGCGGTGGACTGGGCCCTGGCCGTCGACACGCTTCCCGACCCGAAGGCGTCGGCGAAGGACATGGGACTGTTTCACATCGCGCTGACTTTGCCGCAGGCGATCATCCCCTTCTTCGGCGGCCCTCTAATCGATGCGCTGAACGGACCTCACGGCATTGGGGGCTACCGCGTCGTGTTCTCGAGCGCGGTGGTGTTCCTTTTCCTTGGCACCGTTTTCGTCAGCCGCATCAGGAGCGTTCGCTGAGCGTCTGATCGCGAGCAGGCAACCGAGCCAGAGCATGCTGATCGCGACGACGCCGAACTCGGCCATCACGCGCAGCACCACCAGGTTCGAGTAGCCCGATACGAGAAGGACCTGCAGCAGCTTGTGCGCAGGCCCGATCAACAGCCACGCGATCGCCACCAGAGCGAGCACATGCCAGTCGCGCCTCGGCGCTGCCCAGACGATGAGAACGAACATCGGCAGCAACAGAAGGACCAGGTGCGTGCCCCATGAGTAGGACGCGATCAGCGGCGTCGCCGCCACGAGCGCCGCCGCTTCCAGAGCACGCCCCATAGGCGACGTCGCCGGCGCGCGCATCACGACGAGCGTGACCACGAGAACGGCAACCGCAAGTAAGGCCGTCACGGCGCGAGCTCCGGAGGGGCTGCCGGCCACGCCAAAAAACGTGTTGGGCTCGAAAAGTCGCGTGATCGTTCCCCCCGGCGAGTGATTCTCGAAGAACCCCGTGCCGCCACTGACCGAAGGCAGCACGTTGAACAGGTACTCGAAGAGATATTCCGGCGCGCCGGCTATCCACAACACGAGCCCCGCCGCGGCCGCAGCCAAGAGCATCGCCCATCGCCTCGCCCACAACACGAGCAAGGCGACCGGCGCCTGGATCAGCTTCAGAGCGATCGCCGCGCCCAGGGCAAATCCTCCCCACCACCGGTCCTCGATCCAGGCCCACAACCAGATCCCGGACAACGCCAGCAAGACCAGGTTGACCTGGCCTTCCTCGATGTTGCCGATCACGGGCTCGAACGCCAGCGCGACCAGGATGAGCAGCACCGCCAGCTGCCAATCCCTGACGCGAAGCGCCTTGAGCGCCAGCCAGGTGAAAAGGGCGAGTGATGCGTTGAGCAGGAGCACCGCCCCGATGGTGACGGCGCGACCGCTACCCCCCACCAGCGGCTGCAGCGCCCAAGCGAGCACCGGCGGCATCACGTACTGCGGCCCGGTCGGCTCGAGGCAGCCCAGTGTCGCGCACAGGTCGTACGGGTCGTGGCCGCTTGCGATCCGCGCCGCCGCGCGCATGTAGCTCTCCTGAAAGTCGCCGAGATAGCCGCCAAGGAAAATCGGCTGGATCAGGCCTTGCCAGAGGTAGGTCGCCGCGATCGGAACGCCGGACGAGACAAGGACGATGGTCCGAAAGCGCCGATTCTCGAGAGCGGTGATTGGCACGAGCGCGAATTATCGGTTTGTGGTCCGGGCTGATCAACACAAAAACGAGGCGGCGCCTGCAGCGGACACCGCCTCGACCGGGAAACCACCGGGTGACACACTTCTGGTTTTCTGCGCCGCTTTACGGCCGTTGCCTACTTTTGGAGGCCAACCTTTGCGTGGACTGTCGGCGGTCCCGGACGGAGAACGAATTGACCTCCAGCCTGCGACGATCGGAGGACAATGTCAAGGGGTTAGTGATGTCTGAACTGAGCTACGTGCACGGTGCAAGTGACAAGCCCCTCCTCGGCGAACCGATCTTCCACAACCTGCGCCGAACCGCCGACCGCGTGGGGGACCACGAAGCGCTTGTGGCCGCGCACCAGGGCTACCGCGCCACGTACCGCGAGCTGATCGAGCAGTGCGAAGAGGTCGCGCGGGGCCTCATCGCGCGGGGGGTCAAGAAAGGCGACCGCGTCGGGATCTGGTCGCCGAACCGCTACGAGTGGGTAATCGTTCAGTTCGCCACCGCGGCGCTTGGGGCGATCCTCGTCAACATCAATCCCGCGTACCGGACGTCAGAGCTCGAGTACGCGCTCAGCCAATCCGGGATCAGCTTCCTGATTCTCGCCGCGGGTTTTCGCCAGGCTGACTACCGGGCGATGCTCGCCGAAGTGAAGGGCATGTGCCCCGAGCTGCGCGACGCGCTGGTTCTCGAGGACGGATGGGACGCACTCAAGCGCGATGCAGCGAAGGTCAGTCCAGGCGATCTGCACGAGGCCGAGGCGTCGCTGCAGTTCGATGACCCCATCAACATCCAGTACACGTCGGGCACGACCGGCTTCCCCAAAGGCGCGACCCTCACTCATCACAACATACTCAACAACGGCTTCTTCATCGGCGAGACGCTGAAGTACACGGAGCGCGACCGCGTCTGCATTCCGGTGCCCTTCTACCACTGCTTCGGCATGGTGCTCGGCAACCTCGCGTGCACGACGCACGGGGCGACCATGGTCATCCCGGCCGAGGCATACGAGCCCGTGGCCACGATGCAGACGGTGCAACAGGAGCGCTGCACGTCGCTTTATGGCGTGCCGACGATGTTCATCGGTGAGCTGGAGCATCCTCGTTTCAAAGAGTTCGACTTCGGCTCACTGCGCACTGGCATCATGGCCGGTTCGCCATGTCCGGTCGAGGTGATGAAGAAGGTCACCACCGTCATGCACATGCCAGAAATGACGATCTGCTATGGGATGACTGAGACGTCTCCGGTCTCCACGCAGAGCACGACTGTCGACCCGCTGGAGCGGAGGGTATCGACTGTCGGACGCGTGCACCCGCACGTGGAGATCAAGGTCGTGGATCCGGAGACTGGGGTGGTGGTGCCACGCGGTACGCCCGGCGAGCTTTGCAGCCGCGGCTACATCGTCATGCTCGGATACTGGGACAACGAGCAGGCGACCCGTCAGGCGATCGACGCCGCTCGCTGGATGCACACCGGTGACCTCGCCACGATCGATGACGAAGGCTACGTCAACATCGTCGGCAGGATCAAGGACATGATCATCCGTGGCGGCGAGAACATCTACCCGCGCGAGGTGGAGGAGTTTCTCTACAAGCATCCGGACATCGCCGACGTCCAGGTCATCGGCGTGCCGTCGGAGAAGTACGGCGAGGAGGTCATGGCCTGGGTCAAGCTGCGTGAGGGCGCGACCCCCACCGGCGAAGACCTCGCGGCCTGGTGCAAGGCCAAGATCGCGACCTACAAGATTCCGCGCCACTGGAAGTTCGTGGACGCGTTCCCGATGACCGTGACGGGCAAGGTGCAGAAGTTCAAGATGCGCGAGGTCGCGGTCGAGGAGCTCGGGCTCGAGAAGGCGGCTGGAGTCAGAACCGCGTAGAGGACGCCACCTAGCCCAGCGTCTCGTACGGCCAGGCCGAGGCGAAGGGTTCGTAGAGCAGGAGCACCTTCTCGATCGGCAGCGCGTCGCGCATGAAGATCGCGCCGCCGGCCACGCCGGCGAAACCCACAATCCCCAGGCCGTCGTGGGGCGCCGCCTGCTCCGCCGCGTCCTGCATGGAGCGAAAGGCCTGCGTCCGGCTGACCTGGACAGCCGTCGAGATGACGAGCTTCCAGGCGGCGTTGTAGTTCGCGGCAGGATCGAGAGCGCCGGCGATGGCGATGATGTCGCTTGCCCCGGCAGGCTTCGGTTTCGGCGTCTGGCTGAGGACCTTGGCCACCGTCGACACCTCATCTTCGGGGTCCCCTTTGAGTGTCGGCAGGCGCTTCAGGAACGCCGCGATCTGCTGGTCGATCGGCGCCGGTGGACGGTAGCCAGGTCCGGGCAGAACGGTTGCGAAAGGCCGGTACAGAGCCTCGAACTGCTCCGCGTGCAGCTGCTCGCGAACCAGGATGCCCAGGGCGACCACCTGCGCCGACTCGAGCGCGGCCGCCGCGGCGCTGGGGTCGGGCAAGGACTTTTCGATCGCAGCCTTCGCCTGGGCGACCCGGAAGCCGGAGGTGAATGCGTTGACCATGGCCTGGTCGGCACTGGTGAGCAGGCCGTCGAGAACCTCCTCGATCGCCGACACCGATGGCCGCTTACGGGCGAGGATGCGGGCGGTCGCGATCCACTCCCACTGCGGCGGCCCCAGCGTCTTGGCGGCCGCAGTCAGAAACTGCCCGGCGTCGGTCGCGCTCAGTGTATCCGCACCTGTCCGGGCAGAAGCCCTTTTGCTCGCAGCAGGTCGACCGGATGGTACGCGTCGACGATTCGCATCGTGCCGGTCGCCGAACGCAGGACCATCGACTGCGTGTACGCGTAGACGTCCTCGTAGCGAACGCCTTTCAGCAGCTCGCCGGACGTGATCCCGGTGGCGGCAAAGAAAATGTCCTTGCCCGAGCACAAGTCATCGATACATAGGACGCGGTCGGGCTGGTGGCCTTCCGCGATCGCGACCACGCGCTCCGTCTCATCGCGGAAGTAGAGCTTGGCCTGCATGTCGCCGCCCATCGTCTTGATGGCGCAGGCGGCAAGCACACCCTCTGTCGCACCGCCGGAGCCCATCATGCAGTGGATCCCGAGCCTGGTTTCCAGCGCAGCTTCGAGCGCGCCGGCGACGTCACCGGCGCTGATCAGCTTGATCCGGGCTCCCACATCTCGAATCTGGTCGATGATCTCGCGATTGCGGTCGCGGTCGAGGACCACGACCGACAGCTCCTCGACCGGAAGGCCTTCGGCCTTGGCGATGCGCCGTAGGTTCCACTCGACCGGCATTTCGAGGTCGATCGCGCCGCGCGCCTTGCGGCCGACCACCAGCTTCAGCATGTAGTGGACGTGGGTTGTGAACATCGTCCCGCGCTCCGCGAGCGCCACGACTGAGATCGCGCCGGGGAGGCCAGAGGCGGTCAGGCTGGTGCCCTCGATCGGATCGATTGCCACATCGACCTCGGGCTCGAGGCCGTTGCCGATCTGCTCGCCGAAGTAGAGCATCGGCGCCTCGTCCTTCTCGCCTTCACCGATCACCACGGTGCCCCTCATGTCCACGTCGGCGAGGGCCTCGCGCATGGCCTCGACCGCGCGCTGGTCGGCGGCATCCTTGTTGCCTCGGCCTTGAAGCGGCGCTGCGGCAAGCGCACCGGCTTCGGTCACGCGCAGCAGCTCCAGGGCGAGGTTGCGTGTATGCCTTGGCTCTTCGTTCATGGAGCTACGAAAGGGTAGCGACTAGGTGAGGCCACGGCGCCGGATTGGCAGCTTGTCCGCCTCCACCAATAGGTCTTCCTTGCGCGCGAGCCGCCGGTCACCACCCCTGTCCACGTAGACACACGTCCGCTCAAGGACGGCTGTGATGCGAACCCTCTCGCCCTGCAGCGTGGCGTCGAAGCCGTCGATCAGGACCTCGTCTTCATCGAGATCGACCTCGCTCAGCGGCCGTGGTCCGCTGGGCCTGACCCTCGTCGAAGGCTGGAGCTGCGGGCGCGGCCCCTGTGGCGGGGTGGGCTTGATCGTCAGCCGGGACGAGGCCGATCCCGCCAGCCGGATGCCGGGACGCGGCGCGGGCGGAATGGCTGGCCTCATGGGCAGGGACCTGGGCGTGGGCAGCTGTGCAGCCTTCGGCACGGGCTTCGGCACGGGCTTCGGCACCGGTTTCGGGGCGGGTTTAGGCGTGGGTTTAAGCGTGGCCTTGCGGCTCTTCGGAGGCGTCGACTTCGCCGCCCGGGCGCGAGGCGCCTGGCCCCGGGCCCGGGTCGGCTTTCTTGACGGTCGACTAGAAGAACTCACCCCAGAATTTCCTGACCCGCCCGACTGGGTTAGGCATGGGCTTCAAAGTTACGACAGTAGACTGCGCCGGCACCTGCGGGTGGTGCTCGAACGGAATGTCCGGAATACCCTCGGGATGCACACGGATCACGCCGTAGTGGACTCCGCCCTCCTGGACAACTAGGGCGCCCACCGTGGCGTCTCCCTCCAGCCGGCCGGAGTCCGTGATCTTCAGCCGGCTGGCGGCGATGATGTTGCCGCGAACCTGGCCGGCCACAGTGATCCGCACGCCCTTGATGTCCGCCTCGACGAGGGCCTCGGGCCCGATCAGCAGGTCGCCGTCCGACTCGATCTGCCCTGAAAAGCTGCCCAGCACCTGGCCTGAGCCCTTGAGCTCGAGCCGGCCTGACAGCGAGTCCTCACGGGCCAGCACCGTGGCCTTTGGATCCAGCCCCAACGGATCCGCATCGCCGTTCGTGCTGGTCGCTCCAGCTGTCTCGACCGCGATCTCAGTCATCTTCAGTTCCTCCCTGGCCGCCTCTCCCCTGTTACATCCCGTGGGCGGCCCCCTCCTAGGGCAGCATAGCGGCTGTCGGCCGCACTACTACAACTCTTGATGGGTCGACAAGTAATCGATAAGCGCCGGCTTGTCCGGTGGAAGCTCGCCGTCGATTACGAGCTCTTCGAGCCGCTGTTTGATCCGGCCGACCTCAGGACCGGGACCGATGCGGCGGATGGCCATGATCTCCTCCCCGCTGACGAGCGGCGCCAGCCGAGACGGACGCTCGGAGCGGACTTTGTCCAGCCGTGCGTGGAGCTCGTCCAGCTTCTGACGCTCGGGATAGGCCGAGGCCGCTATGTCGGCCCGGGCGAGGGCCATCAGCCGGTCCAGCAGTGGGCCGGCGTCCCGGGCCAGGCGGCGCACCGCGCCGTCGGTCCACTCCGAGCGATAGAAGACCGGGCGCAGATGGAGCCGCACCAGCCCGGCCACCACATCGATCTCTTTCTGGGAGAAGCGCAACCGGGCCAGAGCCGCCCTGGTCATCACGGCGCCAACCTCCTCGTGGCCGAGGAACGTGCCGTCGCCCTTGGCAGTCGGCGGCTTGCCCACGTCGTGAAAGAGGGCGGCCAGGCGCAGCAGGAGATCTGGCGCGGTCTCTTCGACGGCCAAGAGGGTGTGGCCGAACACGTCATGCGTGTGATAGCCGGTCTGCTCGACGCCTTTGCAGGCCGCGATCTCGGGGAGGATCACCTCCAGCAGCCCTGACGCGTCGAGCAGCTCGAGGACCAGCTTCGGCCGCTCCGACCCGAGCATCTTCCGCAGCTCGTCCGCCACGCGCTCTGGCGAGATCACCGGCGGCGCGAGGCGATCCCTCATCGTCCGCATGGCTGGGATCAGCTCCGGCGCCAGGTGAAAGCCGAGCTCGGCGGCAAAGCGGACGCCCCGGAGCATGCGCAGCGGGTCGTCGGCAAACGTGCGCGCCGGGTCGGCCGGCGTGCGCAGAACCTTCGCCTCGAGGTCGGCCATCGCTCGCAGCGGGTCGTGGATCCGGCCGTCGAGGTCCATGAGCAGGGTGTTGATCGTGAAGTCGCGGCGGCGGAGGTCTTCCTCGAGAGTCGCGGGGTGCACGTTCGGCTTGCGGGAGTCGGGCGCGTATGACTCCGCGCGCGCGGTCACGAACTCGACCAGGTGGCCGGGCAGCGTGACCTGGGCGGTGCCGAATCGCTCGAACGTGACTGGAGGCGAGGCGCCGGCGAGCTCGGCAAATCGCCGTGCCAGCTCGAGGGCGTCACCGTTGTCCACAACCACATCCGGGTTGGTGTGTGGCCTGTGTAGGAGCTTGTCCCGCACATAGCCGCCGACGATCCAGGCTTTGACTCCGAGTTCCGAGGCCGCCCGCTCCAGGAGGTCTAGAAGCTCCTGCTCTCCTACTGGTTCAGTCGCGCCCATTCCACCGCTCCCACCTGCCCGGCGCGGTCACCCAGTCGGGCACGGCGCAACTGAGGCCGGCGGGCGGGCTTGATGAACGGTGACGAGCGCAGGGTTTCGAGCATCGTCGGCTGAACCAGCGCCCACGAGCGCGAGACGCCGCCGCCGATCACGAACATCTCCGGATCGAGCGCGTTGGTGAGGCTGATCAGAGCCAGGCCCATGTATCGCGCTGCACGCTCGACCACCATGCGCGCGCGGCGGTCGCCGCGCGCCGCCTCAGCGAACAGCTCCGCCGCGGGGTGTCCTGTTTCCTTCGCCAGGTTCTTGCCGCCGATGAATGCTTCCAGGCAGCCACGCTGGCCGCAGCTGTCCAGCGGACCGTTGGGGTCGATGATCATGTGCCCCACCTCGCCGGCGCTGCCGTGCGCTCCGCGGTGCAGCTTGCCGTCGATGATCAGGCCGCCGCCAACGCCGGTCGACCACGTGATGTAGATCATGTTGCGCGTGCCGCGGCCCGCTCCGTGGTGGAATTCGCCGAGACCAGCCATGTCCGCGTCGTTGGCGAGCTGGACCTTCGCCCCGGTCGCTCGGCCCAGCATCGCCGCCAACGGCACGTTCTGCCACGGCAGGTTGGGCGGGTTGACCAGGACGCCGCGCTTGATGTCGATGGGACCGGGCGCCGCGATCGTGATGCTGCGCACCTTCTCGCGGCCGCGATGGCGGTCGATCTCGGCAGCCGCCCAGTCGACCATCGCCTGGGGTACAGGCAGGGTTGCCGTCCTCGTCTTGATGCTCGCGACCAGGTGGCCGTCGGACCGCGCAAGTGCGACGCGCACCTGGGTCCCGCCGAGATCGATGCCTGCCAGCATGGCCCGATTAGGGTAACTGCGTGACTCATCAGCCAGGGCTGCCCGCTTACGACGATCCGGGTCGCTTTCCAGCGCGTGTGTGGCGCGCGGTCGAGACATCGCGCGCGCATGGTTTTCCGCTCGCATGCATTCCCGAAGTCGGCCTTTTGCTACAGCTGTGCGCGCGCGGCGCGCGGAGGATCTGCGAGCTCGGCACCGCATACGGCGTCGGAGCGGCCTGGATCGAGTCAGGGATGCGTTCGGACGCGACGCTCTTGACCGTTGAGCTTGATGACGAGCGAGCGCGCGCTGCCGGAGAGATGTTCACGGACAACTCCGCGGTCGAAGTCATCGCGGGCGACTGGAACTTGGCCGTGGAGCGCGGCCCGTTCGATCTGCTGTTCAGCGACGGCGGTCCCAAGCGCGCGCCTGGCGATCCGGAAAAGCTGCTGCCACTGCTCGTCCCGGGCGGCCTGGTCATCCTTGATGACTACACACCGGGATATGCGACGGACGACCCCGCGCGAGCGGTCTGGCTCGAGAATCGGAACTATCGAGCCCTCGAGCTGACTCTGACGCGTGACGCGTCGGTGATCCTGGCTACGAGGCGAGAAGCTGCTGCCCGCGCAGGGCGGCGAGGATCTCGATCGGCGCGCGGGCTCGGTTGAACGTGTAGAAGTGCAGGCCGGGCACACCGGCCTCGAGAAGCTCAGCGCATTGCGAAATGCAGTGGCGCACGCCAAGTGCGCGGACCGCGTCGTCGTCCGGCCCCGCGTCGATCTCGGCCTGCAGCGCAGCGGGCACGCTGGCTCCAGACATCGTCGTCATGAAGGTGAGTGAGCGCCTGCTCGGCACTGGCATCAGCCCGGGCACAATCGGCACCGTGATCCCGGCGGCGCGAGCGCGCGCCACGAGGTCGAAGTAGAACCGGTTGTCGAAAAACAGTTGCGTGATCAAGAAGTCGGCGCCTGACTCGACTTTCAAACGCAGGTAGCGGAACTCATGCTCGAGGTCGGGGCTTTCGGGGTGCTTTTCTGCGCTGCACGCGGCGCCAATGCCGAACCGATAGCCGCCGCGCTTGACGAGACCGATCAGGTCATTCGCGTGCGTCAGCTGCGGGTCGACCACTTCGAACGGTTGGCCCGCAGCCGGAGGATCGCCGCGCAGGGTGAGGACGTTCGCCACGCCTTCACGCTCCATCCAGTTGAGGAGCTGCCGTGTGCGGTCGGCGGTGTTGGCGCAGGTGAGGTGCGCCATCGCCTCGATGTGGTAGTGGCGCTTGATGCGCGTCACAAGGTCGAGCGTCTTGTCGCCGGTGCGCACGCGATAGGTAACCGAGACCCAGTCGGGCGCGTGCCCCGCGAGCGCCGCCACCGTCCGTTCGAGCACGTCGACCTCGCTCTCATCGCGAGGCGCCATGAACTCGAACGAGATCGTGGGCCGGCTTCGG
>DATEGC010000147.1:0-14269 GCA_035280285.1 Candidatus Dormiibacterota bacterium | reverse complement strand
GACGTTTAGAAGAAGAGCCGCCGTCGTCGGGAGGCTTGGGGTCCATTCAGTGTTGTGCCTACTTCAGTGAAAATTCTTTGTGGGCCCATGTCGATATTGGACGCGCCCATTCGTAGTGGGTGGGAGGCGGCAATCTGACCGCCCATTGCCAGGAGGACCGAAATGCCGAAATACCTGTTGTCTGCACATAGCGTCGAAGGCGAAACCCGGCAGCCCATGAGTGACGAGGAGATGCGGCAGTCCTGGAAACAGGTCAGCATCCTGGAGCGCGAGATGGTGGCGGCCGGAATATGGGTCTTCAGCGGCCAACTACATGAACCTGACACTGCGACAGTAGTCCGAGTGTCCAACGGTGAGGTGCTGACCACTGACGGTCCATTCGCGGAATCGAAAGAACATCTCGGCGGCTTCTACATCATCGAGGCCAAAGACCTCGACGATGCGCTCGGCTGGGCATCCAGGGTGACCAGGGCAATACATGTGCCGGTCGAGGTTCGTCCGTTTGCAGGCACCGGACTTCTTGAGGACTATCTCGCCTCCGCCGAGCATCACGGTGAGCCCGGTCGATAACGCCGAGGTCGGCCGCATCTTCCGCCAGGAGTACGGCCGATCAGTGGCCACCCTGGTCCGTGTTTTCGGCGACCTCGATCTCGCCGAAGACGCGGTCCAGGATGCGTTCGCTACTGCGATTCGCAGGTGGCCCACGGACGGCCTTCCTCCGAACCCGGGCGGCTGGATCACCACGACCGCGCGGAAACGGGCCATCGATCGACTCCGGCGTGAATCGCGGGGGCGCTATCTGCTGAGTGAGGTGGCCATGCTGCCAAGCACCAACGGCGCTGATGAAAGTGGATCCTTACAGGACGATCGACTGCGTCTCATCTTCACTTGTTGTCATCCGGCACTCTCCCTGGAAACGCGGGTTGCACTGACTCTCCGGATTCTGTGTGGCCTCTCAACCGAGGAGGTCGCCAGGTCCTTTCTGGTGGCTGAGCCGACGATGGCGCAGCGGCTCGTACGCGCGAAACGAAAAATCAAGGCTGCCCGGATTCCGTATCGAGTACCCGAGACGAGCGAGATGGCGCACAGGCTCAAGGCGGTGATGGCGGTCGTCTACCTTCTCTACAACGCTGGGGTAAACAAACAGAATGACCCGGATCTGTGCGCCGAGGCGATCCGGCTGGCGCGGCTTCTGGTCGGGCTCATTCCCAGTCAGCCAGAGTTAGACGGGCTGCTCGCGCTGATGCTGCTGATCGAGTCGCGTCGACCCTCGCGAATGCGACCCGATGGGTCGCTCGTCGTGCTCGCTCAGCAAGACCGGAGACTCTGGGACCGGGAGTTGATCGGTGAGGGTCAAGCCATCGTGCGCCGCTGCCTGGATCGAAACCAACCCGGGCAATATCAGATCCAGGCCGCCATCAACGCCGTGCACGCGGATGCCAAGACATTCGAACAGACCGACTGGCCGCAGATCATTGCCTTGTACGACCAGCTGCTCGCGATCGCACCTACGCCGGTCGTAGCGCTGAACCGTGCCATCGCAATTGGCGAGGTGCGCGGTCCCGCAGCGGCATTGGCCCTGGTCGACGGGCTGGAGCTCGATACTTACTACGCGTTCCACGCGACGCGAGCCGATCTTCTTCAGCGGCTCGGCCACAAAGATGAAGCCGCAGCCGCCTACATGCGCGCTGCGGCTCTGGCGCCCACCGATGCCGAGCGGGATTTCCTCGAGCGAGGCGGTCGAACGGCGGTTTTCTAGCCGGTTCGAGGAACAGCGCCTCAGCCGCGTCGGCCAACAACGATCCCCGACGGACTCCTGGACCCAGGCCCCCCACATGACTATGGAGGGTCGGTCACAAGCGTGAACTGGCTGTCAGGCTGAGAGCATTAGAGTTCCACCATGCCGACGGAGATCGTGATCGAGACCCAGGACCGGCCTGGTGTGATCGCCGCCATCGGTGAACTGTTCGGACAGCGGCGCATCAACATCAGAGCGGCGGCGGCTTTCGCGCACGAGGGCCGTGGTTTTCTGCATTTCGTGGTCGACGATGCCGAAAGCGCCATCGCGGCCTTGAAGCCCGCTGGTTGGAACGTCGTTCAGCGCCGCGAGGTGCTTGCGGTTTCGCTCGACGATCAGCCAGGCGAGCTGGGGCGCTACGCACGCCGTCTGGCCAACGCCGGGATCAATATCAGCGCTCTCTACATGGCAGCCGGCCAGGCCGGTGACCTGGAGGTCATCGTCGCCGTCGAGAATCTGGAAGCTGCGCGCGGGGCGTGACTCACCGACCGGACCTACGTTCCTCTCCGAGACGGGCGTAGCGGCAGCCGCACGCGGTCCAGGAACCAACTGGCAGCGAGCCCTGCCGTTCGCTTGGGCCGCGTTTCTTGCGCTGCTGGTCACGCTCCCATGGCTGCAGCCCGGCTACATCTTCGGCACCGACTGGCCGGGACCGCGGCGATTCGACCTTCCACATGACCTCACCAGCACTGCCCTTCTGCAGGTAGCTCTGGCAGTTGTCTCGCGTGTGCTCCCAGCCGAGGTGACGGGAAAGTTGCTCGTCGTTTCGATCCTGTTCGTCGCCGCCCTTACTGCGTATGAAGCCGCGCCAACTACTTTGAAAATCGGGTTCGTTCCGAGGGCGGCGGCCTCGATCCTTTATGTGTTCAATCCGTTTGTTTTCGGACGTTTGCACTACGGCCAGCTCTTCCTGCTCGCGGGCTATGCGGTCCTGCCGTGGGTTGCGCTCCGGCTTCGTCGCCTGGTTCTCAACCCCAGAGTGATCCAGGCTCTCATCGCCGCCGTGAGCCTGGCGCTGCTCGGCATCCTCAGCCTCCATCTGCTGGTGGTGGCCGGCGTTCTGGCCGTGGCGCTGGTCCTCACTCACACCCTCGCGGCGAAGGACAGGGTCGCGTATTTGATGCGCCTCGGCCCCGTCCTTCTATTAATGGCGGCAGCCACGCTCGCGGCCAGCGCGTACTGGGTCGTCCCGTTGGTCACCGGCCGCGGACCCGAAGGCACCGTGATCAGCGGCATTGGCGCCGGGGATCTGGCCGCTTACGCCGCCAGCCCAGATCCGCAGCTGGGGCTGCTGCCGAACCTGCTCGGGCTGTATGGCTTCTGGGCCGAAGGCACGGGCCGCTTCACCGCGATGAAGCATTTCGTACCGCTCTGGCCCGTCGCGCTCGGATTGCTGATCCTCGTGTGCGCCGCCGGGGCCGTCACGTCGTTTCGTCGCAATCGGGATGAGGCCGCGCCATGGGTCGCCGGGCTGCTGGTGGCCGCGGCCGTCGGACTCGTCCTGGAGGCAGGCATCTCTCAGCCGATCACTGCCGTGCTGGTCAGATGGCTGGATGCAATTCCCATCTATCGAGGCATGAGGGATGCCGGCAAATACGCTGCTCTGCTGGCTCTCGTGTATTCGCAGCTATTCGCGCTGGGAGCTGCAGCCGTCCTGGACCGAATTCGCACCGAGCGCCGTCCGCAGCTGAACGTCGACCAGCTCCACGGCATCGCGACCGGTCTACTGCTTGCCCTGCCGCTCTTCTACGGCAACGGACTCCTGTTTGGAATGCACGGCGAGATCAGGCCGTCGCAGTACCCATCTGGCTGGTACGCCGCCGACCAGTACCTCCAAGCAGACGGCCATCCCGGCCGAACCCTGTTCCTGCCCTGGCATGAGTACATGGCCTACTCGTTCGTGCGCAATCAGAACCGGGTGGTGGCGTCGCCCGCGCCAACATTTTTCTCGAGCCCGATGGTCGTGAGCGCCGACCCCGAGGTGCCCGGCATCGAAGCGCGCCGTACCGCGGATCAGGTTGCGATCTCGGGTCTCGTGAGCAGTGGCGCGAACGGTAAATGGGCAGACGTACTCGCCACGCGCGATGTCAAATACGTGCTCTTGGCCCGCGAGGTCGATTGGAAATCCTATTCGTACCTGGATCAACAGATTGGCTTACACGTCGTCAGCGATTACGACTCAATCATTCTTTACCGCAATACGCTGGTCCATTGACCAACTTCTGCGAAAAGGTGTCGAGAACTGTTTAGAGAATTGAGGATGGGCCCGGGGTGACCAATCCACCACGCAAATTCGAATGCGCGACCTTACCGACGTAATCGTGAAAATCCGCTCGGCAAAACCCAAGCCCTAAGGCGCAGAACGACTTCTGATTACTTAACGCCTGTTGCGTTGACCACTCCGACAGCTGGTTGTTAGGGTGACCGTTCTACTGTTCGACTGTGCGCGTGTGGCGTTGCTTTCTTGCGGCGTCGACGTAGTGACGTGGCCAAGGGGGACTTCTGATGAAGATGAAGAGATCGACTCTTCTTCGTTACGGAACACCCGGGATTATCGTCGCCCTGGTGTTGGGTTTCTCATTGGTCATTCCGGCGACCGCCAACGACGAGAACGAAAACAATCAGTGTGGCTACGGCTATGGCTACGGCCAGCAGGAGCAAGACAACGACGAGAGCGAGCAGGCAGACAACGAGAACGAGCAGGGTGAGGTCGAGAACGAACAGGGAGACAACGAAGACCATCAGAAAGTCTGCCACCCGGAGAACGACGAAAACGACAACGACAACGACAACGAAAGCAACGGACAGGTGAAGAACGCAACCGCTGTCGTGAAGGTGACCGTGAAGAGCCACAGCGAGAGCGCCAGCGCGAGTGGAAGTAGCAGCCAGAACCATGAAAGCGGCGACGGGCACGAGCACGATGGAGGCGGCGAAGGCGACTGAGGCGAAGCGACCTTAGCCAGGGGACACCGGCGCATGGGGGCAGATTGACAAGATGAGTTCGGCGGTCCTGATCGCAAATGTCGCGGAGAAACGCCGCACAGCCGAGCGGGTTCTGCCCCCCGTGGATCTCTCGGTCGTGGTTCCCGCCTACCGAGAGGGGCGCCGGATCTACGACAACCTCAAACGGCTCCTTGGCGAGCTGGACAAGCTCGACGCCACGTATGAGGTCGTGGTCGTGTCCGACGGCAACACTGACACGACCGTGCGCGAGGCCCGGCGGGTTGGGTCGCCCCGTGTGCGCGTCTTCCACTACCCGATGAACATCGGCAAGGGGTTCGCATTGAGCCTTGGCGTGGACCAGTCGGTCGGGCGCCTGGTGACCTTCATCGACGCCGACATGGAGTTGGACCCCGCGAATATCGGCGGCTTTATCGAGACCATGGAGAGGACCGACTGCAATGCGGTGATCGGGTCGAAGCGACACCCGCTCTCCCAGGTGTCCTACCCGAGGTTTCGACGCCTGCAGAGCTGGGCGTACCAGCAGTTGGTCCGCGTCCTGTTCAACCTCGATGTCCGAGATACGCAGACCGGGCTGAAGCTGTTTCGCCGCGAGGTCCTGGCCGAAGCGCTCCCACTGCTGGCCATCAAGAGGTTCGCCTTCGACCTCGAGCTCCTGGTCGTGGCGAATCACCTTGGCTACAAGAACATCTGCGAGGCGCCCATCAGGCTCGACTACCAGTTCGAAAGCAGCGTCAACCTGTGGTCGGCCTGGCGAGTCCTGTGGGACACGGCCGCGATCTTCTATCGCCTGCGCATCCTCCGCTACTACCAGCGCCATCAGCTTCAGCTGCAGCGAGCAGCTGCGGATCATCATCCCGAACTGGCCGTTTAACGGTCTCGGCTGAGTTCCTGCGGTGCCGGCAAGCGTGAGACTGGCGGCGGCGGCGGCGAATCGCGCCGGCAAGCCGCACGCGAGAACCGACTTGCCTGCCGCCTCCGTGATCATTCCTCTCCATCGGGACAATTCCGGGTTCAGGCGATGTCTGACCGGGTGCCTCGCCCTGGACTATCCGGCGCTCGAGGTTGTGGTTGTGAGCGATGAGGCGGTCGCCATGCCTCAGGGAGTCCAGCTCGTGCTCACCGGGGCAGGTCGCGACACCGGGCCAGGAGAGAAGCGAGACCTAGGGATGCACGCGGCCGGCGGCGACTATCTCGCTTTCGTCGACGACGACGCTGTTCCCCGCGCGGACTGGCTCACCAGGGCCGCGTCCGTTCTGCAGGACCCATACATCGGCGCCGTCGCCGGTCCCGGCGTCACGCCGCCTGACAGCCCTTGGAGAGAGCGGGTTGGAGGCGCCTTTTACGAGTCGTGGCTCGGCAGCGGCCCCTATCGCTACCGATTCCGGCCCGCAGCGCGACGAGACGTTGACGACTACCCGGCATACAACCTCGTCGTGAAGCGTGAAGTGGCCGAGCACGTGAACGGCTGGGGGACCGGGTTCTATGGCGGTGAGGACACGGTCATCTGTCTGGCCCTGGTCGAGGCGGGCTGGCGAATCGTCTACGACCCGTCCGTCGTCGTCTACCACCAGCGCCGGCCGATTCTGCGCAGGCACATCGAGCAGGTCGCCAACGTCGGGCTCCACCGCGGCTATTTCGTGAAGGCTTATCCCCGGACGTCGCTTCGCCCGTGGTACTTCCTCCCGACCCTGGGTACGGCGATGCTGGCCGGGTTGACCGCGGCCGCCGTGATCAGCACGCGGGCGCGCCTTGTGTTGGGCGCGGCGCTCGGCGCTTACGCAGTCGGCGGGTTTGCGCTAGGGCTCGCCGAGACCCGCGCGGCGTCGGTGGCGCTCGCATTGCCGGCGGTCGCCCTCGTGTCCCATGTCGCGTACGGGGTGCAGTTCGTCCGCGGATTACTGACTCGGCGCCTCCAACGATGACTGCGATGCCAGGGATCAGCGTTCTGATACCGACCCTCAACGCGGAGCGGTATCTCGAAAAATGCCTGCGCTCTCTCCGAGAACAGGACTATCCGGCGGAGGAGATCGAGATCATCGCCGCCGACGCCGGCTCCAGCGATTCGACGCTGGACCTGTTGGCCCGCTATCGCGTGGACCGGGTCGTGCCGAATCCGGGCGTCACCGGCGAAGCGGCGCGCGCGATCCTGAACCGCCTCGCAACCAGGGAGCTGATCCTTTCGATCGATGCCGACAACTACCTGGTGGGCAGGGACTGGCTGCGGCGCATGGTGCGGCCGCTGCAGGAGAACGCGGAGGTCTTCGCGGCCGAACCGGTGCGATGGGATTACACGCCAAACGACCCACCGCTGAACCGGTACTTCGCCCTGACCGGCATCAACGACCCTGTCTCGCTGTTCATCGGGAATTACGGTCGATACAACCACATCACGGGCAAGTGGACCGAGATGAACCATCACGAGGAAGCTCGCGACGGATACCTGATCGCCGAGCTGGAGCCGGAACACGTGCCGACGCTGGGCGCAAATGGATTCCTGGCTCGGACGGAGGTGGTCCGAAAGGCATCGACTGGCCAGTACTACTTCGACATCGACGTCGTGAACGAGCTGGTCTCTGCTGGATGTCGCCGCATCGCCAAAGTCGATGCAGCTGTGGGCCACCAGTTCGCCCGTGACCTTTCCACCTTCAGTCGCAAGACGCGGCGCCGGATCGAAGATTTTCTGTTCTGGCGGGAGCAGCGCAGCTATCCGTGGCTTTCGTCGGGCCGGCTGCCGATCGTGCGCTTCGCGGTGTCCACGCTGCTCGTGGTGCCGTTGCTGTGGCAGGCGATTCGCGGATGGGTCAGGGTTCGCGACCGCGCATGGCTGTACCACGTTCCGGTTTGCTGGATGACGCTGTGGCTCTACGGCTGGGCGGTCATCCGGTCGGGGGTGCGGCGCGAGCCTCATTCGCGTGAGGGATGGGAGCACTGAGCGGCCTGGCGAGTGTGATCTCGAGGACCGGAAACATTCCTACTGCTGCCGTCCTGTCGTCGATCTACATCTATGCACGATTGCAGTCGGAGCGGGCATACCTGAGGTCCGAGGACGGCAGCCATCGTCATCGTTCATCGATTCGATCGTGGCTTGCGTCGACGCGACTGGCGCGTAGCTCGATGCGCTTTGACATGAGTGACGGATCGCGCATCCGCTCTCGCATCGTCGATGGCGGTGCCCTGCTGTCGGTTCACGTCGATCGGGACTATGACGTGCCGGGCGTGGATTGGTCGGCTGCGCGCGCAATCATCGATATCGGCGCCCACGTCGGCGCGTTCACAGTTTGGGCTGCGCGGCGCGCTCCCAATGCGCGTCTGGCTGCGGTAGAGCCCAACCCGGAAACGTTCGAGTTGTTGGTTCGGAACATCCGAGACAACGGCCTCAAAGATCGCGTGACCGCAGTCAACGCCGCAGTTGGCGGCGAGCCAGGCACTGGATACCTTGAGCGCACGTCGCATTCCCTCGGAACGCGCATTGCCCGGTCGGGCACAGGCCCGGTCAGGGTGAGAGTCCAGGCGTTGGTTGGGCTGATGGCTGAGGCGAGGATGGACACAGTTGACGTCCTCAAGATCGATTGCGAAGGCATGGAATACGACGCACTGGAGGCGATGGGACCCGACAACTTGCAAGCAATCAGAACGCTCGCGTGCGAATACCATCCTGAGCCTGGTCGCGGCGTCCAGGAGCTAGATAGGCTCCTCCATCTGGCGGGATTCATGGTCGAGCGGCCGGATGCGCCACTCGGAGTGCTGTGGGCCAGGCGCTGAAGTCGATCCGGACCGAATCGAGGATCAGCCTGGCCCGGCGCTTGGCCGCCGCGGCCGGTGCTGTCGCTTTGCTCGCGCTCGGGTTTATGGGCGAGACCGGGCTGGCCGACCGCCTCGGCGTGGTTGCTCTCGTGGCGTTCGCCTTCGCGGCCTTGTCGGGCTGGGTGGAGCTCGTTGCCCAGGGCAGGCCTGTGCCGCCGACGAACCGGGAATCCATCCGCCGAAGCTCGCGCGTCTGGTGGCTGGCGGCGATCGCGGTCGTCGTGGTCGCGGGCTACGCGGTGCAGACGTGGATCCGACCCGGAACCACCGTCGCCGGTGGTGACGTCGTGGTGCCGGACGGAACGGCGTGGATGGGAAGGCTCTTTGAACCCTGGAGCTGGGGTGGCTCAACGCTGGGGGAGCCGTCGCAGCTGCCTCTAGCCTTACCCTGGGCCGCGGTCGTCGGCCTGGTCCACCTGTTCGGGGGAGATATCGGGACCGCCCAGCGCGTCTGGTACACCGCTCTGTTCGTCGGGGCCGGCCTGGCCGCGTTGGGCTTGCTGGCTTCTCTACGCATCGGGCCTCTTGCAGCTTTGATCGGGACGGCGGTCTACCTGTTCAACCCCTACGTGATCACCTGGGTCAACACCTTCGACAACTACCTCGCCGCACTTGTCGTCGTGGCGGCGATACCGGCCGCCCTCGTTGCCGCGGGCACCGGCCGGATTTCGGCTCGCTCGAGCGCCGTGATCGTCGCCGCGATGGCGCCGCTGATCGGCTATGCGTTCCTTAATCCACCCCTGGTCGGGATGATCCTGTCGGTCCTGGTGACGCCGCCTCTCGTGATGGCCTGGGTTGAAGGGCCGGCTGCGGGGCTGCGCAGCCTGCGGGCGCTGTTGCTCGCGATTCCTTTGCTGCTCCTGGCGTCGGCGTACTGGATCATTCCTTCGCTCCTCCACCTTTCGGGCGGCATTCCCGCCGCTTTCACCGCCGTCTCGGGCTGGACCTGGGCGGAGTCTCGAGCCACGATCCGCAACGCCTTCTGGCTGAATACACACTGGGGCTGGAACTACACCGAGTACTTTCCCTACGGCGCCGCGTACAACGTGCCGCCCCTCTCGTTCCTGAGGTTCCTTCTACCCGCCATCGCTTTCGCCGCCCTGGGCCTGCCCCAGATCGGCGACAGGGATCAGCGACACAGGCGTGACCGCCAGCTGAGGCTTGCGGTTGTCGCCGCCACGGTCGCAGTGCTGGTGCTCATTTTCAGCACTGGCACCAACCCGCCAGGCAACGTGATCTTCTTGCCCCTCTACAACCTGCCGCTGGGCTGGCTGCTCCGCGAGCCGGGTCGCTTCTTGATGCTGGCGGCGGTCGCCTACGCGGTGCTGACGTGCGTGCTGGTCGAAGCACTCGCCGGCCAGGCGTCTCTATCGAGCCTGCTGCGACGCAGCCGCCCGCGGCTTGGAGTGTTGCGCCTCGCCATCGCGCCGCTCGCGCTCGTGACGGTGCTGATGATCGGCTTCCCTGTGTATTCCGGCGCGTTCGTGCCCGACACGCAGCCAACGCTTGCGCCCTGGGCGATCTCGTCGCGAGCGACGCATGTGCAGATGCCCGATTACTGGGCTCAGATGGCCCGCTACAGTGACGGTCTGCCAGTCCAGGGAGCGGTGCTGGTCCTCCCGCCCGACGACTGGTACGAGATGCCGTACACCTGGTACTACGGCACGGACGCCTTCATCCCCCAGCTTTTCAAGAGGCGCGTGCTGGTTCCGAACGCGTCGACATATACGCCCGCCCCTCCGCAGGTTATGAGCGCCGTCAACCTGATCGCGGAAGGCATCCAGCGTCGAGACTGGCCCCAGGTCGAAGCGCTGGTGACCGCGCTGAGCTCGCCGCTCATCTTGGTGCGGCGAGACATTCAAGCGCCGTTTCCAAACCACTCGATTACACCACCCAACACCCTGGTCGAGGCGCTGAACGCCGCGCCGAATTTCGTCCTCGTTCGCCGCATCGGCTCCCTCGACCTCTTTGGGCTGCGGGGCTCGACGGCCGACACGCAGGTGGGCGCCCAATTCAGGTTGATCGACACGCGCACACCCGACCTGCGCCTGCTTCCAATGCTGCCGCCGAACACGGCGCTGGTGTCGGGCCGCTCGAGGACAGGACTGCCCAATGTTGTTCAAGCTCCACAGATCGACGGTTGGCAGGCGCAAGGGACCACTGTCACGTGGCAACCCCCCGCGCCGGCGGGCTGGAGCTACCGGATTGCAGACCTGGAGTCGAGGTCCGTCGTTTCGCTCGACCGCGCAGGAACTTTCACGGTCGGCGTGTCGAAAACGCGTGTCGACTACTCGCCAGGATCGGCTGCTAACGCGCTGACCGTCTCCGTGGCGGGAAGGCCGGCCATCACGAACGGGGATTTCGCCAAGGGCGTCTGGGGACCCGTGGGCGACTGCCAGGACGTCGCGCGTGTGCAGGCGAAACCGAACTTGACGGCAGGGGTGATTGGAAACGCTGCGCCCGGCGGGTTGCCCGCGATTCAGCTGGGGGCGAACCTGGACAGTGCATGCATGGCGCAGAAGCTGAGCTGGCGTGGCAAGCCGTTCCTGGTCAGCCTGCTCGTGCATCCGCTGCAAGGTGCGGCACCCCGCCTGTGCTTCTGGGAGGACGGTCCCAACCGGTGCGCGCCGATACCTGCACTTTCCTCTCGTGCAGGCTGGTCGGCTTATCGCTCCTCGGTCACTCCGGACCCAGGCACGACGGCGATCACGCTGTACCTCTACGCGGACGGCGGCCCAAACGGCACGCGCACCGTCAACGAGTACGCCGACGTGCAGGTCGTCGAGGTGCCGGCGCTGCCGAGCCTGGCATTGCTGGGTGACCCGGTTGCGCCGCCCGCCTCACCCGTGCAGCTTGCGGTGGTCCACACGAGCTTCTCATCGAAGTGGCAGGGCCCGGCCAGGAGCGAGCACGTCCTGGTCGACGGGATGATGAACGGCTGGCTTATTCCCGCGGGCTCCACCAGTTTCACCGCCGAGTACTCGCCAACCAGCGTCGGGCGCGCGGCTAACTGGGGGTCGATCGCTGGCTTACTCATGATCCTTGTCCTGGCGGGGTGGCCGTGGATCGTCCGCCTTGCGGCCCGGCGAATCGGCGGACGTCGCTCCGCATCACCTGCGATTGCCCACGCCGGCAATGGGGCAGAACCAGGGCCAGCGCCGCGCACCGTCAAACCGCATCCCCTGGAGGCTCCCGCCGAGACCGAGGTGAGCCCTTAGCCGCGAGGCCTGCTCGAGCAGTTTCTTGAGCGACGGGGCGTAGGCTGCTGGCATGAGCAGCTCAAAGCTCGACAGGGTGATCGCAGCTTTGCGCGCGGACGCCCAGGCCAGAGTGCGCGAGATGCAGTCCGAAGGTGCTCCCGAAGACGAGATCGTCGAGTACATCAACAGCCTGGATGCGGACGAGGACGAGTCGCCGGTTGACGCGCTGCCGCCTGAAGAGCCGTTCTGAACTGATAGCAGGTGGCGCGATCCGCTCCGGTCGACGGTTTCAGCCTCGCCTATGACCGGACTGGCTCGGGCCGAGCGGTCGTGCTGCTTCATGGATGGCCCGGAGATCGGTTTGACTATCGCTCTGTCGTTCCGCTCCTCCAGGGTTGGGCAGACGTCGTGGTCCCCGACCTCCGTGGATTTGGCGAGTCAGACAAGCACGACCGGGATCCCGCCACCGACTATTCCGCCGCCGCCCAAGCGCGCAGCGTCCTCGGCTTGATCGACGAGCTGGGGCTCGCCGAGCCCGTCATTGCGGGTTACGACATTGGCAGCCGCATCGCGCAGACGATCGCGAAAACGACGCCGGAGCGGGTGCGGGCCATGGTGGTCAGTCCGCCGGTTCCTGGGCCTGGCACTCGAGTGCTCAGCGCCGATGCCCAGCGTGAGTACTGGTACCAGTCCCTGCATCGTCTCGAGCTTGCAAGCGAGCTGATCGACGGCGACGCTCGAGTGGTTCGGGCCTATCTTCGGCACTTCTGGTCGCACTGGTCGGGGCCCGAATTCGAACCGTCGGAAACCGAGCTCGTCAGGCTCGTCCAGCGATACGCCGAACCAGGAGCGTTCACCGCCTCGATCGCCTGGTACCGCGCTGGATCAGGCACCGTGGCGCGCAGTCTGGCCGAGAAGACGCCCGAGCCGGCAGACCGGATCTCAGTCGAAACGGTGATCCTTTGGCCCGAGCACGATCCGTTGTTCCCGCAAGCCTGGGGCGACCGCGTATCCGACTTTTTCAGCCGCGCCCGCGTCCTCTATCTGTCAGGGATCGGACACTTCGTGCCCCTAGAGGCGCCGCAGGAATTCGCCGGCGCGATCCAGAATGTCGCAGGTGAACGATGAGCCGTGAGCAGGTAAACCAGGAGTGGCAGCAGACGGTCAAGGGTTTCGGAAAGCTCCTCGAGCAAATCACACCCTGGCTGCTGGAGCTGGGGAGCTGGGTCTTTGGCGCTTTGATCGCGTTCAACCTCCTTCTCCTGGCGGCGCTGCTGACCGTGGGTCCCGTCGATCGTGCGGTGCTGGTTGCCACGGCGGCGTTGGCGCTCGCCCTGCCTCCCGACGTGGCCGGCTTGGTGCTGCTCAGATTGGTTGCAGACGTCAGCAAGATCCGACTCGAAGACGTCGCGTCGAGGTCTTTCGAGGAGGCCGGATTCAAGGCCGAGGACGTGCGGCCTGACGAAGACATCGAGTCGGCGATGAAGCGACGCACCAGGACGGTGCTGATCTACTGCTACACGATTCTGGCTGTGAGCGTGCTGCTGACCATGGTTGGGATCACCGCTGGGTTCTGGCACATGGCTTGGTGGATCGGCCTCCTCTTCCTCGCGACGGCCGTCGTGAGCCTCGGCCTGGTTCTGGGCTCGTTTTCAGCGGCACCCTCGCGCAAGCGCTCAAGCACCAAGTAGAGCGCGCTTATACCTCTCGGCCGACCTGCGCACCGCGTTCCTGGCGTCCGTGGCCACGTTGCGGTCCCACCACGCGCCGTAGATCCTGTCGAACCCGAAGGCCTCGACCGCGGTGGCGATCCGCTCGACCTCGGCCGCCGAGAGCGGGATGTAGTTCGGATAGCTGTACATGAAGCTGACCCAGCGCCGGTCCTGCGCGACCTGCAGAATGTCCCCGCTCAAGAGGGCGCCGCGCCCCTCGGCGCCCGCCGGCCAATGCAGCACGGTTCCACCGGCGAAATGTCCGCCCGCGCGAATCAGCGTCATGTCTTCCCAGAGGCTCTTCGTCTCGCCGCTCCAGAACTCGATGCGGGGGTCCGGCCGCATCACCCATTGGCGGTCAGCCTCGTGCAGCATCACAGGCGCGTCGAACTCCTTGCTCCATTCGACCATCGATGAGTAGTAGTGGGGATGCGAGATCGCGATCGCGCTAACGCCGCCGAGGTTCCGCACCGCCTCCACCGTCGCGTCCTCGATCAGCGTGATGCAGTCCCACAGCAGGTTGCCCGCCGGCGAGCGCACAAGCAAAGCCCGCTGGCCGATAGCAAACGCCGGCTCGGTGCCGATCCCGACCAGGCCGAGGTCCTCGCGCACCTGGTTGTGATGCCTGGCGCGAAGCTCGTCCAGGGTCGTCCAGCGCTGACCCGACCAGCCGATGTACTGGCGCTCGTCCTCGCAGATCGGACACTGCTGTGGAGGTTCCTCCGTGGCTGCGAACTGCACGCCACAGGTCGCGCAGATGTAGTTCATAAGCGAGGATGCTAATGTCGCGC
>DATEGC010000146.1:0-11776 GCA_035280285.1 Candidatus Dormiibacterota bacterium | reverse complement strand
TTTCGTCACTTGCCGGCCTTCACCTTCTTCTTGCCCGCGACCGCGCGCTTCGGCCCGCGCCGGCTGCGCGCGTTGGTGCGCGTGCGCTGGCCGCGCACCGGAAGCCCGCGGCGGTGGCGCTGGCCGCGGTACGAGCCGATCTCGGTCAGGCGCTTGATGTTCATCGCCACCTCGCGGCGGAGGTCGCCTTCGATGACGATGTCCTTGCCCGTGGCGAGGCGGTCGATGACCTGGCGCAGGCGCGCGACCTCTTCCTCGGGGAGGTCCTTCGTCCGCTTCTCACCGTCGATGTTGGCCATCTTCAGGATCTTCTTCGCGGTCGCGTCGCCGATGCCGTGGATGTACGTCAGGGACACGACCACGCGCTTCTGCGGCGGGATGTCGACGCCGGCGATTCTTGCCATGCCTTAACCCCTCAGCCCTGGCGCTGCTTGTGTTTTGGCGTCTTCGAGCAGATCACGCGCACGACTCCGTTGCGCTTGATCACCTTGCAGCTCGGACACATCTTCTTGACGGACGGACGTACCTTCATCTCCAGATCTCTCGAATCCGCCCTCGCGACCGGTCGCTCTCCGCCAGCTCGACGCCCACCCTGTCCCCCGCGAGGAGCCGTGTGAAGTGGGTGCCGGCGCGGTCGGCGACGTGAGCGAGGACCTTCGCCCCGTTCTCGAGCTCAACCCTGTACACACCGTTGGGAAGAGGCTCCACCACGACCCCCTTCACGAGTGAGGGGCGCTGGGGCACGAACGGCGATTGTACCAAACTCGATCCGAAGCTCAGTCGAGGGCCCCCTTGGTGAGTACGACGGGCCCCTTTTCTGTGATAGCGACGGTGTGCTCGAAGTACGCGGACAGGGCGCCGTCGGCGGTGCAGATGGTCCAGCCGTCCGGCTTCATGTACACCTCGTGGGTTCCGGCGTTGACCATGGGCTCGATCGCGAGGGTCATGCCCGGCTTCAGCCGGGGCGGCGTGCCGGGGAAGCCGAAGTTCGGGACCTGTGGGTCCTCGTGCATCTGGCGGCCGATCCCGTGGCCCACGAACTGGCGGATGACCGAGAAACCGTTGTCCTCGACGTGAGCCTGGATGGCGGATGAGATGTCGCCCAGGAACCCGCCGGGACGGGCCTTGTCGATGCCTACGTAGAGCGCCTCCTCGGTGACCTTGATCAGTCGGGCCGCCTCGGGCGTGATCTTGCCGACGCCGACGGTGATGCCGACGTCGGCCCAGAAGCCCTCCAGGACCAGGCCCAGGTCGAGGCTGACCAGGTCGCCCTCGGCGATCTTGCGGCTGCCGGGGATGCCGTGGACCGCCTCGTCGTTGATGGAGACGCAGATCGACTTCGGGAAGCCGTGGTAGCCGAGGAAGCCAGGCGTGGCCCCGCCGTGGCGGATGAGCCGGTCGGCGATCTGGTCGAGCTCGATGGTCTTGACCCCGGGCCGGCACGCCTCCCGTAGCGGAGGGAGCACCGACGCCAGCAGGCTGCCGGCTCGGGCCATCAGGTCGATCTCGTGGGCGGTCTTGAGGTTGATCATGCTTTGACCTTGCCGTTGACGGCCGCCAGCACCTGGCGGCTGATCTCCTCGATTGTTCCCCGTCCGTCGATCTCGGAAACGAGGCCGGCAGCGCGGTAGTGGTCGAGCACGGGGATCGTCTTCTCGAGATAGATCTCGATTCGCGGCCGGACCGCTTCCGGCTTGTCGTCCTCGCGCTGCACGAGCTCCCCACCGTCGGCCTCACAGGCAGCGGTGCCCGGCGGGTACGTGCGCTGGCATCGCGGGCAGACCAGACGTCCGGAGAGCCGGCGCAGCAGCTCGTCGATCGGCACCTTGAGGTAGATCACGCGGTCGAAGCGCTTGCCCAGCTCGACCATGAGGGTGTCGAGGGCATTAGCCTGCGGGACAGTCCGTGGGAAGCCGTCGATGATGAAGCCGGTCTCACAATCGGCCCGGCGCAGCCGGTTGCGGATCATGCCGATCATGATGTCGTCCGAGACGTACTTGCCCGCAGCCAGTATCGGTTGCGCCTGTCGGCCGAGGTCCGTGCGGGCCGCGATCTCGGCCCGGAGCATGTCGCCGGTGGCGATGTGCGGGATGCCGAACCTGGTCCGCAGCATGTTCGCCTGCGTCCCCTTGCCGGACCCAGGCGCACCGTACAGCAAGAGATTCATTTGATGAAGCCGCGGTACTGGCGCATCACAAGCTGGGTCTGCAGCTGCTTCATCGTGTCGAGCGCCACGCCCACGACGATGAGGATCGCCGTGCCTCCGAGGTACATCTGCTGCTGGTTGATGCCCGAGATCTTCGACGTCGCGATCGGCAGGATGACGGTGATGAACCCCAGGAACACCGCGCCGACGAACGTGATCCGGCTCATGACCTGACCCAGGTAATTCGCCGTCGGAGCACCCGGGCGGATGCCCGGGATGAACGTCGACCCGCGTTTCAGGTTGTCGGCGACGTCGTGGACGTCGAACGTGATCGCGGTGTAGAAATACGTGAAGCCGAACGTGAACAGGAAGTACAGGGCGTTGTAGGTGATCGCCATCGGCACGTTCGCGGTGCTCGGCGAGAAGTTGCCTCTTATCCAGGCGGCCGACTTGTAGTACCAGGTGTCCGGCGGCGCGCCGGTGAAGTAGTTGGCGACGATCGTCGGGAGGAACATCACCGAGATCGCGAAGATGATCGGGATGACGCCGGCGTGGTTGACCTTGAGCGGCAGGAAGCTTGGCCTCCGCCCCACCTCGCGGCCGCCCGCAACGCGCTGCGCCGACTGGATGGGGATCTTCCGGACGGCCTGCTGGACCTCGATGATGACCGCGGTCATGACCAGCGCGATCAGGCCGAAGAGGATGAAGGGCACGTAGTCGGCCAGCCCGCCGCCGGTCGTGTGGGCGCCGAACACCGCCGCGATGCCCTGCGGGCCGCGGCCGATGATGCCAGCGAAGATGATCAGCGAGACGCCGTTGCCGATGCCGTACTCGGTGATCAGCTCACCGAACCACATGAGCATGACCGTCCCGGCGGTCAGGACCAGGATGATCTGCAGCCGCTGGAACCACTCGAGCGGACCGAGGATGGCGGGGCTCGTGTTCTGGAACAGCACCGTGAAGCCGTAGGCCTGGCCGGCGCCGAGCGCGACGGTGAGCCACCGGCTGTAGCGCTGGATCCTGCGCCTTCCCTGCTCGCCTTCTTTCTGGATCTCCTTGATGCGCTCGGAGATCACGGTCATCAGCTGCATGATGATCGTGGCGTTGATGTAGGGGTTCATGCCCATCGCCACGATGCTGAAGCGGCTCAGACCGCCTCCGGAGAACAGGTCGAGCAGTCCGAGCAGAGCCTGCTGGTTGAAGAGGAGTCCGAGCGCGGTCTTGTTCGCCTCGGGGATCGCGATGTTCGCGAAGAGGCGGAACACGACCAGGATGCCGCCCGTGAAAAGGATCTTGTTCCGCAGCTCGGGCAGGCGGATCGAGTTGATTAACGCCTCGAGGAGGTTCATGCCTTACTCCGAAGCTTGCGGCTCTTCCTGTTTCTCTTCCGTTTTCCCGAGTATCGTGACCGTCCCGCCGGCCTTCTCGATCGCCTCGCGGGCGCTGCTGCTGATGGCATGGGCCTCGACCGTCAACTTGTGCTTGATCCGGCCGGCACCGAGGATCTTGATCTCGCGGTCGCCCTTGACCAACCCGGCCTGAGCCAGCGTCTCGGCGTCGACCTTGGCGCCGTCGGGGAAGCGGCTGAGCTTGGAGAGGTTGACCACCGCGTAGACCTTCTTGAACCGGTTCTTGAAGCCGGGCAGCTTGGGGAGGCGCTGCGACAGCGGCATCTGGCCGCCCTCGAAACCGAGGCGGAAGCCTTCGCTGCGCGCGTTCTGGCCCTTCTGGCCGCGGCCCGAGGTCTTGCCCCGACCGGAGCCCGTGCCGCGCCCGATGCGTTGCGGCCGGCGGTGGGCGCCCGCGGCCGGCTTGAGCTCGTGCAGTCGCATCGTTCTAGTGGCCCCTCTGGTGCTTCTTCGTCGAGCGCGCGCGCCAGATCTTGTACTTGGCGCGCTGCGGGCGCTCCCAGGGCTCGCCTTCGACTGCGACCAGGAACGCCACCCGACGCAGCATGCCTCGGACCGCATCGTTGTCCGGGAGCTCGCGGGTCTGGTTCATCCGCCGGAAGCCCAGCGACTGGACCGTGGCGCGGATCTCCGGCCGGGCGCCGATCGCGGACTTCATGAGGGTGGCTTTGAGAGTCTTGTCAGGCAACGGGCTCTTTCACCTCGGCGCCCTTGTAGGCGGCGGCCAGGCGCTTGCCCACCATCTGCTCGATCTCCTTGCCGCGGAGCTCGGCGACCTGGTTCGCCGTCTTGAGCTGCTGGAGCGCGGCCAGCGTCGCGCGCACGGTGTTGATCGGGTTGTTCGTCCCGTGCGATTTGGTGAGGATGTCCTTGATGCCGGCGGTCTCGATCACTGCGCGCATCGCGCCGCCGGAGATGACGCCGGTGCCCGGCGCTGCGGGCTTGAGCATGATCCGCGCGGCGCCCCACTTGTACTCGACGGCGTGCGGGATCGTGGTCCCGACCATGGGCACGGTGATCATGTTGCGCTTGGCGACCTCCATCCCCTTGCGGATGGCCTCCGTCACCTCGCGCGCCTTGCCGATGCCGGCGCCGACGCGGCCGTTCATGTCGCCGACCACGATCAGCGCGCTGAACGAGAACTTGCGGCCGCCCTTGACGACCTTGGCGACGCGGTTGACGCGGACGACGCGGTCGGCGAGCTCGGAGCGTTCGCCCCGATCCCCGAACCGGCCGCCGCCACCCATCTGTCTCGACAATGCCTAGAACTCCAAACCGGCTTCGCGGGCTGCGTCCGCGAGCGCCTTGATCCGTCCGTGATAAAGGAAACCGCCGCGGTCGAACACCACGCTGGTCACGCCCGCGGCCTTTGCCCTGGCCGCGATCTCCTTGCCCACCTCCGCCGCCTGCGCAAGGCCGTTGCCTTTCGCTTTCATGGCCACGGTCGACGCGGCCGCGAGCGTGCGCTGGGCGCCGTCGTCGATCAGCTGGGCGTAGAGGTGGTTGAGGCTGCGGAAGACCGCCAGGCGCGGACGCTCCGGCGTGCCGGCGACGTGCACGCGCACTCGCTTGTGGCGCTTGAGGCGGTTGACCTTGCGGTCCTGTCGCTTGATCATGCGGTCGGCCTTTTCATGCTGTTGCTTTGGCGCCCTTGCCCGCCTTGCCGGGCTTGCGCCGGATCTTCTCGCCCCGGTACATCACGCCCTTGCCCTTGTAAGGCTCGGGTGGCCGCAGGCTGCGGATGTTGGCCGCCACCTGGCCGACGTCTTCGACCGAGATCCCGCTGACGGAGAACTTCGTCGGGTCCTGGACGTCGATCGTGATGCCCTTCGGCGGCTTGAACCGGATGGGGTGCGAGTAACCGAGGTTGAGCACCAGCTCCTCGCCCTGCTTGGCGACGCGATAGCCCACGCCCACCAGCTCGAGGTGCTTGGTGAAGCCCTTGTCCACGCCCTCGACCATGTTGGCCACGAGGCTGCGGACCAGGCCGTGCAGCGCGCGGTGGCGGAAGTCGTCGGAAGGACGCTCGAACACGAGCTGGCCGTCGCCCTGCTTGACCGTGATCTCGGCCGGGAGGGTGCGCTCGAGCTTCCCCTTCGGGCCTTCCACCGCGACCCTGCCCGGCTCCACCGACACCTTCACGTTGCTCGGTACCTGGACAGGCAACTTTCCGATCCGCGACAACTTCTCTTCTCTATCTCCTGATTACCAGACGTATGCGAGGACTTCGCCGCCCAGCCCCTGGCGAAGCGCCTGTCTTCCGCTCATGACGCCCTCAGCCGTGCTCAGGATGGCGATGCCGAGACCGCCGAGAACCCTCGGGATCTCGGTCTTGCGCGCGTAGACGCGCAGTCCGGGGCGGCTGATCCTTTTCACGCCCGAGATCACGCGGGTGCGGTCCGGGCGGGACTTGAAGATGATACGCATCGTCTGCGTCGAGCCGTCGGCCTCGACGTCGTAGCCGGCGATGTAGCCCTCGTCCTTGAGCACGCGGGCGATCTCGAGCTTCAGGCGCGACGCCGGCACCTTCACCTCGGTGTGGCGTGCCGCGTTGGAGTTGCGGATCCGCGTGAGCATGTCGGCAATGGGGTCGGTCACAATCCCGGCCGGGGCCTTCTTGGGGGTCTTGGTGGGCGCTTTGGGCGCGGCTGTGGCCATCACCGTCACCAGCTCGACTTGGTGACGCCGGGGACGCGTCCCTCGGCGGCGTGGGTGCGGAAGCAGATGCGGCACATGCCGAACTTGCGCAGGTAAGCGCGCGGCCGCCCGCAGATCCGGCAGCGGTTGTGGAATCGCACTTTGAACTTGGGCGTCCGCTTCCAGCGCTCGATCGATGATTTCTTGGCCAAACTCTCTCTTACCTCTTTCTAAATGGCATCCCGAGCCGGGTCAGGAGGCTGCGCGCCTCGTCGTCCGATTTCGCGGTGGTCACGATGCTGACCTCGAGCCCGCGGAGCTTGTCGATCTTGTCGTAGTCGATCTCCGGGAAGACGACCTGCTCGCGGAGCCCGAGCGAGTAATTGCCGCGGCCGTCGAAGCCGTCCGGGCTGACGCCGCGGAAGTCGCGGATGCGCGGCAGCGCTACGTTCAGGAGCTTGTCCAGGAAGTACCACATGCGGCGCCCGCGGAGCGTCGTCTTGATGCCGACGATCTGGCCCGCGCGGAGCTTGAAGGCGGCCACGGACTTCTTGGCCTTGATCTGCTGCGGCCTCTGGCCGGTGATCGTCTGCACGTCGCCGGCGGCGGCGTCGAGGGCCTTGTCGTTGTCCTTGGCCTCGCCGATGCCGATGTTGACGATGATCTTGTCGATCCGCGGCGCCTGCATGGCGTTGGCGTAGTCGAACTCCTTGATCAGCTGCGGCATCACCGTGTCGCGGTAGGCCTTCAAAAGGCGCGGCGGCTGCTCCGACTTCGTGCCGGGCGCCTTGGGGGCCTGCTCCTTCTTGGGGGCCTGCTGCTGCTTTGCCTTCGCCATCTTCTTACTGGACTCCTACCTTTTCCGGCCCGAAGTCGCGGTGTCGGGGTGCGGACTTCGGGCCGAAGCGACCATGGCGCCAGGAGGCCTGGGTTTCCCAGGCCGACTCCCACGTGTGAGAACCAATGCGCCACGCGTTGTGAGTGCGGATCGTGAAAGGCAAGGCCGGCGCCATCGTCGCGTTACTGGGCCTCCGTCTTGCGCACGCGCTCGTAGGGCTCGCCGCAGTGCCGGCACTCGATCACGCGGGCGCCGGACTCGAGCACGGTGTGCTTGGTCCGCGTCGGCCGCCCGCAGGAGGGGCAGACGAGCATCACGTTGGAGTAGTCGAGCGGCGCCTCGAAGTCGACGATGCCCCCCTGCGCCACCTGGACGCCGCCGCGGCGCTGCCCGGCCTTGGTGTGACGCTTGAGCAGGTTGACGCCCTTGACCACGATCTTGTGCTGGTCGGGGATGGTGCGGAGGACCTCGCCCTGCTTGCCCTTGTCCTTGCCGGCGATGACGATCACGGGGTCGCCCGGGGCAAGGTCGAGCCAGCGGCGCTTGGATTCAGGCTTGTTTCTGAGCATTGATCGACTAAAGGACCTCCGGCGCGAGCGAGATGATCTTCATGAAGTTGCGCTCGCGCAGCTCGCGCGCGACGGGACCGAAGATGCGCGTGCCGCGCGGGTTGTTGGCCTGTGCGAGGAGCACGGCGGCGTTCTCGTCGAAGCGGATGAGCGAGCCGTCCGGGCGCTTGTACTCCTTGTTGACCCGGACCACGACGGCCTTGACCACCTCGCCCTTCTTCACCTGTCCGCCCGGCTGGGCGGACTTGACCGTGGCGGTGATGATGTCCCCCACGTAGGCGTACTTGCGGTAGTGGCCGCCGGCGACGCGGATGACCAGGAGCTCCTTCGCCCCTGAGTTGTCCGCGACCTTGAGCCGGGTTTCCTGTTGGACCACTTGGCTACTTCGCCTTCTCCACGATCTCGAGCACGCGCCAGCGTTTCTCCTTGGAGATCGGCCGCGTCTCGGTGATGCGGACGAGGTCGCCCACGCCGCACTCGTCCTTCTCGTCGTGGACCTTGAAGCGAGTGCGTTGCTGCACGGTCTTGCGGTAGAGGCGGTGGGCCTTGGATGAACCGACCTGGACGATCACTGTCTTGTTCATCTTGTCGGCGATCACGGTGCCCAGGCGGACCTTGCGCCGGCCGCGGGTCTGGACCGCTGTGGCGGTATCGCTCATTCAGCGTCCTCCTTCTTCTTGCGGCCACGCTTGGGCTTGGGTTCTTCTTCCACGGCTTCCTCTACCGGCTCTGCCACGGCGACGGCCTCTGGCTGTTCGATTACGGTCGGGCCGAAGCCGAAGTCTCGTTCCCGGAGCACCGTCAGGATGCGGGCGATGTCGTGCCGCACCTTCGAGATCTGGCTCGAGTTCTCGAGCTGGCCGACGGCGTGCTTGAAGCGGAGCTCGTACAGCTCGCGCCGCGCGGTGCGCAGCCGCATGCCGAGCTCGTCGGCCTCCAGAACACGCAGCTCGTCGACTTTCACCTCGTCCCTCCACTTTCCACGGCGCTGATCACGCGCGTCTTCATCGGCAGCTTGGCCGCGGCGAGCTTCATCGCCTCCTTCGCGACCTGCGGCGTCACGCCGCCCATCTCGAAGAGGACGCGTCCGGGCTTGATCACGGCGACCCAGCCCTCAGGGTTGCCCTTGCCCGAGCCCATGCGCGTCTCGGCCGGCTTCTTGGTGATCGACTTGTCGGGGAAGACGCGGATCCAGATCTGGCCGCCGCGCTTGACGTGTCGGGTCATGGCACGGCGTGCGGCCTCGATCTGCCGGTTCGACATCCACGCGGCCTCCATCGCCTGCAGGCCGTAGTCGCCGAACGCGACCGTGGCGCCGCGCGTCGCGATGCCCGTGCGGCGACCGCGGTGCATCTTGCGGTACTTGACTCGCTTCGGAATCAACATCAGCCGTCTGCCTTCTTGGTCCGGGTTGCGGGCTTCTTGGCCGGCTCGGTCTTGGGCTTGGCCGCGGCCCTGGTCCTGGGCGCCGCCTTGGGCTTCGCCTCGGCGGAAACCGCCTTCGGAGCCGCGGAGGTCCGGGGCCGGCGCGGCGCCCTGGCGGGTTCGGCGGCGGCAGGCTCGGCGACGGGTTGTGCAACCGGAGCGGCGACGGCCTCCACGACCTGGGCCTGCGGCGGGACGGGTTCCGGCTGCGGAACCGGCTCCTCGACCGGCGGCGCCACGCGGCGCTGCGCGGGTGACATCACGTCCTTGTAGATCCAGACCTTGACCCCGATCGCGCCAAATGTGGTCTTGGCGGTGGCGCGGCCGAAGTCGATGTCGGCGCGCAGTGTGTGCAGCGGCACGCGGCCTTCGCGGTCCTGCTCGCGGCGCGCCATCTCGGCTCCACGCAGGCGGCCGCCGGCGTACAGGCGGATGCCCTTCGCGCCCGCGCGCATGGTGCGCAGGATCGACTGCTTCATCGCCCGCTTATAAGAGATGCGGCGCTCGATCTGGCTGGCGATGTTCTCCGCCACGAGCTGGGCGTCGAGCTCCGGCTGCTTGATCTCCTGGATGGAGATTCGCACCCGGTTGCCGAAGCGCTTCTCCAGGTCCTCTCGGAGCTGGTCGACCGACGCGCCGCCCTTGCCGATGACGATGCCCGGCTTGGCGGTGTGGATGGTGACCGTGAGCTGGGCGTTGGAGCTGCGCTCGGTCTCGATCTTCGCGATGCCGGCGTTGCGGAGGCGCGCCAGGATGATGCGGCGCATCTCCAGGTCCTCGTGGAGCATGTTCGTGTAGTCCTTGGGGTTGGCGAACCAGTTCGCCTCCCAAGGGCGAAAGACACCGAGACGGAACGCGTTCGGGTGGACTTTATGACCCAACTACTTCTGAGCTCCTTGCGGCTGGTCTTCGACGACCGCCGTGATGTGGCAGGTGCGGTGGAAGTACTCGTGCGCCATGCTGCGGCTGACCGGACGCCGCCGCCGGTACGTCGGCCCCTCGTCGATCAGCAGCTGCTTGAGCACGAGGTCGTCGCGGTTGAGGTTGAAGTTGTGCTCGGCGTTCGCAGCGGCAGACTTGATCGCCTTGGCCACGTCCTTGGCGGCGTGCTTCGGCGAGAACTCCAGGTAGGCGAGCGCGTCCGACACCTTCATCCCCTTGACGGAGTCGGCCACCAGGCGCGCCTTTCTGGGCGTCCTGCGAACGAACTTCTGCACCGCTGAGACTTCCATCGTCGCCAACTTCTCTTCTATGCGCCCTTGACCGTCGTCGTCTTTTCCGTGTGGGTGCCGTGGCCGCGGAAATGCCGCGTCGGCGCGAACTCGCCGAGCCTGTGGCCGACCATGTTCTCGCTGATGAAGACGGGCACGTGCTTGCGGCCGTCGTGGACCGCGATCGTGTGCCCGACCATGTCCGGGTAGATGACGGACGCGCGCGCCCAGGTGCGGATCACCTTCTTGTCGCGCGTCTGGTTCATCTTCTCGATCTTGTCCCGAAGGCTCGGGCTGATGAACGGTCCCTTCTTGGTGCTGCGTGACACTGCCTACAAGACTCCTTCGTTGTCCGGCCCGAAATCGCGGTGTCCGGGTGCGGGTTTCGGGCCGAAGCGACAATGGCGCCACGTGGCCTGGTTCATCCAGGCCACGTCTGCCGTGGCGGAGGGCACGGCCGGCCTCTTGTCGATCCCGGTCCGAAACTGCATTGCGGGCGCCATGATCGCGTTTACTTGCTTCTTCCTTTCTTTTCACGGCGGCGGATGATGAGCTTGTTGCTCGCCTTCTTCGGCTTGCGCGTCCGGTAGCCGAGCGCAGGCTGGCCCCAGGGCGTCTTCGGGTTGCCACCGGTCCCCGTCTTGCCTTCGCCACCGCCGTGGGGATGGTCGCGGGGGTTCATCGTCGAGCCGCGGACTTCCGGGCGCTTGCCGAGCCATCGACTCCGGCCCGCCTTGCCGCCGGACTCGTTTTCGTGCTCGATGTTACCGACCTGGCCGATGGTGGCCTGGCAGCGGACGTGAATGCGCCGCAGCTCTCCACTTGGCATGCGGATGACGGCGTAGTCGCCTTCCTTGGCGAGCAGCTGGGCGCTGGCGCCGGCCGACCTGACGAGCTGGCCGCCTCTGCCGAGCGTGAGCTCGAGGTTGTGCACGGTCGAGCCGACCGGGATGCGCTCGAGCGGGAGCGCGTTGCCGATGCGGACCGCGGCGTCCGGGCCTGACTCGATCGGGTCGCCGACCTTGAGGCCGAGGGGGGCGAGGATGTAGCGCTTCTCGCCGTCCTTGTAGTTGATCAGGGCGATGCGGGCGCTGCGGTTCGGGTCGTACTCGATGGTCGCGACGCGGCCGGGCACGCCGGTCTTGTCGCGCTTGAAGTCGATCTTGCGGTAGAGCTTGCGGTAGCCGCCGCCCTGGTGGCGGGTCGTGATCCGGCCCTGGTTGTTACGGCCGGCGTGCGTGGGCAGGCTCTCGAGCAGGGTCTTCTCCGGCTTCCTGGCCGTGATCTCGTCGAAGCCCGCGATCGTCATGAAGCGGCGGCCGGGGCTCGTGGGCTTGAACTTTCTAACTGGCATGTCTTCTAGTTGTCTCCTACCTTTTCCGGCCCGAAATCGCAGTGTGGGGGTGCGGATTTCGGGCCGAAGCGACAATGGCGCCAAGTGGTCTGGTTTATCCAGACCACTTCACCCGTGCGCAAAGGCAAGGCCAGTGGCTCTCGAACTGCGAATCGTGTCTGGAGGGCAGGCGCCATGATCGCGCTAT
>DATEGC010000145.1:0-41006 GCA_035280285.1 Candidatus Dormiibacterota bacterium | reverse complement strand
GGCGTGGACCCTGCGCGGCGGGCTGGACCGCGTGTCGATCCGCTCCACCTCGACGAGGCCTAGCTTGACCAGGCGGGCCAGTTCCGGGTAGATCTGGCCGTGCTTCGCCTGCCACAGAATCCCGAGCGGGGGTTTCATCTGGCGTGCGATGTCGTAACCGCTCTGCGGCTTGGACGCAAGCAGCGCCAGAATCGCGAAGCTCAGGCTCGAGAGCACGGTTCGAAGGGTATCAATTGGTCGAGTTCGTGAAGGGCGGGCCCGGAGCTACATCCAAGCAGCCGGACCCGCCCTGGTGGTATGCGTTATCGCCTCATCCGCGGATCGAACGCGTCGCGCAGGCCGTCGCCCAGCCAGTTGAAGGCCATCAGGGTCAGGGACAGGGCGATCGTGGGTGCGAGGACGATGTGCGGCGCGAAGTCCATGCCGTGATAGCCGTCCGCCGCCATCGCGCCCCAGGACGGAGTGGGCGAAGGGAGGCCGAGGCCGAGGAAGCTCAAGAACGCCTCGAACAGGACCGCGGCCGGAATCGCGAATGTCGCCTGGACGATGATCGGGCCCAGCGCGTTGGGCAAGATGTGGCGGATGAGCAGGGCCAAATCTCGAGCGCCAGCCATGCGGGCGGCCTCTATGAACTCACGCTCTCGCAGCGCGAGAGCCTGGCCGCGGACGAGCCGCGCGACGTCCATCCAGCGTGTGAGGGAGAACGCGATCATGATCACGAGCACACCTCGCGGGATCACGTGCAGCGCGTCCGAAAGGACGAACACAAGGATCAAGGCCACGAGCAGGTCGGGGATCCCGTACCAGACGTTGATCAAGAACGAGATGGCGGTGTCCATCCTTCCTCGATAGAAGCCGGCGGCCAGCCCGAGCGGGATGCCGATCAGGACCACGATGAAGGCGCTGCCCACGCCGACCTCCACGGTGATCAGCGCCCCGCCCATGATCCGACTTAGGATGTCGCGGCCCGCCTGGTCGAGACCCAGCGGATGCGCAGCAGTGGGTGGCTGGTAGGTAGGACCTACGGCCTGCAGCCAGACTGGATAGGGTGTCCAGACGATCGAGATGAGGGCGACAACGAAGAGAATCGCGACGATGACTCCTCCAACCAGCGCCAGCCGGTTGCGCTTGATCCTCCGCCAGGCGTCTGTGAGCAGGGTTACCTGCTCGGGCACCTCGTACGTGAGCTCGAGATCGGGTTGTGCGACGGGAGCTGCCTGCGCCATTAGTAGCGAATCCTCGGGTCGAGCACGGGGTAGATCACGTCTACGGTGAGGTTGGCGAGCCCCACGAGCGCGGCGTAGAAGGTGAAGACTCCGATCACGATGTTGTAGTCGCGGGCCAGGATGCTGGTCACGAACTCCTTGCCGAGGCCTGGGATGCCGAAGACGTTTTCGATCACAACGGAGCCGGTGATGAGGCCCGTGATCAGTGGGCCCAGAATCGTGACCACGGGGATCAGGGCGTTACGAAGGGCGTGCCGGAGCACCACGACCTGCGCCCGCACCCCCTTCGCCCACGCGGTGCGGACGTAGTCGGTCCGGATGACCTCGAGCATGCTGGCCCTCGTGATCCGGGCCACGTAGCTGGCCCACGGCAGGCCGAGCGCCAGGGCGGGGACCGGGATCTGCTCCGGCTTGCCCCACCCCGGGGTGTAGAAGAACGAGCCTTGCGTCCAGATGTACAGGTAGTGGCCGAAGATCAGCAGGCCGAAGATCGCGATCACGAAGCTGGGGATGCTGTACCCGACGACAGACGCGCTGGAGGCGAGGTAGTCGACCCACGTGTTCTGGCGCAGCGCGGCGACCACACCCAGAATCAAGCCGACGCCGATGGTCACCAGCAGGGCGAAGAAGCCGACCGTGGCGCTGACGGACGTTTCGCGGATCAACAGGGGCGTGATCTTTACCCCTCGATTGACCAGGGACTCGCCAAGGTCTCCGTGGAGGACGCCCTGAACCCAGCTGGCGTATTGCTGCTGGAGGGGCAGGTCGAGGCCGTAGTGATGGAGTTCCGCAGCCAACGTCTGCGGGCTCTGGCGCGTCTCGTTCAGGAACGCGTTGCCCGGGATCTGGTGCAGCAGCACAAACACGATGGACGAGACCAGAACGGTGGTGATCGCGATCAACACCAGCCGCTGGCCGATGTAGATGAGGGTTCCTCTCATGGTGTTCTCACAAGGAGCCTCCTGTCATCCGATAGCAGGGGCTCGCTTGGAAACGAGCCCCCTGATCTCCTCTTTCGATCAGTGCTGCAGGATCTTCACGTCCGACCAGTAGTTGTCGTACAGCGCGTTCCCGCTCGCGCCTTTGACGTAGTCGTGTACGAGGTACTGCTGCACGCTGTAGACGAGGTTGCCGGTGACGGTGTTGTCGACGAGGATCTTGTTGATCGCCTTGTACGTGTCCAGTGACTGGGAAAGCGGCTTGGCATTGGCTTGCGCCACCATCTGGTCTACCTGCGGGGTCGCGTAGCACGAGCCAGAGGAACCGGCGCTCGACACGAACAGGAAGTCGAACCAGTCCTGCGGGTGGTCGTAGTCGGCGCCCCAGCTGTGCCGGAAGATCGGATACCGGCAGTTGTTTCGTGCGCTGAAGAACGAGGCGCGGTCCTGGGCGGCGCACTGGACGGTCACGCCCAGGTTGGCCTTCCATTGAGAGGCGAGGTTTTCGCAAACGGCCTTGTTGAACGCGGTCGTGTTGTAGGTGTAGATGAGGTTCTTGACCTTGGAACCCTCCGGGTCCCACTGCTTGTAGAGCGACATGGCTTTCGCTTTGTCGAACATGGCCCAGGGGTCGGTGTTGTCACCGAGATAGCCCTTCAGGCCTTTGGTGATCACGCCACCAGTCGCCTTGACGCATGCCGTCCCCTTGGAGCACGCGATGTCGACGAGCTGGTCGCGGTCAACTGCCAGGCTGAAGGCCTCGCGGCCCAGCTTGCCGGGGTCGCCGGCGAATGCGTTGCCCGAGGTGCAGGTCTTGACCGGCTTGCCTGCTCCCTCGCAGAAGTTGAACCCGATCCAGGTGGTCCGAGACGCGGGCACCAGCTGCAGCTGTTTCTTGAGCTGCGGGTCGGAGTTGTAGCGGATCACGTCCTCAGGAGTCAGGAGCTGGTTGCCAAAGCCGATCAGGCTGTAGCCGCCAGACTCGTACTTGGTCAGCTGCGCTTTCTGGTCGGCCAGGATCTCGATGTGGACCTTGGTCAGCGCGCCGGTTGAGCCAGCCCACCAGTTCGATACGGGCGCGAAGTCCGCGGACTGCTTTGGAGTGCGAGCCGTCATCTTGAAAGGCCCTGTGCCGATGAGCGTGGCCGGGTCGGTCCACCACTTCGTGTCACCGGCGGCATCGACGACCTTCTTGTCGACGACGTACGCCGTCCACAGGGCGAGCTCGGTGTACCAGTAGCCGGCCGGAGCGCCCAGGGTGGCCGAAAACGAGTAGTCGTCGATCTTCTTCAGGCCTGTCATGTGCGTCGCTTTGCCGCCGGCCACGTCCTCGTAACCCGCCACCGGTTGGAACACCGACGCATAGGTGCCCTGGATGCGGGCTGCGCGGTCCCAGCTGAAGATGAAGTCGTCGGCCTTGACCGGATCTCCGTTCGAGAACTTGACTTCGTGGCGCAGCTTGAAGGTGTAGGTGAGGTTGTCGGACGAGACGGCGGGCGGGCCGGTCGCGATATCAGGCACTTGATTGAGCTGGTCGTCGAACTTGTACAGGCCCGAGAAGACGTTGCGAAAGATGAGCACGTCGACCGCGGCTTGGAGCAGAGCGGGGTCGAGGTCTCCGATGTCGTCGACCATCGGAAAGCTCAGCGTCTGATCGGCGGCCAGTTGCTCTGTGGTGCCGGTGCCGCCACCGCCGCACGCGGCAACCATCGAGATCGTGCTCAGGGCGGCGGCGAAGGACCGAACAAAAGAGGTATGTCTCATGTCACCTCCTTGACCCAGATCGAGGAGGCGCGCAGAAGACCATCGCCAACCTCGATATCCACCGCCCTCTTCCCGGTCGTAGACCGGGGCGAGAGTGCGCCGGCGATGGATGATCGCCATCGTCCGATGGCTTCCTCCGAGGTCAGCGTAATGTCGTGTCAGAGATATGTCAAGTACGACATAGCGATACTGCCCGCCGGCTGCCGGCATGGCCTCGGCCCCAGAGGGGGAATGCGTTCACGCGAAGCCCTGCGGCTCCGCTGCGTGAGTGACGGCACGACGCGGGCGGCGGACGAGCTCGCCCCGGCAGTTGGGACAGGTGCCCTCGAGGATGTGGCCGCAGGCCTCGCAGAAGGTGCACTCATAGCTGCATATGAACGCCAGATCGGCCAGACCGAGCGCCTTGCCGCATCGCTCGCAGGCGATCTTCATGGACAGTCCGCCCATCCTTCGCAAGAACGTACGACCCAAATTGGCTTGGGCTAAGATCCAATCGAATGCCAGAAACTCAGACCAATCTGGCTTGGGACGCGTTCCTGCCCGTCGATGATGCATCTCGATCCGGTGCGCTTCACGCCCGCCTGACCAGCGCCATACGCGACGCGATCCGAACCGGTCGGATCCCGGTGGGCAGCGCGTTGCCACCGACCAGGCAGCTGGCCCTGGATCTGGGATGTTCGAGGTGGGTCGTGACCGAGGCATACGAGCAGCTCGTCGCCGAGGGCTACCTGGAGGGCCGCGTCGGCTCCGGGACGCGGGTTCGACTGTATGACCTGGCGCCCTCGACACCCGCGACCGCCTCTTCCAGTTCGCAGCCGTCGCCCCGTTTCGACCTGACGCCCGGTCTGCCGGATTTCCATTCCTTTCCGCGCACTGCCTGGCTGCGCGCCATGCGCGATGCGATCATGGCGATGCCCGACGCGGACTTCGACTACCAGCCGCCGGGCGGCCACCCCAGGTTGCGGGGCGTCGTCGCCGACTATTTGCGCCGGGTCCGGGGGGCGGTCGCTCGCGCCGATGACGTCACGATCACAGCCGGCATCCTCGACGGCATCACCCTGCTCAGCCGTGCAATGGTCGCCGCGGGCCGCCTGCGAGTCGTCGTCGAAGACCCGACCTGGCGGCGCGTCGTGGACGGCGCGCGTCGGGTGGGCCTGAGCATCGTTCCCGTCGCCGTTGACGCCGAGGGCCTGCGCACGGACCTGGTGTCGGACCTGGCCGTACAGGCCGTGATACTGGCGCCGGCGCACCAGTTCCCGACGGGCACCGTGCTCGCACCAGAGCGCCGCCTCGTGCTCCTCGAATGGGCCCGCTACACCGACGGTTTGATCCTCGAGGATGATTACGACGCCGAATTCCGCTACGACCGCCGGCCGGTCGGAACGCTGCAGGGAATCGATCCGGCCCGCTGCGTCCTGTTTGGCTCCCTCAGCAAGACGCTTGCGCCCGCTGTCGGTCTGGGCTGGGTCGTCACGCCGCCGCGCTGGACCGAGGCGCTGAGGTCGGTCGAGACTCGATTGACCGGACCCTCAGTCGTCGACCAGCTGACACTGGCGAGGTTCATTGAGACCGGCGACTACGACCGCCACCTACGTGCGCTCCGACGGAGGTATCGGTCACTGCGCGATCGTTTCGTGACGGCGGTGGGCAAGGAATTGCCCGACTGCACCGTCTCGGGCGCCGCCGCTGGGCTGCATGTGCTGGTCACGCTTCCTCGAGGGTTGCGGGGGAGGGAGGTCGCGGAAGCAGCAGAGGCGCGAGGGATCCGGCTCAAGGATCTTGAAGAGTGCCGCCTGAGTCCAGGCGGCAGCGAGGGCATCGTGCTGGGATACGGCAACTTGAACGAGGACACGATCGAGGTGGCGGTACGCGAGGTGGCGCGGGCCATTCGAAGCGTGAGCCCCTGACTGCCGCGCGCGGCTGAGGCCCCTCGAGCAGCAGGTCGAGCCCGCACTCGCTCTCGGAGGCGCAGCTGCAGCCCGGCTTCAATACATGCTCGGTGGCGATCTCGGCCAGGTGGCGGATATGGGCAGCCGGCGCTCCAGCTCTTAACCAGCTTTCAACTCACGCTTTGCCTGAACCCAACTAGACTTCCAGAGGCCGCATTCAACGGACAGGGACACGGGGTTTTGGGAGGAAGCGCTATGTCTCGATCGTTACGACGCGCGCTCGCACTCGCCCTCAGCCTGTGTACGGTCACGGCCGTCGGGCCCGTGATCGCGCTGGCCGAGGAGGGGAACAGGAACTCAGGCGAAAACGAACTCGGCGCCCTGGGTCGGATCAAGCACATCGTCGTGATCTACGAGGAGAACCACAGCTTCGACAACCTCTACGGCGGGTGGGAAGGCGTCAACGGGCTCGCCCGCGCCAACGCTGCACACACGACGCAGCTCGCCCAGGACGGCACAAGGTACACATGCCTGGCTCAGAACGACGTGAACCTCGCCGCCGCGTCAAGCTGCTTCGCCAATGCACCGTTCAAGATCGATGCCTACATCCATCCGACAGACACGACATGCCCCCTGTTGGGCAAGGAATTCAGTAAGGCAACCGGCTGGCTGAATGGGACCGGCACCGTTGGCGGCTGCACGCGCGATATCGTGCACCGTTTCTATCAGGAGCAGTATCAGCTCAACGGCGGTCGCCAAAACCTGTACGTGACAGGCAGCGACGCGGTCGGCCTGACGATGGGTTACTACGACACCAAAGCGCTGCCCATCTACAAGTACCTGCACTCCGAAGATCACCCGAGCTACGCGATCTCGGACAACTTCTTCCAGGCTGCGTTCGGCGGCTCGTTCCTCAACCATCAGTGGCTGATCGCCGCCGCGACCCCGGTGGACACAGATCCAGCGAACACGATTGCGACCCTCCACCTCAATTCCATCACCGACGCGAACGGAATGCCGAACAACTACCAGCTGTACCACGCGCTCGGCACTGTCCGAGACGGTCCTCTCACCGAAGCCTGTCCGTCGACGGTGCAGGGTCGGCCTTGCGGCAACTACGCGGTCAACACGATGCAGCCCAGCGTGCAGCCGAGGAGCTCGTTTGGGGCTGTCTTGCCCACGCTTCACGGAACAACGATCGGCGACCGCCTGAACGCCGCCGGCGTCGACTGGGCGTGGTACGCCGGTGGTTGGTCGAACGCAGCAGGTCTACAGGACGCGCCGGGTTGGACCAACGGCGCCGGACCGACGAAGTGTTTGGACCCGCGCGCATCCACATCTTCGGCGTTCCCGCTATGTCCCGACACCACCTTCCAGACCCACCACCAGCCGTTCAACTACTACGCGAACTATCAGAGCGGGCCGCTGCGGGCGGCGCATCTCCAGGACGAGGAGGCTTTCCTCCGGCTGGCGCGGAGTTCAGGGGAGGAGCAGTGCAACCTCAAGCCGGTCAGCTTCGTCAAGCCCCTCGGCCTCGAAAACGAGCACCCCGGATACACCAACGTAAGCCAGGGCAGTAACCATCTGGTCCAGCTCTTGCAACTGATCGAGAACAGCGCTTGTGCCGAGGACACCATGGTTGTGGTCACCTATGACGAGTTCGGCGGCTCGTGGGACCACGTCACTCCTCCTGGACAGGGTCGGAAGAATGGACCTCACGACGCATGGGGGCCCGGCACGCGGATCCCGGCCCTCATCGTCGCCCCGCGACTGCGTGATGACTTCGTTGTCGACCACACCCAGTACGACACGACCTCGATCCTCGCGACCATCGAGCACCGTTTCGGGCTGAAAGCGCTTGGTACGCGGGACGCGGCGGTGAAGGACCTGTCTTTTGTATTCAACGCGCACTCGCCGTTCGAGGAGTCAGGCTCCGACTGAAAACAGCGAGGGCCCCGGCGCGGGGCCCTCGTCACCGTCTCTCGAGACCTAAGATGGGGCGCGAGCCGGCCCGCGTTCACAGTGGGAGGTCGACGCCATGCCGACAGTCCGCGCGAACAACGTCAACCTGTACTACGAGAAGCAGGGGAGCGGGGAGTCGCTCGTGTTGATCCCATATCTCGCCGCCGACAACGCCTGCTATGCATTCCAGGCCGCCGATTACGCAAAGCACTTCACCTGCATATCCATCGACCCGCGTGGCGCGGGGCAGTCAGACAAGCCGGACGGCCCGTATTCGACCGAGCTGTTTGCCGACGACGTCGCGGCGTTCATGCAGGCGATCGGTGTGGAGCAGGCGCACGTGTCAGGCCTGTCGCTGGGCGCGGCGGTCGGCATGTGGCTCGCTTCGAAGTACCCCAACAAGGTGAAGACGCTCTCCCTTCACAGCGCCTGGCCGAAGACGGACCTCTTTCTGAAGACTGTGGTCGAGGGTTGGCGAGCCATGGCCAACGGCCTGGGCAATGTGCCGGAGGTCGTGATCACCGGGATCCTGCCCTGGTGCTTGCGGCCCGAGACGTACGCCGCGAAACCCGATCTAATCCAGACGCTCGCTGACTTCATCCGCAGCCGCCCGGTGCAGCCGGTCGACGCCTTCCTGCGCGAGTCGGACGCCGTTCTCTACCACGACTGCGAGGCTGGTCTGAGCCGGATCAAGGCGCCGACGCAGATCACATTCGGCCGCTACGACTTGGTGACGTCGACTCGCTTCGCGGACGCGCTGCACGGTCAGATCAAGGGCTCAGAGCTGTATGTGTTCGAAGACTGCTCGCACGCGCCGATTTACGAGAACGTGGCAGCCTTCAACGAAAAGACGCTCGCCTTTCTGCAAAAGCACTCAGGCTGATCGTCACCGACCGCCGAAGATCGAACTTTCCGCCACGTAGAAGATCGCGATCGCCACGTACAGGCCCGCGCTGGCTTGCGGACTGCGCAGTGCGACCAGCGTCGCGACGAAGTAGATGGTCGGGCCGAGCACGTAGCTCCGGCTGATGCCACTCACGACTTTCGGGTCGGCGTCCTGCCGGATCAAGCGGTTGTTCCACGCCGCGTAGCGCCACATGGCGTTGAACAGGATCGCGGTCAGGGTCAGAGTGAGCCCGTAAGCGAGCGCCGCCGCCTGGGCGCCGTCGTGGTTGATGTGGAGGGCGAGCAGGCGGGTAGGGAATGGGATGAACGCGATCACCATCAAGAACAGCACGTTGAGGATCAGGAAGACGCGATTGACGTGCGAGATCTGGTGCATCACCAGGTGGTGGTTCATCCAGATGATGCCGATGGTGGTGAAGCTGACAGCGTAGGCGACATAGCTGGGCCAGATCTCGAGCAACTGCTGCCCGAGCGGCGAGCCCTCCGTAACGGCCAGGTTGAGGATCAGGAGGGTGGCGGCGAAGGCGAAAATCCCGTCGGCGAACCCCTCGAGACGGCTTTTTGGCATCAATTCAATTCACACGCAAGATTTGGGCCGTGAGCCCGTTAAGAAGCGCCGTAAGTGAATACCCCAGGGGTACGGCCTCCTCCTCCAACACTCCCCATCTCTACTCCTAGAGGCCGAAGCTCCAGCCGACCCGGCGGGCCCCCTCCCTGATACGCCCGCCGGGCTCCGGTTGGTGGCTGTAACTACTTTCCGACCAGCCTGATCGTCCAAAAGTCCCGTGCCAGGCCAGGCTGGACGAAGTACGCGTACGGCAGCGTGAAGTAGCCCTTCAGGGCCCAGTCGTCGCCCCATGAGTTGCGGACCAGAAACCACTGTTTGGTGTCCTCGTAGCCGATCGCCATCACCGCGTGCCCGCCCACGGGTCGTTCGCCCCAGGCTGGCATCGGAGCATGGCCGCCCTTTTTCACGACCTCACTCTCGAAGCTCTGGTAAACGGTGAATCCGAAGATGAACGGGTAGCCCGATGCCAGGCATCCCTTCATCTGGTTCAGGTCCTGGATGATGCTCTGGTAGGAGACGGCGCGGTCGAGCTTGGCGTCGTCGTAGCACTTCTGCGGCGGCCTTCGCGTGAATCTGGTGATGTCGTAAGGCCACTCCGGCTCGGGGCACACTCCGTCGCTCGCCACGGTCTTGATGCCGTCGCGCAGCATCGCTCCGCTGTCGATTGGCACCGTCCCCTCGATCACGCGCTCGTTGTAGTAGATGAACAGGCGCGAAGGGACGAAGTCGGAGAGCTTCTGCTTCATCCGGTCGAACTCGATCGCCGCGGCGATCGCATTTGCGGTGCAGCTGCCGAGCGCGCCCTGGTCGTAGACGGGCGGGCACTGACGGCGGAGGTCGGTGGAGGTGGGAAGAGCTTTGAGGATTGGCGCCGGGGCCGAGTACAGATGGTCGCGCTGGTCGGGGACGTCGGGGATCCAGCCGTAGTGACGGATCTCGCGTGGTTGGGTCATTACCTCACCTCACAAACGGCCAGAACGCGCGCTCCCCCGGCGGATTATCGCTGGACCGGCAAGCAAACAGAATTCAGGCTCAGCCCAGGGACTTCAGCAACAGTGCGTTGTTGAGACTGGCAAGTGCCTGGGCGACCACGGCATCGTGAGCGCGGAGATGACGTAGACGGCGCACGTGTGGAATCCTCACCCGCGTCATCCGGTTCGCAGATGATGCTCAGGTGAAGCGGATTCACTACGCCTGGATCGTCGCCGCCGTCACCTTCGTCGCGCTGATGGGCGCGGCGGGTTTCCGCGCCACGCCCAGCGTCCTGATCGTCCCCCTCCAGCAGGAGTTCGGATGGAACCGGGCCGTGATCTCGGTAGCGGTCTCGATCAACCTCATCCTCTTCGGGCTAACCGGTCCCTTCGCGGCTGCCCTCATGGATAGGTTTGGCCTGCGCGCCGTCACGGTCGGCGCCCTGATCACCGTGGCCGCCGGGGCGCTGCTGACCACGGTCATGAATTCGCCCTGGCAGCTGTACGTCCTGTGGGGCGTGGTGGTCGGCCTCGGCACTGGCAGCATGGCCTCGGTTCTTGCCGCGACGGTCGCCAGCCGCTGGTTCGTTCAGCGCAGAGGTCTGGTGCTCGGTGCGCTGACGGCCGCAGGGGCGACGGGGCAGCTGATCTTTCTCCCGTGGCTCGGCTGGCTGGCGCAGAGCGTCGGCTGGCGCTACGCCTCAGTCACCGTTGCCGCCGGCGCGTTGGCTGTTGTTCCCATCGTCGCCTTCTTCCTGCGCAACCGGCCTGGCGACGTCGGGTTGACTGCATACGGCACGAGCGAGAGAGACGCCACACCGACCACGACCGGCAGCCCGATCCTCAACGCCTTCCGCGGTCTCGGCATCGGCGTTCGCTCACGCGATTTCTGGTTGCTTGCGGGCAGCTTCTTCATCTGCGGCGCCTCCACGAACGGCCTGATCGGCACGCACCTGATTCCCGCGTCGATCGACCACGGCATGGCCGAGGTCACTGCCGCCAGCATGCTCGCGGTGATAGGCGTGTTCGACGTGGTGGGCACGCTCGCGTCCGGCTACCTTACAGACCGCTTCGACAGCCGGTGGCTTCTGTTCATCTACTACGGATTGCGGGGTCTCTCGCTCTTGTTGCTTCCCTATGTCTTCGGCAGTCCGCAGTTTGGACTGATCCTGTTCATCGTGTTCTACGGCCTCGACTGGGTCGCGACCGTGCCACCGACCGTGCAGCTGGCGCGGCGCGCCTTCGGGCAGCAGAACTTTGCGATCGTGTACGGCTGGATCTTTGCGTCTCACCAGCTCGGCGCGGCATCGATCGCTTTCGCGGCCGGCGCCGCCCGGACGTTCTTCGGCGACTACCAGCTGGCGTTTCTGAGCTCGGGCCTACTCTGTCTGATCGCTGCCGGGCTTGTCCTGCGCATCGGCCGGGTGCGGGCTCGGCCCGTCGTAGTGCCAGAGGTGCTGGAGCCCGCAGAGGGGCTGGCCTACTCCTGAGGCTGAGGCGGCGTCTCGCGGTCGCCGTTCTCGCCATCGCCGCCGCTCTCGTCCCGCACGGCGCTCTCGCGCACGCCGTGCTGCTGGGCGCCGACCCGGCGCCGGACTCCGTGCGGGAGTCACCCCCGTCCGTGGTGACGTTGATCTTCAGTGAGCCGGTCACGCCCGCGGGCGCGGGCATGAAGGTCTTCAGCCCGAGCGGCCGCCAGGTCGCTGCGCCGGCGATAAGTCGCGGATCGGTGCTGGAGGCTTCGGTCAACGGCGCCGAGCTCGGTACGTATGTCGTGAGCTGGCAGGTCTTCGCCGCCGACACGCATCCCTCGCGCGGCGCGTTTCGCTTCGTGGTCGGCCATACGAGTGCGAATCCTTTTTCGGCCCTGCTTGATGCGCCGGAGGTCGGAACCGCGAGCGCGGCCGGCGTGGGCCTGCAGGCGCTGGCGCGCTGGGTCCACTTCATCGGCTTTGCGCTTGTCGTCGGCGTGGTCGGATACGGAATCCTGGTTCGACGCACTTTCGCGGCGTCGATGGTCGGAGTCGGCGTATCTCTGCTGATCGGCGCCGAGCCGCTCGCCCTGCTGGGCCAGCTGGCGAGCCTGTCCTTCGATGGCGACACGGCGCTTGCGGTGCTCGGCTCGACCTTCGGCCGCCTCCTCGGATTGCGCCTTGGCGCCGCCCTGCTGATGTGGACTCTGCTGGCAACCGGGCGCGCATGGCCGCTGCTGGCGACCGGAGCCGTGATCGCCGTGCTCGACGGGGCGAGTGCTCACGCGATTCCTGGGCTTCCAGGAGTCGCGCAGCTGTTCGTCGCGATCCACGTGATCGCGATGGGGCTGTGGGTCGGTGGACTCGCCGCCTTCGTTCGCGCGCCGGACCGGCGCTTCGGGCGCTACGCGGCGATCACGTTCGGAGTTGCGGTGTCGACCGGGTTGCTCCTCGCGTTCGCACACACGCGCTTCGGCTCGTCGCTGCTGACGAGCGACTACGGCCGGACACTGCTGTTAAAGGTCTTGATTGTCGGTGTGGTTGCCGTCGCCGCAATCCTGCGGCGGCACCGCCTCGAGCTTGCGCTTGTAATCGGGCTCATAGCCTCGGCCGCGATCGTGGCGGCGTTGCCCCCGCCGTTTTGAGGCGCGGACTCATCCCGGTGCCGGCACCGAGCGGTCCCGATGCCTAGAGGTACGGCCAGTTCGCCACGCTTGGGCCCTCGCCGACGTAGACCTGCACGCCGTGCGGAAAGCGGTGCGCCTCGAGCACGATCGCGGTCGCGCGCGCGTGACCTTCCAGGATCACCAGCGAGCGGTCCGGACGCCGCAGCGCGATGATCTCCGGCACCTTTTTGTCGGAGTGACAAAGCCCCGACGCCAGCGAGAGCACGACCATGTTCGTGGAGTCGCCGGTGAAGATGTGGCCGACGTTGGTCGCCCCCTCCGCGACTTTACGCGTCACCGGTGACAGCAAGCGCCACGCCCCGTCGCGGCGCGCATACAGCATCTCCGCGACCTCATCGGCGGTGATCCGATATCGACGCCACGCCAGGTCGTCGGCCAACCCCTCGAACGAACCCACGCCCCGGCCGAAACCGTAGACGGATGTGATGATCTGTCGTCGCAGCTCGTTCTGTTCCGGGTCCCGAAGATCGGGCGAGCGCGCCGCCTTCAGGGCCGCAGAGAGATTGGCCGGGTTCGGCGGGTTGCCAATGACATAGGCCTGGAAGTCGGCCGACTCGATCTCCGCCTGCAGCCAGGCCAGGATGACCTGGTCGTCGGTCGCGGCCCCGAGGTCATCCACGGCGCAACTTTAAAATGACCTGACATTGCCCCGAGCTCATAAGTGGATCTATCAGTTCTCCGCGGGTTCGGCCAAAATGCGCGACCTCCTGGGAGGCAAAGGGGCTGGGGCCGCGGAGATGACCCGGGCCGGCATGCCAGTGCCGCCCGGCTTCACGATCACCACAGAGGCCTGTCGCGCCTACTACGCCAGCGGTGGGAGGTTCCCACCTGGGTTGTGGGAGCAGGTGCTGACCAACCTGAAGACCCTCGAGCGCAACGCGGGCAAGAAGTTCGGCGACCCGAAGGATCCGCTGCTCGTCAGCGTTCGATCGGGGGCGAAGTTCTCGATGCCCGGGATGATGGACACCGTCCTCAACCTGGGTCTGAACGAAGAGACGACGAAGGGCCTGACTGCGCTGACCACGGACGAGAGATTCGCGCTCGACGCGCGGCGGCGCTTCATCCAGATGTTCGGCAAGACGGTCAAGGGCATCCAGGGTGAGAGGTTCGAGGAAGCGCTGCAGGAAGCGAAACGAAAGGCGGGAGTCAAGACCGACCCCGAGCTGAAGCCCGAGCACCTGCGGCTGCTGGTCGCCCGCTTCCTCGCCTTATATAAGGAAGAGACACGTCGCGAGTTCCCGTCAGACCCCATCGAGCAATTGCGGGACGCGATCGACGCCGTGTTCAAGTCCTGGAACACCGACCGCGCGAAGACCTACCGCCGCCTGGAGCGCATCCCGGACGACCTCGGCACGGCGGTCAACGTGCAGATGATGGTGTTCGGCAACATGGGCGAGACGTCGGGCACCGGCGTCGCGTTCACGCGCGACCCGATCACGGGCGCCAGGGAGCTATACGGCGACTACCTGCCCAACGCCCAGGGCGAGGACGTCGTCGCCGGAGTGCGCGACACCGAGCCGATAAGCGCATTGAAGAAGCAGATGCCCAAGGTGTATGCGCAGTTCGAGCGATACGCCCGCCAGCTCGAGAGGCACTACAAGGACGTGCAGGACCTCGAGTTCACGATCGAGCGCGGCAAGCTGTACATGCTGCAGACGCGTGCGGCCAAGCGCACCGGCGAGGCGGCCGTGAACATCGCGGTCGGCATGGTGAAGGAGAAGCTCATTACCAGGAAGGAGGCCGTCGCGCGCGTCGAGCCTCGCCAGCTGGAGCAGCTGCTGTTTCCTCGCGTCGATCCCTCGGCCAAAGTTCAGCCGCTGGCGAAAGGTGTTCCCGCGTCACCCGGCGCCGCCAGCGGCGGTGCAGTTTTCGACGCCGACACCGCGGTGGAGTGGGGCAAGCAGGGCAAGGCCGTGATCCTGGTCCGCGTCGAGACCAACCCGAACGATGTGCACGGGATGGTCGAAGCGAAAGGCATCCTCACCCAGACCGGAGGCACCGCTTCGCACGCGGCGCTGGTGGCGCGCGGCATGGGCCGGCCGTGCGTGGTTGGCGCGAGCTCGATCGACGTCGACGTCCGGCAGCGCCAGTTCTCGGCCAACGGCAGGACGATCCGCGAAGGCGACCAGATCACGATCGACGGCACGACCGGCGAGGTATACGTCGGCAACGTGCCGACCATCGAAGCTCGCTCGCTGAACCAGCACCCGGCGGCGAGCGCGATCCTGCGCTGGGCCGACGAGCTGCGCCGGCTCGAGGTGTGGGCGAACGCCGATTATCCGCGCGACGCGAGCAAGGCGCGCGAGAACGGCGCGCAGGGTGTGGGCCTGTGCCGAACGGAGCACATGTTCATGGAGCAGGACCGGCTGCCGATCGTGCAGGCGATGATCATGGCCTCGACCAGCGCCGAGCGTGAGAAGCAGCTCGCCAAGCTGCTGCCGATCCAGCGCGGCGACTTCGAGGGCATCTTCAAGGAGATGGCCGGGCTGCCGGTGATCATCCGGCTGATCGACCCGCCGCTGCACGAGTTCCTGCCCAGCCTCGAAGACCTGATCCGCGAGACAACGCACCTCAAGGACACTGGCGAGAACCCGGCGCTCCTGGCCGAGAAGGAAAGGCTGCTCGCACGCGTCGAGGAGCTGCACGAGGCCAACCCCATGCTCGGCTTGCGGGGAGTCCGGCTGTCGATCCTTTATCCGGAGATTCCCCGCATGCAGGTGCGGGCGATCATGGAAGCGGCCGCCAATCTACGCAAGAGGAAGGTCGACGCCAGGCCGGAGATCATGATCCCGCTCGCCGGCACCGTCGCCGAGCTGCGGGCGGTGCACGCGGAGCTGAAGCCGGTCGCCGAGGCGGTGCAGAAGGAGGCCGGAGTCACCGTCCCGTACAAGTTCGGCACCATGATCGAGATCCCGCGGGCAGCGCTCACCGCGGGCGAGATCGCCGAAGAGGCGGAGTTCTTCTCCTTCGGCACCAACGATCTGACCCAGACGACGTTCGGCTTCTCCCGCGACGACGCGGAGCGCGCCTTCATCGTCCGCTACCTGGAGCAGAAGATCCTGCCGCGCAACCCGTTCGAGACGATCGACGAGCGCGGCGTGGGCAGGCTGATGGAGCTGGCCGTAAAGGAAGGCCGCAAAACGAGGCGTGGCCTCGAGGTCGGAATCTGCGGCGAGCACGGCGGAGACCCTGATTCGATCCATCTGTGCCACAGACTCGGCCTGAACTACGTGTCGTGCAGCCCGTTCCGGGTGCCCGTGGCGCGCCTCGCCGCGGCGCAAGCGGCGATCGGCGCAGGTGCTGGCACCAGGTAGGTTTTCGGGCGGGGTCATCCAGCCCGGCGACCAGACCTACGACCAGGCGCGGGTGGTGTGGAAGGCAGTTTCGACCGGCGTCCTGACCTGATCGTCCGCCGAGGCTCAGTCAGGTGTACGTCGGCTGGCGGGCGGGTCTAGGTGGCCGTACCTGAGACATCGTGACTGCTCTCGCTGCCGACGGAGCCGACATCGCCGCCAAGACCGACCGCGTCATCCGTTTGAGGGGCAGGTGGTGTCGGACGCGACCAGCGCGCCCGGAGCTGTCGCCGTCTAAGCTCGACCCGTGATCGTCAACGTCTGTCCGGCGGCGGTCAGCAAGGCGCCACCGGAGAGGATCTGGAGCGTGCTGACCGCTCCGGAGCGAATCCATGAATGGAACGACGCGAGCTACGTGGACGCGGCTCCACCTGGCGCGATGGCCGCGGGCCAGGTGATCAAGCTCACGGCTCCCGGGTTCGGCCGGCGCTGGCCGGTGCGGTTCGACGTCCGCGACCTGGATCCGCACAAGCGATGGATTGACATCGTGGTGCACCTGCCCTTCGGCGTCGTCAACTACGAACGGATCACCCTGACCGAGACCAGGGAAGGCGGCACGCTCGTCCGGTTCAATTGAGACTTCAATCTCCCGCCCGGGTGGCGGGGCTGGCTGGTGCGAAGTGTGCTAGGCGGGGAGCTGCAGCGCGGACCGGAGCAATCCCTGCGGGATCTGATCCGCGCCGCGGAAGCCGAGCGCTAAACCTTGCCGGCCTTCAGCGCCTGCATCGCCTTGGTCAGGTTTCGCTCCCGGGTGTCGGCCGTCCTGCCGTGCGCGATCGGGTTCACGAGCGCCGCCTTCCTGCTGTAAGACAGGCTCTCGAAATATTTCTTCGCCCGGGCGTCCCTGGCGAGAGCTTTCTTCAGCTCCGGCGGCACCTCGACTGCGCGCTTCTCAGTGTCCAGCTCGAGGTCGACGTCGACTGTGTCGCCCGCCTTCACGCGCGCGCTGTTGCGGACCTCTTCGCTGATGCCGAGCATGAAGACTCCGCCCATCGGGGCGATCGCGCTGCGGTACGTGTAGCCGTTGATAGTCACCCGCACCAGGGGGCGCTTGGTCGAGCCAAGCGCCTCCACAACCTTCGCCGGGACCTCGACGCCGGTCGCGGTCTTGCCCGCGAGCAGAACTTCCGTCCGGAATCGCGTCATCTGACGGCGGCCTTCTTCGTGCCGACCTGGTGCGATGTCGGAGCAAGCTGCACGATCCGGATGTGGTTGCCGAACGGGTCGCGAATGCCGAAGTCGATCCCGTAATCGCGCTCGTTGAGGTTGTCGTTGATCTCAACGTCCTTAGCTTTGAGCGTTTCGTATGTCTTTTTCGCGTCGTCGGTGGTGAATCCGACTGTGAACCCACTGGCGCCCTTGCTCACCAGTTCGCGGACCTGCTCTGCCGCTTTGGCGTCCATCCCCGGCGGGCCTGGAATCTCGAGGAGGATGTCGCGGGAGGAATCGCCTGGCACCCTGACAGTAAGCCAGCGCATAACGCCGAGGTCCAGGTCGTTACTGACTTCGAGGCCCAGCTTGCCGACGTAGAAGTCCAGGGCCTTGTCCTGGTCGAAGACGAAGATGTGCGAGATGTTGATCGACTCGAGCATCGCTTGTTCCCCCTGTGTGTCTTGAACTTCAGGTCGATGCTATTGGCCGTTCAAGTGGCTCAGCTTCTCCAAAACTGCTCGATCCTGGCTCGGTCGCATCCACGCCATCGTGAAGCACGTCGGCGCGTTGATCGGCTCGCTCCGCTCCCGGTAGTCGGTCGGGGTCACGCGCACGATATCTCGGAACGTCCGGCTGAAAGTGCCCAGACTGGTGAATCCGACGTCCAGGCAGATGTCGGTGATCGTGCGCCGGCTCTCGCGCAGCAGAAACATCGCGCGCTCGACACGACGGCGCTGCAGGTAGCGGTGTGGGGTCTCGCCGAACGTCGCCCGAAACGTACGGATGAAGTGGGCTTGTGAAACGCTGGCCACTCCCGCCAGTTCGACGATGTCGAGCGGCTGAGAGTAGGTCCGGTCCATCGCGTCTCGGGCGCGCAGCATCCGGCGGTTGAGCTCCTCGACGGCGCGAGTCACCAAACGAGCTTAGGGGTTCCCGGCGGTGCGGGCACGCGCGTGCTTCGACCCCGCGGTCACGCCGCTACGAATGCAAGCGCAACAATTCCTCAGAACCCCCTTGACAGCGCTTCCCCAGATTTGGTTGAATAGTCAACCAGGAATGATTGACCGTTCAACCAAAGGAGCAAGACGAACTCAAGTTGTCCAGTGACACCCGCGAGAAGATCCTCCAGGCGGCTTTCACTGTCCTCAGCCGCCAGGGGTACGAGAACACCTCGATCAAGGACATCGCCGAAGAGGCGGGCGTCGCCCAGGGGCTCGTCCATTACTACTTCAAGTCGAAGCAGCTGCTTGTGCTCGCGGTCCTCGAGTACGTCTGCAGGAAGGTGGAGGTGGGCGGTGGCGTCGAGGGCGAGGCAGGGGCGCTCAAGGCCTTTGAGGAGACCAAGGAGATGATGCGCTCGAGCCGCGACACCAAGGCCCTCTACATCCAGCTGATCGGCGTCGGCCTGCACGACCCCGTCATCGGTGCAGGAGTGCGCGAGTTCATCGGCAGGGACCGCGCCCACGTCGAGGACATTGCCCGCCAGGTGCTCCACGAGCGCGAAGCCGACCCGAGCCCGGCTCGAGGCATCGCGGGGGTGGTGTGGGCGGCGATTCTCGGGATCATCGTCCAGAAGCTGGTCGACCCGGAATTCAACTCCGACGAGGCGATCGACACCCTCGCGGTCATGTCATTGTCAGCCGCTTATCCGCCCGGGCAGGGCGGCTAGAAGCAACAGGAGGAAAGGGGAAATTGTTCGCAGGCTGGGGTCGTTTCGTCTATCGGTTCCGATGGGCCACGCTGGTCGGATCAGGGGTGGTCCTCGCCATCTCGGTCGCCTTCATGCTGATGGGGGGCACGCTCACCAGTGGCGGCCCGCTCACCAGCAACCTCGAGTCGGCGAAGGCCGGCAACCTCGTCACAAGCGAGCTCGGGGCCGCAAAGATCACGTCGAACTTTGACCTAATCTTCCGCAGCGACACGCTCTCGGTCTCCGACCCGCAATACCAGGCCGCGGTCGCCGATGCGCTCGCGCCGATTCAGGGCGACCCGCGCATCGCGAGCATGGTGACGCCCTACAACGCGCCCAACGCGTTCGTCGCGCAGGCCTTCACCTCCAAAGATGGCCACGAAGCGTTGGTCAGCGTTGAGCTCAAGTCATCCGGCCACCAGGCGTGGAAGGACTATGACGAGCTCCGCGGGAGCGTCAAGACAACCACTCTCACCGTGACGGGAACCGGCTTTGTCGCCATCAACCAGGCCTTCAACAACACGCTCGAGTCTGACCTGCAGCGCGCGGAGTACGTGACTCTCCCGGTCACGCTCATCCTTCTCGTCATCATCTTCGCCTCGGTTGTCGCTGCCGGGTTGCCGCTCGGAGTCGGGATCCTGACCATTGTCGGCGGAATCGGCGGCACGTTCTTCCTCAACCACTTCACCAATGTCTCGCAGTACGCGATCAACATCGTCACCCTCATCGGACTCGGCGTGTCGATCGACTACTCGCTCTTCATCGTCAACCGGTTCCGTGACGAACTCGCGCGCGGGGAAACCCGTGAGGATGCGCTCGCGACCACAATGGCCACGGCAGGTCGCGCCATCACCTTTTCCGGCCTGACTGTGGCGGTGGGCCTGTCCGCGATGCTGTTCTTCCAGGGCACGTTCATGGCATCGATGGGCGCCGCGGGCGCGATAGTCGTCGCGGTCGCCGTCTTCTACGGACTCACGTTCCTGCCCGCGCTGCTCGCGCTCATCGGCCCACGCGTGAACCGCTGGCGCATCCCATCATTTCGCCGGTCAGCCGGCGGCGGTGGTTTCTGGGCGGGCCTGGCGAGATGGGTCATGAAGCGGCCCGTGATCGTATTGGTTCCGACAGTTGCCTTCTTGCTGGCAGCTGGAACCCCGTTCCTGCAGCTCCGCCTGGCTAACGGCAACGTCGACATGCTGCCCTCGCGCCTCGAGGCGCGGCAGGGCTTCGACCGGTTGACCGCCAACTTTCCTGGCCAGGACCAGACCACGTTCAACATCGTGGTGAATTACCCCGACGGGTCGCCGCTCACTGCCAGCCGCATCGCGGACCAGTACGCCCTGGACCGCCGGATCGCAGCCATCCCCAACGTCCTGCACACGACGTCGATTTACGATCTCGACCCGAAGCTCGGCCTCTACGAGTACGAGCAGCTGTACACCGGCGAGGCGAGCAACATCCCCCAGCTTGCGCGCCAGCTCATGGCGAGCACCGTGGGCAAGCACATCGTCCTCATCAAGGCGACCACCAACGCCGACATGAGCTCCGATGAGGCGCGCAACATTCTGAAGACAATCCGCGCCGACAAGGGAATCACCGACGGCCAAGTGTTGGTTGGGGGTGAGACCGCGATCGACGTCGACGTGATCACCTTTATCTACAACCAGGTTCCGCTGGCGGTCGGCACCGTCGTTCTGGTCACTTACGTGCTGCTGTTCCTGCTCACCGGCTCGGTCGTGCTGCCGCTGAAGGCCGTTGTCCTCAACTTCCTCTCCATCGGCGCATCGTTCGGAGCCCTGGTCTTCATCTTCCAGCAGGGTCACTTCGCGAACATCCTTGGCTTCACGCCGCAGTCGCTGGACCCGAGCATCCCGGTGATCTTGTTCTCGATTGTGTTCGGGTTGTCGATGGACTACGAGGTACTTCTCGTCAGCCGCATGCACGAGGAGTACTTGCGCCTCGGCAACAATACGGCCGCGGTGGCGAGCGGGCTCGAGCGCACCGGACGCCTTATCACCGGCGCCGCGGCAATCATGTTCACAGTGTTCATGGCCTTCGGTCTGGCCGAGGTCGTGATCATCAAGGCGATCGGCATCGGGCTGGCGATCGCGGTTGCAATCGACGCGACCATCGTGCGGTCGCTCGTCGTGCCGGCCGTGATGCGACTCCTGGGCGACGTCAACTGGTGGGCGCCCCGCCCGCTGCGGCGGATGTACGACCGGATCGGGATCGGTGACGTGGGCGTCGCGCCGGAACCTCGGTTTGCCCCGCAAGCGGAGCCAGAGCCAGAAGCCGAGCCGGAACCAGAGGCGACAGCGGTGTAGCTCAGCGGGGCGCGGTCAGCCCACCGCGCCCCGCATATTCTTCGTGCCTCAAACGCTGTGCCCGATGCCAGGGTAGTCCAGGCACAACCCGTCCAGGTCAAAGGTGAGCTCGGCGACGAAGTCGCGTGACTGCGACTCGTACCTGATCACGGAGTGCTTGCCGGACTTGCGAAGAAACCTGTAGCGCTGGACGCTGGGGATCACGCGCAGGTCCGGCACAGACACCAAGGCCATCATGAACTCGAGCGGCCCGCCCCCCTCGAGCAAGCCGTGGCGCAGTACCGGCATGGTGTTGGTAAGCGGAGACAGCGCCAGGTCGCAGTCCAGAGCGCCGGCGACGGCCTTCATGTCACTCATGACGCCTGCGCAAACCCACCTGCCCGAGCGGAGGCGAGTCAGGTCGAGCCTCCGGCGCCATCCCCCGCCGCGGGCGGTGGCACTGAGCCGCCGGGTCACGAAGTCCGGGCCGGTGTCCAGCCTGTAGTCCAGCCGGTAGCCAGACGGCGAGGACCCGATCGCAGTCCCGGAGGCGGTCAGGCCGTCGCGCGAGATGCTGACTGTGGCGAATTCCGCTCCCAGGGGATCTTCCTTAACCCACACCATGGAACGTCGCGCCATAGGCAGTCAGAATTATCCCGTGCCCACCCAGACGTCCGATGACGCCTTCGCGGAGGTAAAGGCGAAGGTCGACCTGATCAAGGTCGTCTCCGAATACGTTCGCCTGACCAAGCGCAACAAGGATTACTGGGGCCTGTGCCCGTTCCACCAGGAGGAGAGTCCGAGCTTCCACGTCAACCCACAGCGGCAGTCGTGGTACTGCTTCGGCTGCGAGCGGAAGGGCGACGTCTTCACATTCGTCGAGCTGATCGAGAAGACCGACAAGCGCGGCGCACTGCAGCTGCTGGCAGAGCGGGCGGGAGTCGAGCTGCGCAAGCTCACCCCCGAGCAGATGGAGCGGGCCGACGTCCGCAAGCGCATCCTCGAGCTGCTCAAGCTGGCCACGCAGTACTACGAGTACGTGCTGTGGAAGATGCCCGCCGGCGAACCTGGACGGCGGCTGCTCGAATCGCGACGTGTGGGGGAGGAGACCGCGCGCCGCTTTCAGCTCGGATACGCACCGGCCGGGCGCGGCTTCGCCGAATACCTGCGCGCCAAGAAGCGCTCCCTGGCCGACGCGCAGGAGGCGGGACTGATGCGTCGCGACGGCACAGACTTCTTCGCGGAGCGCCTGGTCATCCCCATCCGCGACGAGCGCGGCCAGGCCCTCGCGTTCACCGCCCGGACAGTCCGCCAGGACGAGGCGCGCAAGTACATCAACTCGCCCGAGACGCCCGCCTACATAAAAGGAAGAGTGATCTTCGGCCTGGACCTGGCCCGCGACGAGATCACGCGTCGTGGCCAGGCCGCGCTGATGGAGGGTCAGTTCGACGTGATCACCGCCCATCAGTTCGGGGTGAGCAACGCGGTGGCGAGCTCAGGCACCGCATTGACCGACGACCAGGTCCGCCTGCTGAAGCGCTTCACTGACGAGTTGGTGCTGGTCTTCGACTCGGACCGCGCCGGTCGCGCGGCCATGCGCAAGGCAGCCGCCCTGGCCGCCGCCCATGCGATGAGGACACGAGTCGTCACCCTGCCCGACGCGAAAGATCCCGACGAGTTCTTACGCTCAGCCGCACCCGACGCCGTGGCGCAGTGGGAAGAGCTGGTGGCGCAGGCGCCGTCGGGCTTCGAGGCGGGAATGGCCGAGGACTCGACTGGGCTCAACCCGACCAATCCGAACCAGGTCGAGCTGGCCGCAGGCAGATTGCGCGAGTGGATCCGGCAGTTCCCCGAGAGTCTCCGCGAGAGCTACGCCGAGGCCGCCGAACGCCACACCGGTATCTCGCGCCATCTTTTGCTGCGCGACCCGGAGCCCACGTCCCTGCCGCCGCGGCCGTCCAACGGGCTGAAGGCACCCGGCGGGCTCAAGAAGCAGACCGCCGGCGGCTACCTGCTGCGTTTGCTCGCGGTCAGGCCCGGCGCGTTCGAACGAGTGCGACCAAAGCTCACCCCCCAGGAGTTGGAGCAAGACGATCGAGCCATTTACGTCCGTATGCTGGAGAGCTACGAGCGCGGAGGCCCCTCCGGGCTCGAGGCCGATTTGGCCGGATATCCCCCGGAGGAGCAGGATCTGATCAGACGAGCATGGGCGGCGCCGCCGCCGAACGTGGACGACGAGGTGGCAGTGGAGCTGGCCGACAGAATCCGGCTGGAACACATGAAGGGTATGCACAGTGGGATAATCCGCGAGCTATCCGAGGCCGAACGGGGCAAGGACTCGGAAAGGGTGGCGCGCTTGGAAGCTGAAGCCAGAGAGCTCGCCCGCGCCATCACCGAAATGGAAAGGAGAGGTTAGTCATCGCGCGGGTTGTGAAGCAGGCGGCGGCCGCCAAGCCGGCAAAAACACCAAATGGCAAATCCGCCAAGGTAGTCGAGAAGCCGGAGCAGAAGCTGGAAGACGAGCTGATGGCGGTAGCCGAGCAGCTCATCATCAAGGGCAAGGAGCAGGGTTACCTCACCCCGGACGACATCCTCCAGGGGTTCCCGGAGATCGACGCCGAGCCCGACCAGATCTTCCGCATCTTCGCCGCCTTCAAAGAGATCGGGATCGAGGTCACCGACGGCGAGAAGGACTTCGAAGAGGTCGAGCAGATCGACGACGAGATGCTGCTCGACATCGAGATGATGGACTCGGTCTCGCTTGACGACCCGGTCCGCATGTACCTGAAGGAGATCGGCCGCGTCTCGCTCTTGACGGCCAATGACGAGGTCGAGCTAGCCCAGGCGATCGAGGCCAAGCCGCTTCACGACGCGATGAAGGCCCTGAACGTAATCGAGGAGGTCGACGGGCGCCAGCGCTCGGTCGACGAGCTGCTGCCCGAGGTCATCGAGCGGCTCTCCACGGTCAAGCGCAAGGGTCAGCAGCAGCACATCGCGCAGGAGCTCCTCGGCCTGGGCGACCTCGCGAAGCTGGACGGTCTCAATGACGCCGCCGCGGCGGAGCGGCGCCGGTTGACGAACGGTGCCCGGCCCCGTGTCCGAGCCGAGGCGCTCGAGCAGTACCGCATCGCGCGCTACCGCCTGACCGAGCGCTACGAGCGTGCATATGAGGCCAAGCAGCGGCTGACCGAGGCCAACCTGCGGCTGGTCGTATCGATCGCCAAGAAGTACATCGGCCGCGGCATGTCGTTCTTGGACCTGATCCAGGAAGGCAACATGGGCCTGATCCGAGCGGTCGAGAAGTTCGACTACCACAAGGGCTACAAGTTCTCGACCTACGCCACGTGGTGGATCCGGCAGGCCATCACCCGCGCCATCGCCGACCAGGCGCGGACGATCCGCATCCCCGTGCACATGGTGGAGACGATCAACAAGCTGGTCCGAGTGTCGCGGCGGCTGCTGCAGGAGCTGGGGCGCGAGCCGTCGGACGACGAGATCGGCGAGGAAATGGGGATCACGCCCGAGAAGGTGCGCGAGATCGTGAAGGTCTCGCAGGACCCTGTTTCCCTGGAAACGCCCATCGGCGAGGAGGAAGACTCGCACCTCGGCGATTTCGTCGAAGACCGCGAGGCGGTGTCGCCGTCGGACGCTGCTTCTCTGACCATGCTGCACTCGGAGGTCGAGGACGTGCTGGACACCCTGACTCCGCGCGAGAGGCGCGTGCTGCAGCTGCGGTTCGGGTTGATCGACGGGCACCAGAGGACGCTTGAAGAAGTGGGGAAGCGGTTCGGGGTGACGCGCGAGCGGATCCGGCAGATCGAGGCCAAGGCGTTGCGGAAGCTCCGCCACCCGTCCCGCTCGAAGAAGCTGAGGGACTACCTGGAGTAGGTTGACCCCGGACGGATTTCACGCCGCCTATCGACCGACGGCAAACCAGGTCTCCGCAGGGACTGGCATCGATCCGATTGCTCTTCTCGCGCAATGGGCCAACGAAACGTCATGGGGTACGAGTTGGGCGGGCGCACCCTACAACCTGGGGAACATCGAAAACAACGGTGTCGTGATCCACTACGCGTCTCTGGATGCGTTTGCGCAAGCGTGCATCGCAACTTTTCACCTCCCCCAGTACGCAGGCGTGCTGGCTGCCACCAACGCGGTCGATCAACTGGCGGCGATCGTGGCGTCCCCCTGGGCCGCCAACCATTACGGCGGATCGTTGATGGGTTTCTATTCTCCATTGGAGGGTTTCGAATTGACTCCTGAAGAACACGCAATGCTGGTTAGGACGCTCGGCAACTCACAAAGCGTCAATGACGCCGTGCTGTATGGAGAAGGCACCCCGAACCCCGCCAACACGTTCTCGCAGCTGTTCGACGCCAAGATCCACGCCATCGTGCGCGCGGAGCTGGCGAAGCTGACGCTGGGCGGCCTCACCCCGGCCCAGGACGCGAAACTGACCCAGGTGGCGGCGGACACAACCGCCATTCGGAGCAAGACGGACCGGGTCACCATTACCTGAGCCACAGTTAGGGGAGCGGGAAACCGGCCGAAACTAATTCGGGGTCGGCCGCGTCTACATGACGAGGCTGTGCAAGAGCTGGCGGTGACGCATCCCCGTTCCCGCGAGGGAGATTTCGACTCCCTCATCGGCCCGCACCTGGAAGCCGGCTATCGCACTGCGCTCGCGATTCTGCGAAATCGAGATGAGGCACACGACGCGGTCCAGGAGGCGGCCTTTACGGCGTGGCGCCGCATGCGCCAGCTGAACAAAGCGGCTTCGGCGCGGGCGTGGTTTCTCGCCATCGTCGCCAACCAGTGCCGGAGCATGCGTCGCGCGCGGTGGTGGTCGGTCATCCGGCTGCCCGAGGTCCAGCGTGAGGAACCAGATGTCGCCGAGACCACCGATCTCGATCGAGCCCTGAACCGCCTGCCGCGGGATGAGCGGCTGGCGCTGTTTCTGTACTTCTACCTTGACCTTCCGCTGGTGGAGGTCGGCGCCGTCCTCGGCCTGACCGCGGCGGGAGCGAAGACCCGTGTGTACCGGGCGGCGAAGAAGCTGCGCCCGGGCCTGGAGATGACCTGATGGATGACCTGCGCTCGGAGATCCGCTCGGCGTTCGAGAGGGAGCAGGCGGCCCATCCGCCGGCAGCCGGCCTGCGGCGCGACATCGTGCAGGCTGTGCTGGCGCCACCGAGGCGTCAGACCTCGATGCAGTGGCTGGCGGTTGCCGTGGCCGCGCTGCTCGGAATGGCGGTTGTTGTCGGACTCATGTCGGCGCGGCTCGCACAGAAAGCAAGCGTTCCAGCTGCGACTCCCCAAGCCACCCCTTCGAGCCTCGACCGCGACTACGGCCCACCGCCCGCGGGCGTGCCTCTCTTCTACGTGGAGAGCCCGAGCCATCGAGGCTGGTACATAGGGTTCGACTGGACGGGCAAGCCGCGCGGGACGATCAAGGTCGCCATCGCTCAATCGAGCAGCCTCTACCAGGCGCCGGACGGCTCGGGTTTTGCGATGGAGCCGTCCGGCAATCTCGGCTTCTATCAGTTTCTGGATCGGCTCGGCCAGCAGGTCGGCATCGACCCAACCCCGTATCAGAGTCAAATGTGGGCCGACGACAGCCGGCACCTGTGCGTCCTGGAGGGGAACTCAGGGCAGTGGAAGATCGGCCTCAGGGCCCCTGGGGCGGCTCCGGCCTCGCTCCACCAGGTTGCCCTCGACTCATCGAATCTTCGGTCGGACCTCATCAATCGCGGCTTCAGTAGCTGCAGCGCACAGAACGACCGGGCCATCATCACCTACAGCTTCGTTGGCGCTCCTGCGGAGGTATGGGTCGTTCGGATCTCTGACGGGTCCATCCTTTTCCACAAGGTCGATCAAGCGAACACTTTTTCAGCCATCGTCGCGAGCGGAGATGGCGGCCTGATCGCGGACAACTCGGGCCAATCGCTTGGCTATGACGCCGGCCCAACGCCGCCGGCGACGCTGATCGAGCGTGCGGCGGACGGTTCTACGGTGAGGGCGCTGGATCCGTCGATCCGGGTGCTTGCGTTCAGCGGCGACGACAGGCTTGCGCTGGTGACGACCGCGCCCAATGCTGCCGGCCGCGTCACCCATCTGGCCCTCGTGAGGGTGGCGGACGGCTCGGTGCTCTGGCGCTACGACGGCGGCCTGCAATACACCGAATCCCTCATCGAACCCAACGGCTCTGCCATCGTGGTCATGCAGCAGTCCCAGAGCGACGAGCAGGTCCACCCTTCCGTTGGCGTCGTCATCCTCCATCCGGATGGCACATCGATCCCGCTCGAGGGCGAGTTCATCCGCCCCTAGGCGTTTGCGCTGACAATTAGGGCCATGCCGGTCATCACGATCGGTAGGCAGTTTGGGGCGGGAGGGGCCACCGTCGGGCGCACGCTGGCGACCGAGCTGAAGGCCGACTTCCTCGACTCCAGGATCATCGACGAGGTCGCCCGCCGTCTGCAGCTGCCTAAAGAAGAGGTGGAGGCCGAGGACGAGCACCCCGGCTCCCTGCTGGCCAGGCTCCTGGTCGCGCTCGGCAGCGCCAGCACCGAGCCCCTCATCCCGCCCGAGGCGACGGCCTGGAACCCTCCCAACGCCGCTCCCACGTTCGACACGCGCAAAGCGGTGCTCCAGATCACTCAGCACGTCATCGAGGAGGCGGCGCGGAGCGGCAACGTTGTGATCGTCGGCCGCGGCGGCGCCTACATCCTTGCCAGCTTCCCCGGCGCCCTTCATGTCTTCCTGCGGGCTTCGGACAGCGTGCGGGTCAAGACGATCATGGCCCGCTTCAACCTCGCCTCCGAGCAAGAGGCACACAAACGCATGAAGCAGACCGACGAGAACTGGACGAGCTACATCAAGCAGGTCTACGGCCACGACCGCAACGACCCCGCTCATTACGACATCGTCCTGGACACCGGGCGGCTGGGCTACGAAGCGGTGGTGGAGGCCATCATCACAGCGCTCAAAGCCCGCCAGCCGATAAGCTAGCCACTCGCATGGTCCACTCCCTCGGCTCCCGCACGTCTGGCGTTGATGGCTCCAGTGAGGGAGGCCGGATCAACACCGTCAACCTGCCAGGTGCGCTGGTCCTCTACGGCGTGGCCCTGCTCCAGGAACTGCAGCCCAAGAACCCCAAAACTAGGCTGAGCGTGGCCCCCGTCCAGGTGGACGGCATCTGGTGCCTGGAGCTCAGCTACCAGGGCGGCGAGCCGGCCGGCGTGCCCGCGAGCTGGCTCGGCCACCGGGTGGTCCTGAAGAAGGTCGAGCCGCCGGCGCCGAGTGCCTGATCGCTTCACCCCCGACACCAAGGTCAAGGAGGTCGTCGACGCTGTCGGCGCACGTGGCCGCGAGCTGCTGAGGCGGCACGGCTACGACCTGGGAGAAGGGTTTGTGGACGTCCTTTCCCAGTACCAGACGCTCGAACACGCGGCCCGGACGGAGCGCCTGCGCGACCTGGAGGGGCTTCTCAAGGAGCTGAACGGCGCCCCCTGACGGCGGCCAGATATTTACAGAGTTTTTAGCTACTCCAACCGCGGGACACCGATGTACGATGCAACGAATCTAATTTCTGGATCGTTATACAGATCGAGGTTTACGTCAGTGCAACGGTCGAAGTTGGAATCGGACAAGGGAAAGTGTTCCTGTGGTCGCCGCCTGAAAGATGCCGCGATCTACACCTACCGCTCCCGCACCGACCGCTTTCTCTTCCACCGCTGCGAGTGCGGCTCCGAGTGGACAGAGCACCAGACCGACATCGACCCCATGGACCCCGTCACCTCGGATGAGGTGATCGAGGTCCATAAGCGCCTGGCCAAGTTCGAAGGTTCGATCGCGGAGCTGCTGCAGCCTCACTCCGCCTGACGGCGCACTAGCCGTAACAGTGGTAGATGATCGCCCCTGGGTTCAAACCTGCCCGGAATGAGTACGGCACGCCGGCAGGCACGTACATCCAATCGCCGGACTTGAGCTCGCGACCGTCCTCGAGGATGATCGAACCGGACACCACAACGCGAAACAGGCTGCGCTTGTGTTCGTGGGATGGGACGATCGCGCCAGGCTTTACGACACTCAGGAAAAAGAAGACGGGCCCGTCGAGCCTGACAGGAAGCTGCCACTGATCGACGCCTGGCGGCATCCCTGGTCGCCAGTGGTCGAAGAGGATGTCATTCAGGTTGTCGTCGCGCGATGTGATGACACCTCCGCCGAGCTTTTCCAGGGCCGCCGCCACACGGCGCTTGCCCTCTTCGCCCTCGATGATCCTGTCGTCTGGGGTGTATTTCGATGTCACGGCAATGCCCCTCCCATAGAGAACCTCGGCCGGACGGCGCCTGTGATCCCGCGAGAAAAGTACACATGGGTCAGCCGTTGTCAAGGCTGCGGGGCACAACGCCTTGCGCCACCGCCCACGTCGCTACCTCGGTCCGCGACCGGACTCCCAGCTTGTTGCGAATCCGCTCGACGTGACCCTCCGCCGTCCGCTCAGCGATGAAGAGCCGTTCCGCGATCTGCCTGTTGGTCCAGCCTGCTGCCACCATGGCCGCCACTTCGCGCTCACGCCGGCTCAGAGGACCCGCAGTCTCCGGGATGGCCAGCGGCCTATCTTCACCTACCGCGTAGGCGACGGCTCGAGTCTCGTTCATCGCGAGACCTTCACCCCAGGTCGCGTCAGCTCGCTTGGCACCGAGGCGGGTGCGCGCCTGCCGGGATGCGTCCTCGAGCTGCTTGACTCGAACCGACCAGGCGCTGAGCGACCATTCGCGCGACAGTCGATCGACAACCGCCGCAAGGCGAAGTGCCCTCTCGTGGTCGCCCCGCTTCGAGGCCACAAGGGCGAGCCCGCCGACTGACCAGATGGCCCCAAATGGATCGTTCAGGTCACCGAAGGTCTTCAACGCCGCCTGCCAATGGCCGGCAGCGTCATCGACCTGACCCAGTCCCAGCTTCGCGTCGGCCAGGCTCTCGAGATATTTCGCGGTCGCCGCGTCATCCCTTTCGGCACGACTGAAAGCCAGGCACTCCTCGAGCATCAGCAGGGCTTCGTTGGGCTGGCCCTGCTCGGTCGCGAGGACCGCCACCTGGTTCTGCACCTCGATCGCAAGCTTGCGGTTGCTCGAGTCTTTGAGCAGGAAGAGGGCCTCGTCATACATCCTGCGGGCTGTTGCGAGCTCGTTGGCGGCGTGATACACGACACCTGCCCCACTCAGCATTTCCGCGATGAGCGCCGGATCCTTGAGTTTCCGGGCGGCGGAGACGCTTTTGTCCACGAGTCGCCGGCTTTCGACGTTGTCTCCCTGACGCAACGTGAGTCGCGCCGCGAGATTCAGCGCGCGGGCCTGACCGGATCCTGCCGTCGACGGCCGGTCGAGCAGCTCCAGGAGGAGCTTTCGAGTGCGTGTGTGGTCGCTGTAGCCCGCGTCGGCCACCTCGAGGGCGAGCTCGAGGCCGCCGTCGTCGATGTTATCCCTGGCCCACAAGAGTGCCGTCCAGAAATTGGCGGACTCGCGCGCGCTCCACTTCTGAGATTTGAAGTAGTCGTAGTGCCGGCGCTGCGTGGCATCGAGCTCGTCTGATTCGCGGAGCTTGTGCAGCGCGTAATCGCGATGGGACTCCAACAGCCGATATCGCGTCCGGTCGTCCGCCCGGTCGGCAACGACCATCGACTTCTGGACCAGGCCGGTCAGCACTTCGAGCACTCCGCGCCCGTTCCGGTCTGCGCACACAGCCAGGGCCGCGTCGAGCGTGAATCCGCCCTGGAATACCGCGAGGCGGCGGAACAGCTGCGCTTCGTCTGGTGTCAAGAGGCGGTGGCTCCAGTCGATCGCCGCGGCCATCGTCTGCTGGCGCTCCGGCGCCGTCCGCGCACCGGACGCGAGGAGCCGGAAGCGGTCGTTGAGGTTGGCCAGCAGTTCCTGCTCGGACATGAGGTCGAGGCGGGCGGCTGCCATCTCGATGGCCAGCGGCAGGCGGTCGAGGCGATCGCAGATCGCGGCCACGGGTTGGCGGTTGGTGGCGACCACCTTGAAGTCTGGCGCCACGAGTCTGGCGCGCGCTTCGAAGAGGCTGAGCGCGTCGGGGTCGCCGAGTGACGACACCGACCAGCGGACCTCGCCCGGCACGCCGAGCGGCTCGCGACTGGTCGCAAGGATGGTGACCTCGGGGCACTGCTCGAGCAGCGCATGGCAGAACCGCGCCGACTCGGCGACGAGGTGCTCGCAGTTGTCCAGGATGAGGAGGACCCGCCGCGACGCCAGCCAGGAGGCGACCACACGCAGCGGCGCGCCGTGTCCAGGTAGCTCGAGGATGGCGACGACTGCGCCGGCCACGTCACTCGCCGGAGCGAGCTCGACCCAGCAAACTCCGTCGGGCCAGGTTTCATGAGTGGCCCTCGCGACCTCGACGGCCAGCCGGCTTTTGCCGGCCCCGCCAGTGCCGACCAGGGTGATCATGCGCGAGCTGCGCAGCAGCGCTTTGAGCGCCTTCAAATCCGCCTCGCGATTCACAAAGCTGGTCAGTTGGCGAGGCAGGTTGTTCGGCACGACCGTGGCCTGCCGGCCAGGGTCGGCCACCCTGTCCACCGCGGTATCTTCGCGCAGGCCGGCTGCATTTCCAAGAGGCGCCCCGCGGACAAGACAGAGAGAGGGATTGGGGGATCCCTCTCTCAACGCGGCGCACCCCAGGGGTACGGGGGTGCATGGTCCGGGGGCCTTACGGGAGCTCTTTGTGACCAGTCGAGCGGTCCTGCGTAGGAGCCGCGTAGTACTGGCCGATGAACCCGGGGTCGTCCACCACGGTCCTGGGGCTCGCCTTCGGCTCGATCTCACGCTGCGCCCATCCGGGGAGCTCGGCCTTGGCCTTGCTCGGGTTGTCCTGGCGAAGGACGGTGCCGGGAGCTGCGTGCACGACGCCTGACTGGCTCTGAGTCACAGTCGCGCCGCTTCCGAGGGCGGTCTTGGCCAGGTAACCACCCATGGCCGAGAGGCCCATGGCGACGATTACGAGTACCACCGCGACGAACGTTCTGGAGACTGACGCTCCTTTCAACGATGCCCTGGCTTCCACTTCTCTCTCCTATGTGTCTGTGATTCGGCTTGCTCGCACAAACCGTTGAGGCGAGAGTAGGAACCAGACAGGGGTGCCCAAAAGGCGGGAAACACCCGAAAAGGAGGGGGCAGGTACCTGATTTCGAGTACCTGCCCCCGGTTGCTGGTCTAGGAGCCGGCCGCCAGGGCCGACGCCTTCTCGAGCAGCGCCAGGCCGCGGTCGATCATGTCCTTGAGATCGTGCTCGCTCGCCGACGGGCTGCCGAAGGCTGCGTCGGTCAGGGCGGTCCGCATCTGGGCTTCGAGCGCGTCGCGCTGGGCGGTAAGCGAGGCGACGCCGTTTTCGACAGTTGTGTAGTGGCTGTCGTCTGCCGAGCTGCCGCTGTTGATGGCGTGCGTCGAGGCGACGAGGGTGTTGTGGGCGAACGGCCCGAACGGAGCTGAGATCTGCTTGTAGACCTCGTGAAGCTCCACCAGGGACGCGTGGTGTTTGCGCAAGCCGCTCGAGACCGCCGAGGTCTGGAGGAAGTCGGCCAGGACCGCGCCGTCAGGCTCGTAGCTGTCCGTCAGTCCGAGCAGCGCGAGGATGGTCGGGCGTATGTCGGCGTGGTCTGACCAGGTCTTGCTCGTGCGGCCGAGGTTTTTTACGCCGGGGCCGACAAAGCCGAGCCACGTCCGGCCGATGTCATCGGTGACGTCGCCATGGCTCCAGGCGAAGTGAAAATCGACGCAGGTCGGCACCCGGTGCGCTGCGTCTGGACAGCTGGGGTTGGAGGTAGTCAGGAAGTAGTCGGGCACCGCGAAATACGTGAAGCTTGGGGTGCGCCGCGGGTCGGCGTTGACCATGTGCAGCGCCTCCTCTCCGACCGGGTCGGCCATCCAGAGCATCACCGGTGAAGGCGAGCTGCTGAGGTAAGGGTCAACCGCCTGCCCGGCGGCGAGGTCGCGCTCGAGCTGCCGCAGGTTGGAATCGGTCCGGTCGGGTTGGCCGCTGACGTAGATCGTCGGCGCGGAATCGAAGTGCGCTGAGAACGTCGGACGGGTCTGTCCTGGGGCCAGGGGCGGCAGCAACGCGTTCAGGTTCTGCGTGACCTCGCCGATCTGGTTGGGTGCGCAAGTCACGGGTGGCGTGACGCTGGCGTCGCAGAAGTTGTGGTTCCACGTCCCATCGCTCGATGTGCCACCGGCGAAGTGATCGCCTTCGTCAGACGTGAACACGAAGAGAGTGTTCGATTTGTTGATCCCGTCATTGGCGAGGCGTTTGAAAAAGACACCGAAGGCAGTGTCGTAGTCGTGCAACTGCTGCATGTAGTCCGCTTCACCCGGTCCCGAGGCGCGGGGCGGGGTGAGGTTGTGGTTGTCGTGTGCGTCCGAGATGTAGCCGAACGTGATGGGCACACCGGCTTCTTGCATCTGCGCGACGTAACCGAGCGTCACTTTGGCAAACATGCCGTCGAAGCCCGGGAATCCGGGCTGGCTGAAGGGGTCGGTGATGTCACCGCCGGCGGTGTCCTGCACGACTTTCTTGTGCCCGGGAGTGATGGCCGGGTTCACGTACTTCGCGCCGAACAGACCCTGGAAGCCGGCGTACCCGCCGGGCTCGTCGAAGAGGACGTCCGGCCGGGCGTCAGAGTTGCCCTTGCAGATCCCGGCGTTCGGCGCGCAGTGGATGGCCAGACCGACGAAATCGGTCTGGGCCTTGGCCCGCGCCGCTGTGCCGGACGGCGCGTGGTTCGACTGGTCGGCGTCGGTCCATTGGGCGGAGGGCTTGCCGAAGACCTCTGTGATGTCACCAAATGCTCCGGTGCCGGTGTTCTCGAGCACGACATTGGCGGTCGCCACCGCGCCAAAGTCACATCCGGCACGAGTGTAGGGAACCCACGGGGCCGGAGTGGTCTTCTGCCCGGTGGTCACCATGTTCGGCAGCGGATCCAAGGTCCCGTTCGTGTCGTCGACGAGGTCCGTCCAGTATTTGAAGGCGCCGGAGCCTGCCGTGGCCTTAGTCGGCGTGAAGTAACGGTAAGAGTTGGAGACGGTGATCCCCATGCGGTCCGGGTAGAGGCCGGTCAGCGAGGTGAGGATTCCGCCTGCCGTGTGCGAGATGAGGATCGTGTGCTCGTTGTCGCTGACCGTCCCGTTGTCGGTGAGGAAGTTGAGCAGGTTGGGCATCTGCTCGAGATCTGATGCGACGTTGGCTCGGTCGCGAGAAAGGTGGGTGTTGTCAAACACGATGGAGACGACGTGCTTGATGCCGTTGTTGAGCTGACAGTTGGCGGGTGGAGCCGCTTCATGCTTTGCGGTGGCGGTGATTGGGATGAAGCTCTGCGCTGCCATTACCACTGCCACGACTGCGAGCCTGATCAGACGTCTCATGCCAATCCCCCTTCGATGTGCCGAAAACGCTGACTTGCGCGTGGGCGACCCTCCTCGCCCACGGAGGGACCATAGTCCACTCTCCGTTATGGGTAGGTTAGCTCGGGTTTAGAGCTAGAGTCGAGGCCGGTGAGCATCCTTTACCGCCTCATGTATCGACTCGGCTTCACACCGTGGGACAACGTCCTGCCGGCCGAGCTCGTCGATGCAATGACTGGGCCGAATGCGTTGCCGCGAGGGCGCGCTCTCGACATGGGATCGGGCAAGGGCGGCAAGGCGGTCTACATGGCCCAGTCCGGGTGGCAGGTAACTGCGGTCGAAAACGTGCCCAGAGCAGTGGCAGAGGCGCGGCGACGCGCCACCGCGGCCGGAGTGACAGTCGACTTTCACTCTGGTGACGTGACGCGGCTCGAGGACCTACATCTCTCACCGGGCTATTCACTCGTCTTCGACTTTGGGTGCTATCACGGGCTCAACCGCTCGCAGCGCGAGGCTTATGGAAGAGGTGTGAACTCGGTCACGGCGCCTGGCGCGACCTTCCTGGTGATGGGGTTCACTAGAGCGCTTCCACCAGTGCCGAGCGGAATCAACGTGGCGGACCTGACCGAGCACCTGGGGCAGGAGTGGAGGCTTCAGTGGACTCACGCAGTAAGTGGCCCCGGCACACCGGCCATGAGCCAAGCCGAAGCCGCCTGGTTCAGCCTCACGCGAACCTGACTCCTCTCCTCTATTTGAGCAGGTGCACGGCGCAGGTCGAGGCTAGCTCAGGCTCATTTGAGGGCGGCCAGCATGTCGGCTGCCGCCTTGTCGAGCAGGGACTTCAGGTGATCCTTGGCCACCGGCTCGCCGCTGGCGATGACGTCGTCCCAGATCTGGCCGAGGTGGGGCGTCATAGCGCTTTCGACCCGTGGCCAGGCGGGCAGTGTTGGGAACGCTCGCCCGTCTTTGATCTGCACCTTGAAGGCCGCAAAGAACTTGTTACCGGTGAAGGCGCTCGCGTCCGCAGCCGCCGCGAGCGCCGGGTACATGCCGATGCGCGCTACGTAGTTCGTCTGTCCTTCGACGCTGACCAGCCAGCGCACCCAATCCAGCGCGGCGCTGGCGTGCTTGGTCTTCGTGAGGATGGACAGGTTGCTTCCACCGGCGAACACGACATGCCCTCTGTGTCCGGTCGGGAATGGCGCCACGCCAAACTGGGAACCCTGGAGCTTCGAGGCCAGCCAAGGGCCGCTGATTGTCACCGCGAACTGGCCGGCCGCAAACATGGACTCCACGGTGGCCGACGTCTGCTGCAGCACGTGGCTGTCCACGTACTTGCCGCCGAACCGCTGATATTCGTCGAAGCCGTCGACCGACAGAGGCGTGTTCACGGTCGGCGCCTTTCCGTCATCGGTCACGAATGAGCCGCCGGCCTCCCAGATCCACGGGGCGAAGCTGTTGGCGGGGTTGGAGTCGTTCTTGCCGGCGATGCCCAGAGCGGGGATCGAGTGTGACGTCTTGATCGATGTCAGCGTGTGGTCAAGAGCTTCCCAGTTGGTGAACGCGTCGGCTGGGTTGATGCCGAGATGTTCGAGCACATCCGTCCGGTAGTACACCGCGCGCGTGTCGATAAACCACGGAATCGAGGTCGTCTTGCCGGCCTTGTACGCCCCGGATGACGCCCAGGCGGCGGGCACGAATGCGGTACTGCCGCCCAGGCTCTGCATTTCGTCAGCTGTGAACTCGTGCAGGCCACCTGCGGCGGCGAACGCCCCCGTCCACGAAGCGTTGATCTGGATGACGTCGGGACCGGTGCCGCTCGTAGTGGCCGCGAGGAGCTTGGCGTAGGCGTCCTGGCCGGAAACCAGGGTGCCCTTGATGGCGACGTCCGGGTGCCTGGCCTCGAACGCCTTGGCCGCCTGCTGGAAAGCCTGCTCGGGCTGGCTGCCGGCGGCCAGGTACCAGAAGGTAATGGTGGTCGAGGCGGTGGAGCCGGACGGGCCGCAGGCAGCGGCCAGGAATAGCGCAACCGTGGCCGCACCAAGCCACTTCATGTACTGCTCTAACGCTAACTCTGGCCCGGCCCTGCGCCGGGGGGCGCTACCGGGTCAGTCGCGAGGCGTAGCCGGCCACCAGCGCGTGGCACGCTCGGCGTCGACCGGGCGGGAGTCGACGGCCCATTGCGCCGCGCACATGGCGAGCAGGATCAAGATCAGAAACGCTGTGAGAATCTCCATGCATTCAGTTTCCCCCGGTGAATCTCCGAAGAAACCGCTATTTTCCTCATAAAATATCGGCGTGCCGGATAACTGGAACAGCATCGAGTTGAAGCACCTGCGGGCTTTGAGCTCGGTGGCGGAGACGGGCACTTTCTGGGCGGCGGCCGAGCGTCTGAACAGCTCCCTCTCCACGGTCAGCGACCACATCACGTCCCTGGAGGCGCTGGTGGGCCAGCGCCTGATCGAGCGCTCGCGAGGGCGCCGCAACGTCGCGCTAACCGAGGCGGGCCGCGTCCTGTTGGGCCACGCCGACGCGATCGAGTCGCGTCTGCGCGCGGCCGAGGCCGACTTCCGCGCCTACGCCGCGGGCCTGTCAGGAAGGCTCGCGGTGGGCATGTATCAGAGTGTCGCGAACAAAGTGCTGCCCGAAGTAATGCGCCGCTTCCAGGCCCGGTGGCCGAACGTAGATGTGCAGTTGACGGAGAACGATCACGACAACGACCTCGTCGAATCAGTCGAGCGCGGCGAGCTCGACCTGACCTTCGCCATCCAGCCCGTGCCGGACGGCCCGTTCGAGATACGGGAGTTGATGGAGGATCCGTACGTTGTCGTCACGGCGGCCGCTTCGGCCATGGCACGTCACCGCCCGAGCCTCGCCGAGATGAGGGGCTTGCCGATGATCGGGTATCAGCACGGGAAGCACCAGGACCTGGCGGAGGACTTCCTACTCGCGCAGGGGGTCAGGCCGCGGGTGGTGTTTCGCTCCAACGACAACGGGACCGTGCAGGCAATGGTCGCGTCAGGGCTGGGCTTCGCCCTGGCGCCGCTGCTCGCGGTGGACGAGAACGATCCTCGCGTCCGCGTGCTGCAGCCTGAGGAGCCCGTGCCACCTCGAGTACTGGTCGTGTTGTGGCATCGGGATCGCTACCGGTCTCCGGCGGTGGCGGCATTCGTCGACACGGCGATTGACGTGGCGGCCGCGATCGAGCAGGCGCACTCTGCGTTCATCGCGAATGCTTCTCGATCACGAACACGAGCTCGAGGCCATCGAACTCGTCGATCTGCGTCCCGACCTGCTTGAAGCCGAGGCCGCGCACGACGGCCAGCGACGGCGCGTTGGTGGGCGCGACCGTCGCATAGACCTTCGACTCGTTCTGGTCGAAAGCCCATTCGATGAGGCCCTGCGCGGCTTCTCTCGCGAATCCCTGGCCTCTGTAGCTCGTGAACACCGTGTAGCCGATCTCCGCCCGGCCGATCACGTCGGGCGGGCCGTGGAATCCGCAGTGCCCGACTGTTTGTTTGTCTGCGCGCCGCACCATCAGTCGCGCCATCCACTCCCTTCGTGCGGGGTCGGCTTCCATGCGCCGGAGCTGGACGGTCAGGAAGCCGTCTTGCTCGTCCTTGCTCGGAAACTCTGCGGGCAGGTTCATTCGCGCAGGCCTGGCATTGGCGATCAGGACGCGGATCACCTCCGGGTCGAGGGGCACGAGCTCGAGACGCTCGGTGTGGATTGGGCTAGGCAACGGCGGCCTTGAATCGTCGTGCAAGGATGTTCAGCCGCTCGATCAGCTCCGGCGGATCGGTGACGGTGAAGTCTGCTTCCATCATGCCGAGATAGAGCGCGAGCATCTCGATGGTGTTGGAGCGTGCATGCACGACGCAGCGGTCGTCATCGAGTGGCTCGATCACGATCTCATGTGGGACGCGCTCCGCGATAAGGTTGGCCGGCGCATTGACGATCACGCGCGACTCGTACCTCGTGGGCGCGGATCTGATGTTGCGCATCACATAGGCGGCGATGTCTTCGGCGGGCAGCTCGCGGGGCGTGAAGTGGGGGCCCATGGGAAGGCGGAGCTGCATGCGGTCGAGACGAAACGTCCGCCAGCCGCGCCGGTCGCGGTCCCACGCCACGAGATACCAGCGTCGCCCGAGGTGGACGAGACGATAAGGCTCGACCGAACGCGCGCTCTCGGTGGCGTCGTGCTTCTTGTAGTCGAACCGCATCGCCTCGTTGTCGCGACACGCGGCGGCGATGGTGGCGAGCACGTGCGCATCGACGGTGGGACCTTTAGATGAGGCGATGGCGACGGTATAGGCCTGCAAGGCGTTGACGCGGCGGCGGAGCCTTGCGGGAAAGACCTGCTCCAACTTGACGAGGGCCCGGACCGCTGTTTCTTCGATGCCCGAAATGCCCCCGCCGGCTGACGACCGCAGCGCCACCGCCACCGCGACGGCCTCGTCGTCCTCCAGCAGCAGGGGCGGCATGGCCGCTCCGGACGCAAGGCGGTAGCCGCCAGAGACGCCGGGATTTGCCTCCACCGGATAGCCGAGCTGCCGCAGGCGGGCGATGTCGTTGCGCACCGTTCGCTGGCTGACCTCGAGCCTTTCCGAGAGCTCCTTTCCCGACCATCCGCGGCGCGATTCCAGGAGGGTGAGGAGGCGCAGGAGACGGGCCGAGGTATTCAGCACTTTTCTTCATCGTGCATCTTATTGCGGAAAGGAACCTGCCGCAATGGCAGATAGCCTTGGGGTGTTGAGAACCGTTCAATTCAGGAGGTATGTCATGACCCAGGGCTCGTCCCGAAACCAGGTGGCACTGGCCACGCTCGGCGTGGCGTTGGCGCTCTTGCTGGCGGCGCTCGACCAGACGGTGGTTGGCGTGGCCATGCCGCGGATCGTCGCCGAGCTGCACGGCCTCGACTACTACGCGTGGGTGACCACGGCCTACCTGATCACGTCGACAGCGCTGGTGCCGGTCGCCGGCAAGCTCGGCGACATGTTCGGACGCAAGCCGTTTCTGCTCGTGGGGATGATCGGGTTCGTTGCCGCATCGGCCCTATGCGGAACGTCGCAGAACATGTTCGAGCTCGTTCTCTTCCGCGCTCTGCAAGGTGTCTTCGGTGGTGTCCTGTTCGCGTCGACGTTCGCCGTGATCGCCGACGTGTTCCCGCCGGAACAGCGCGGACGGATGAGCGGCGTCTTCGGCGCGGTGTTCGGCGTTTCGTCGGTGATCGGACCGACGCTGGGTGGATATCTCACCGACGGTCCGGGATGGCGGTGGGTGTTCTACGTGAACGTGCCTCTGGGTGTGGCTGCTGTGGCTCTGGTTGCTGTCGCGCTGCCTTTAGTCCGCTCGAGCGCGCGGTTGCGCGACATTGACTGGGTGGGAACCGGCTTGCTCTTCGCCGGCCTAACTCCACTTCTCATCTCGCTGTCGCTGACGCGTGATCACGCCTGGACATCTGTGCAGGTCATGGGCTTGCTCGCGATGGCGCTGGTCTCGCTCGTCGCGTTTTACATCGTCGAGCGGGGCGCGGAGCATCCGGTGGTTCCGTTCCATCTCTTCGGCATGAATGTTTTTGCAATGCCGGCGGCGATCTCCTTCTTCAGTGGCATCGGAATGTTCAGCGCGGTCATCTTCGTTCCCTTGCTGTACCAGGGGGTGCTCGGAATCACCGCAACGAGTTCGGGACAGCTCCTGACACCGATGATGCTCGCTGTGGTCGTGACCAGCACGGCAACCGGTGCGCTCATGGCGAAGCTATCGGGCTACCGATGGCTGGGCGCCGCGGCGCTGGCGCTGATGGTGCTCGGCCTAGTGTTGCTGGCGCGAGTAGCGGTCGGTTCGAGCCCACTCGAGGTCACACGTGACATCGTGATCGTCGGTGCGGGCCTGGGCGTGACGTTTCCGCTGACGTTCGTCGTGATCCAGGCGGGGCTGCCGCACCGGCTGATCGGCGTCGGCACGAGCCAGCTCACGTTCTGGCGCGGACTGGGGGGAACGATCGGGACCGCGATCCTCGGTTCGATCCTGAGCAACCGGCTTCCGGTGCCACCGTCGCGGATCGGACTGGCCGCGACGTTGCATGACCTGTTCCTGGTCGCGGCGGCCGTGGCAGCGGTGTCAGTAGTCGCGTGCTTGGCGATGCGCCACGTGCCGCTGACCCGCGAGCTCACTGAAGCGCCGGAGGTTGTTGAAGCGGCCGCGTAAGCGTTT
>DATEGC010000144.1:0-4281 GCA_035280285.1 Candidatus Dormiibacterota bacterium | reverse complement strand
AATACTCGAGGAAGCGGATCCGGCTGGGCAGGATGAACACGATCGCGAAGGCCAAGACCGTCTCATCGAGCTGGGCAAGAAAACAGACTCGATCGTCACCCTCGATGGACTTCAACAGGACGTCAGCGGGTTCGCGTTCGTCGGGGGCAAAGCTGCTCTCGTAGATCGAGGTCAGCTCAGCGGCTGCGCTCTTGTCGAGGCGGCGAGCGGTGGTAAATCGCAATGTTGGCAAGAGATTAACCGGAGGCTGATTTAATGAACGTCGTGCGGCCAGGGCTGTATCCGGAGGGCTCGATCACGCGTCGCGTGAACCGGGAGAACGTCCTGCTTCTTGGCGGAGGGCGGGCGCTGTTGATGCAGCTCGCGCATCCGAAGGTGGCGGCCGGCGTGGACGAGCACTCGGACTTTCGCGCGCGCCCGATCCAGAGGTTGCGGCGGACGATCCGGATGACGATGGCGATCGTCTTCGGCGACCGCGAGACGGCGCTGGCGGCGGCCCGGGCGGTGAACCAGACGCACGGCAGGGTGCGCGGCGCGAATTACCGCGCCCTCGATCCGGACCTCTTGCTGTGGGTGCACGCAACGCTCGTGGATTCGGCGCTGGTGACGTACGAGGCGTTCGTCAAGCCGCTGTCGGTGCGTGAGCGCGAAGCCTTCTTCCAGGAGTCGAAGCTGCTGGGCGAGCTGCTGGGGATCCCACGCGAGCGATTTCCCGAGACGATGCGGGATTTCAACGCGTATCGCGAAGCGATGCTGACGGGCGAGGTGCGAGTTGGGCCGCTTGCGCTGGAGTTGGGCAGGCTCGTGTTGCGGCCGAAGCTGCGGCTGCTGCCAGGGCGGGCGATGGTCCCCTTCGAGGCGGTCACCGCGGGCCTTCTGCCGCCCGTGTTGCGGGAGCAGTACGGACTCCGGTGGGGTCACACTCAGCAGCGAATGTTCCGGCTGATGGTGATTGCGCTGCCGCGTCTCGTCGCGGTGACGCCGCCGATCATCCGGGTGTGGCCGCTGCCGGGCCGCAACGTGAAGCTCGCAGGCAGCTTCTCCCTCGTCTAGGCCTTGATGTAGACGATCCCCATCGCCTTCGGCCCGGTATGTGTACCGAGCACGGCGCCTATCTGGCCGACGGTCACCTCGCGGTCTGGAAATTCGGTCCGCAGCTCCGCCGCGACGCGCTCCGCCTCGTCCGCGGCCTGCGCGTGCATCACGGCCATGTGCTCCACCGGCATGTCGGATTTGAAGTACTCGACCATGCGCGAGACGGCTCGTGACCGCGTCCGGACGCGGTCGACGGGTCTGATCTCCCTGTCCGCGACCAGGAGCAGCGGCTTGAGGTCGAGCATCGTCCCGATCATCGCCTGGGCGCGGCTGAGGCGCCCGCCCATCTCCAGGTAGCGCAGGGTGTCGAGCAGCGCGAGCACGCGCGCTTTCGGTATGCGCTGCTGCACCGCGGCGGTGGCCTCCTCCAGTGTTGCGCACTCGGCGGCGACGCGGCACAGAAAGGCGATCGGCATCGACACGGTCTGGCTGTCGATCACGTTGACCTTGAATCCATTGACGGACGAGGCGCCGACGCGCGCGGCCTCCGCCGTGGCGGAGAGCTGGGCTCCGATGTGGATCGAGATGCAGCCCTGGTAATGCTTCGCGAGGCGCTGGTAGACGTCGGCGAACTCGCCTGGTGAGGGCGCGGACGTCGTGGGAAGCGTGCTTGAAGCGGCCAGACGCTGGAAGAACTGCTGGTCGGTGATGTCGACGCGGTCGCGGAACGTTTCCTTTCCGAACAGGACTTTGAGGGGGACGACCTCGATGCCGTAGCTGTCGCGCCACGCGTCGGGCAGGTCGGCAGTGGAGTCGGTTACGACGGCGAAGTTGCGCGCCAACAGCTATTCGACGGACAGGATGAACGGGTAGTGCTGCTGCCCGCCCTGCTGAACCTCGACTTCGAGCCCGGGGTAGTGGTTGCGGATCTCCGACTCGAGCTCTTTCAGCTCGTCGTCGCTTGCTTGCTCGCCGCGGTACACGGTCACGAGCTCGTATGCGTCAGGACCGAGCTTGCGCAGCGCCTTGTTCACGACCTCTGAATAGTCGCCGCCGGCGAATTCCAGCTTGTCGTTGATGAGGCCGATCACGTCGCCTTTCCTGACGCGCACCCCGTTGGAACGCGTATCCCGAACGGCGTGCGTGACCTCGATGGTCTGCACACGCTCGGCCTCGGCTTTCATGGCTTTGACGTTCTCCGATGCGGGGCGTTCGGGCCGGAACGCGACTACTGCGGACACGCCTTGCGGCACGCTGTGCGTCTCGATGACATATACCTTCTTCTTGGTGAGACCGACGACCTGCTTGGCGGCGGGGATCACATTGCCGTTGTTGGGCAGGAGGACAACCTCGTCGTAGGGGACCGACTCGATGGCCGTGAGCATGTCCTGGGTGCTGGGGTTCATGGTCTGGCCACCCTCGATGATGGCGTCGACGCCGAGACCGCGAAAGATTTCGACCAGGCCGCGGCCGGCAACGACGGCGACGATGCCGATGCCGTTCGGTCGTGAAGCCTTCGTCGCGGGCATCGCGCCTTCTGCATCGAGGATGCGCTTGTGCTGGGTCGACATGTCGCCGACGTTCAGCTTCAGCAGCTTGCCGAATCCGCCGGCGAGGTTGATGACGCTGGTCGGGTCGTCGGTGTGGACGTGGACCTTGACCAGCTCCGGCTCGCCGACCACGAGCACTGAGTTGCCGAGCGATTCGATCTGGCCGCGGATGAGCTCCACGTCGAGCTTGTTGCCCTCGATCAGGAATTCGGTGCAGTAGCCCCATCCGCCTTCGGGCAACGCGAGCGAGACCTGCGAGGCGGGTGACAGCGGACCTCTGGCCTCGGCGAGCGCCGCCAGCGCGGGCTCTGTCTCTTCGACCGTCTTGAGCATGCCTTCGAGGATGAGCTGGAGGCCGAATCCTCCCGCGTCGACGACACCGGCATCGCGGAGGATCTGGAGCTGGCTGGGCGTCTTGAGAACGGCGGCCTTGGCGCCGGCGGCGGCGGCCGCGATCACCCGCGGCACGCTGGCGTCTGGATTGCTCGCGGCGACGGCGGCGGCACGGCCCGCCTCGCGCGCGACGGTGAGGATGGTGCCCTCGGTCGGCTTGTTGACGGCGCGGTAGGCGGCGTTGGCGGCTTCCTCGAAGGCGGCGGCCAGCTCCTGCGGCGTGAGGCTGCTCTTGCCCTCGACCACGCGGGCGAAACCGCGAAATATCTGAGAGAGGATTACGCCCGAGTTGCCGCGTGCGCCCATCAGGCTGCCGTGCGAGGCAAGCTTGGCGATCTTGCTGACCTCGGCGGCGTTGGACTCCTTCACGTCCTCCACCGCGGACTGCAGCGTGAGGAGCATGTTGGTGCCGGTGTCGCCGTCGGGCACAGGGAAGACGTTGAGGCGGTTGACCTCTTCGTGGTTGGCGGCGAGCCAGCTGAGGCTGCCGAGCAGCGCGCGCTTGAAGAGCTGACCGTCCACGCCCTGGGCCTTGGTTGTGGCCATCTTGGTTTAGGCCTTTTCCTCCTCGCGCACGCCCTGCACGTTGACGTTGACCTTGACCACGGGCACGTTCACCGAACGCTCGACCTCGAACTTGACGGTCTCCTGGAGGTTGTGAGCGACTTCGGTGATGCGGATGCCGTACTGGACGATCACGTAGACATCGATGGCCAGCCCGTCGTCGACTTGCACGACATCGACGCCTTTGTCTGCGTTCTCCCGTCTGAGCAGCTCGGCGACGCCGTCTCTCAGGCCCCTTCCCGCCATGCCGGAGATGCCGTAGCAGCGCATGGCGGCGTGACCGGCGATGGCGGCGACCGCCGAGGGGAAGACTTCGATCCGGCCCCACTGCCTCGACTGGATGAGGGCCGCGGTGGTCTTAGAGGCCATGAGAAGCCACATGGTACAATTCACGTCCGCGCGCAAGCTTTTGTTGGGTTCTGCGCGCCTTTTGATCTCCAGGCGGAAGGTAACTCATGGCCAAAGAGTGCGCCATCTGCGGCAAGCGGCCGCAGTTCGGACACCACGTCAGTCACGCGAAGAACCGGGTCAACCGGAGGTTCGAGCCTAACCTGCAGATGGGGCGGGTGACGGTCGCGGGGCGAACCTTCCGCGCGCGGGTGTGCACGCGCTGCCTGAGGACGTACTCGGCCTAGGTTATCGCCGCGGGGCTGCACGCCCCGAGCGAAAAATCGTGCCAACCACCAGCACGACCGCCAGCCCGGCGACCCACGCCACCCACGATGTTCGGTCCTGAGCA
>DATEGC010000143.1:0-3153 GCA_035280285.1 Candidatus Dormiibacterota bacterium | reverse complement strand
GCGCCCGGCCAGGTACAGGTCCTGCACCTCCGCCGCCTCGCGTTCAAATCCATACGACGAGACCAGACGGTTGTAGAAGTTCTGCTCGCGCGAGCCCATTCCGCCCACGTACAGCGCCAGCATCGGGCGCATCGCGTTGCGGGCGGACTCGAGGTCGTCTGCGATCATCACGTTGACCGTCGGGCAGATGGCGAAACCTTCCAGCGACCGGCCGGAGCGCGTCGCGCCATCGAGCAGAGGGGCGCGCAGCTCAGCGGTGTGCTCGGGAGAGAAGTAGACCGGCAGCCATCCATCGGCGATCTCCCCGGCAAGGGCAACATTCTTCGGCCCAAGCGCGGCGAGATAGATGGGCATGTCCTTCTGCACAGGCCGGATCGTGAGCTTCAGCGCCTTTCCTGGACCATCCGGCAGCGGCAGCTGGAGGGTCTCGCCCTGGTACTCGACCTTGTCGTGGGCAAGCGCCATCCGCACCACCGCCATATAGTCGCGCGTCCGCTGCAGCTGCCTGCCGAACCGCACGCCATGGAAGCCCTCAGACACCTGTGGCCCGGAGGTGCCGAGGCCGAGGATCATGCGGCCACTGGATATGTTGTCGATGGTGGCGGCGGTCATGGCCGTCATCGCCGCGATGCGCGCGGGGATCTGGAAGATGCCTGCGCCGAGCCTGATCTTCTCGGTCCCGGCCGCGATCCACGCGAGGATGGTTGCGGCGTCGGATCCATAAGCCTCGGCCGTCCAGACAGAGTCGTAGCCAAGCTGCTCGGCCGCTCGTGCCAGCTCGAGCTGATCCGCCGCGCCAAGGCCGAAGCCCCAATAGCCCAGCTGGACCCCGAGTTTCACGGGGCTAGCTTAGGCGGTGCCGAAAACCGTCTGGTACAGAAGAAATACGTTCAGGCCGATGATCATTGCGGCCACAGCGGCGGCGGCGAGGTTCGTCAGCCGGCTGTTGACAAGGTTGCCCATGAGCTTGCGGTTGCGGGTGAACAGCACGAGCGGGATCATGGCGAACGGAATCCCGAACGAGAGGAACACCTGGCTCAGCACGAGCGCTCGCGAGGGGTCGAAGTGGATGCCGATCACGATCAACGCCGGCACCATCGTGATCGCGCGGCGCAGGAAGACCGAGATCTTGCGCTGGATGAAGCCCTGCATCACGACCTGGCCGGCCAGCGTGCCCACCGACGACGACGAGATGCCCGACGCGAGGAGTGCGATGCCGAAGACGATGCCGCCATTCGTGCCCATATACGTCCCGAGACCGCTGTAGACACGATGCAGGTCGCTGCCCACATCGAACAGACCCCTCGAGTTGAAGACCGCGGCGGCCGTCGTGAGCATGGCGATGTTGATCACGCCGGCGAGACCCATCGCAATGACGACGTCGACCAGCTCGAAGTGAAAGATCTTCCGCCGCGCCTCGGGGTTCGCTCCGACGATTCGCTTCTGGGTCAACGCCGAGTGCAGGTAGATCACGTGGGGCATCACGGTAGCGCCGAGAATTCCGGCGGCGAGCAAGATCGACTCGCGGCCGTCCAGGTGCGGGATGAACGCGTATGTGGCGACCGATCCCCACGACGGGTCTGCGCGGAATACCTCGAGGCCAAACGCCGCGACGATCAGCCCCACGAGCGCCGTGATGGTTGCCTCCAGGCGCCGGAATCCACGAGCCTGCAGGCCGAGGATCACGAACGCTGCCAGGCCAGTCAGCAAGGCGGCGAGGAACAGCGGCATTCCAAACAGAAGGTTCAGGCCTAGCGCGGCGCCCACGAACTCCGCCAGGTCGGTCGCCATGGCGATGAGCTCGGCCTGCACCCAAAGGAAGAAGACCACCGGTCTTGGGAAGCGGTCGCGACAGACCTCTGGCAGATTGCGCCCGGTCGCGATGCCGAGCTTGGCGCTCATCGACTGGATGAGCATTGCCATCAGGTTGGCCGCGAGCACGACCCAGAGCAGCATGTATCCGTACTTCGACCCGCCGGCCATGTTGGTGGCGAAGTTGCCGGGGTCGACGTACGCGACGGCGGCGATGAAGGCGGGACCGAGGAACGGCATTACTGCACCGACGCCGCGGCGCTGGCCGTTTAGCGAGCGCTCGGCGGCTCGCAGCACCCGCAGCTCGCCGGGCAGGGCGTTTTCCGCGCCCATCACGACCGACTGGGTTATGGCCCCCCGGACGAGCTCAGCCAATCAGTTTTTCCCGGCGACGAAGACGGCGCGGGCCAGTCCCAGCGGCACGCTGTCGCGGCGGCCCTTGATCCTGACCTCGATGGGACCTTCGAACTGGCTCTGGGCGATGACCGCGACTCGCGTGCCGGGCGTCAGGCCCCGGCGTTCGAGCTCGCGCAGCTTGCCGGAATCCTCGTCGGACACGCCGGCCACCACCACCTTCTCCCCCACCTCGGCCTCATTCAGGGTGCGATGGCTCACTGGCCTGACCCTGCCCGCGAGCGTGGGGATGGCGTGGCCGTGGGGATCAAGCTCCGGCCGGCCCAGGAGGTCGAATATGCGCTGCTCCATGCGCTCGGAGATCACGTGTTCCAGGCGCTCCGCCTCTTCATGCACCTCGTCGAGGCTGTAGCCGAGGACGCGGACAAGGAACATCTCGAGGAGGCGGTGATGGCGGACGAGCTCGAGGGCGACTTTGCGGCCTTCGCGGGTCAGCTGCTGGCCCCGGTAACGGTCGTGCTCGACGAGGCCCTGGGATGAGAGACGGGTGACCATCTCGCTCACGCTGGGCGACGAGATGCCAAGGCGGTGTGCGAGCTCGCGTGTGGGGACCGGTCGTTCATCACCGCCCAGGAGGTAGAGCGCCTTCAGGTAGTCCTCCTGAGCGCGGGTTGACCTAACCTCAATTGGAAGCGCGCCTAGCATGAAAGATAGGATATCCTAACTTTCGACGTAAGTGTGTGCCTTACCGAGATTTATTGGGAAGTCCCTGGCGAAGCCGGGGAAAGGAGCTGCTAGGCGCAGGCCCCGGTCGCGGACAAGGCCGGGTTGTACGTGACGCTCACGTTAGGCGTGACGGTCACCGCGGAAGCCGACGTGAAGACCGCGATGTAATCCGCGCAGCCCTCTGCCTGGTGGAAGTCGTAGTTCACGCTGGTCGTGCTCAGCTGGCTCCACACCGTCCCCGAGTGGTGCATGCAGTAGTTG
>DATEGC010000142.1:0-20473 GCA_035280285.1 Candidatus Dormiibacterota bacterium | reverse complement strand
GTCGGCGGATTCCGCCGGGTTCCAGGTAGGTATCCGCGTCGCTTACGCGCTGGGCCGGCCCTGCGTGACTGGATTGAAGAAGGTGACGCTCGACGGCGGGTCGGTCCGCTGCGAGCAGGAGGTCGAGGGCGGCCGCGACGTCTACGTGGTGCCGCTGCCGGCCGTGCTGACGGTCAAAGAAGGCCTGAACCTGCCGCGCTATCCGTCGGTGCCGGGCCGCATGCGGGCGCGCAGCAAGCCCGTGGCGACCTCGACTCCGGCTCGTCCGGCGCCGCGGCTCGAACTCGTGAAGCTTGCCGTGCCGGCCGGCCAGGGGCGACGTGCGGAATCGCTGGGCAGGGGACCGGCGGCGGCCCCCGCGGTGGTCGAAGTTCTGGTCAGGGCGGGCCTGCTGTGACAGTTCTCTTCCTGTCCGAGCACGATGAACCATCGCGCCAGGCGCTCACGCTGGCGCGCAAGTTCGGCGAACCGCGAGCGGTGCCTATGGACGCGGTGCAGCCCTTCGCCCCCGATGCGCTCGCGGCCATCCTGGCCAAAGCAGCCGACGAGCTGAAGGCGTCGGCCGTGTTCGCCGCCGGCACCGACCGGGGCAACGATGTCATGGCGCGCCTGGCCGCTCGTACTGGCCTACCCTTCGCGGCCAACTGCGTCGCCGTCGCGCCGGGCGAGCCGGTCACGCTGACTCGCCTGCGCTGGGGCGGCAGCCTGCTCGAGGAGGCGCGGTTGCACAGCCCGCGGCCCCTGATCACGGTCGCTCCCCACACCGTCCCCGGGGACGACGGACCGCCACCACCAGAGCTCGAGACGGGGCCTGGGGACGCCAGCGAGCTGGTCGTGCAGGTCTCCGACCACATCAAGCCGAGCAACGGAGGCGTCTCCCTTGCCGAGGCGAAGGTGATTATCAGCGGAGGCCGAGGGGTCGGCTCCAAGGAAGGATTCGCGATCATCGAGGAGCTCGCCGGGCTGCTCGGCGCCGCCGTGGGCTGCTCGCGCGCAGTGACCAGCGCCGGCTGGCGTCCGCACAGCGACCAGGTCGGCCAGACCGGGACCAAGGTGGCGCCCGAGGTCTACATCGCTTGCGGCATCTCCGGCGCGACGCAGCATATGGCCGGATTGAAAGGCGCCAAACGAATCGTGGCCATCAACTCTGATCCGCAGGCGCCACTGATGCTGAACGCCGACTTCACCGTGACGGGGGACCTGAAGGAGATCCTGCCCGCAATCTCGGCGGAGATCCGCAAACGGCGCTGATCGCCCTGCTCCTGGCGCTGGTAATCGCGGTGGCGCTGTTCTCGCGCCGCGCGCTGTTCCTGTACCGACTCGTCCGCTCCGGCAAGCCGGCGGCTCGACTGGACAACGTTCCCGCACGTGCGCGAGCAGAGGTCACGGACGTACTCGGCCAGCGCAAGCTGCTGCAGCGTCTCGCGCCGGGACTCATGCACGTGGCGATCTTCTGGGGTTTCCTCGTGCTCTTCCCCACGATCGTGATTGCGATGATCGGCGCGGTCGACTCGCACTTGACGCTGCCATGGCTCGGCGCGCAGGGCTGGTACGCGTTGCTGGTCGATGCGTTCGCTCTGCTCGTGCTGATCGGCGTGCTCACCGCGTTTGTCATCCGCAAAGTGCAGCGACCCGAGCGATTCAAAGGCAGCCACCTCGGCGAGGCGGACCTGATCCTCACCCTGATAGCCGGCATCGTGCTCACGCTCTTCGCGTGGCATGCCTCGCAGATCGCGCTGGGCCTCAACGACTACCCGGCCGCGTGGGCGCCGATCTCCAACGCGCTGTCACGAGTCGTCGCTCCGGTCGCACCCGTGCTCGAGCGCGTCGCAGTCTGGGCGCATGTGTTGATCATCCTGTCCTTCCTCGTCTACCTCTCCTACTCCAAGCACCTTCACATCCTGGTCGCGGCGATCAACGTCTTCTTCGGCCGCACTCGCGCAAGAGGCCGGCTGGAGAAGATCGACTTCGAGCGCCCCGAATCCGAGGTGCGGTTCGGCACGGCGCGCGCTGCGGATATGACGTGGAAGCAGATGCTCGACACCATGTCGTGCACCGAGTGCGGACGGTGCCAGGACGTGTGCCCCGCGTACGCGACCGGCAAGGAGCTGTCACCCAAGCTCCTCATCATGGCGATGCGAGACAACCTGCTGGCGCAACAGACGGCACCAATCGTTCCGAACGCTGTCCACGACGACGTGGTTTGGGACTGCGTCACATGCGGCGCGTGTGTGCGCGAGTGCCCGGTGAACATCGAGCACATCGACCATGTGATCGACCTGCGGCGCAACCTGGTCATGGTCGAGTCGCGATTTCCGGCCGAGGCCGCGACGATGCTGCGCGACGTCGACCGGACGGCGAACCCGTGGGGCAGGCCGCAGGCCGACCGAACGCAATGGGCGGAGGGGCTTGGAGTTCGCGTGCTGCAGCCGGGCGAGCCGGCGCCGGATGTCTTGTTCTGGGTCGGCTGTGCCGCGGCGTTTGACGAGCGAGCGCGCAAGGCCGCGGTGTCGTCCGCGAAGCTGCTGCAGCAGGCGGGCGTCGATTTCGCGATTCTCGGCCCTCGCGAATCCTGCACCGGCGATCCCGCGCGGCGCATGGGCGACGAGTACACGTACCAGCGCCTCGCCGGCGAGAACGTGGCCACGCTGAACAGCGCCGGAGTCAAGAAGATCATCACGACCTGCCCCCACTGCTTCAACACGCTCGGCAACGAGTACCCGGACTTCGGGGGACGCTACGAGGTCGTGCACCACACGGAATTCCTGGCCCAACTCGTCCGCGAAGGCAGGCTCTCACCTGCCGCCAGCGATCGCACAATCACGTACCACGACTCCTGCTACCTCGCGCGACACAACGACGTCCGCCGCGAACCGCGCGAGCTGGTGGCCGCGGTGGGCAAACCGATCGAGATGGCGCGCAACCGCGAGCGGACCTTCTGCTGCGGCGCCGGCGGCGCGCGCATGTGGATGGAGGAGAAGCGCGGGCGGCCGATCAACCAGGAGCGGGTGCGCGAAGCCGCGGCCACAGGGGCGGAGACGCTGGCGGTGGCGTGCCCCTTCTGCACGGTGATGCTCGACGACGGGGTACGTGAGACGGGCGCGAAGCTGCAGGTCTTCGACCTGGCAACGCTCCTCCACGAAGCCGTGGAGCGGAAGAAACTTACGCCGCCGTCTTGAACAGGACGCGGTTCGCTGAGGGGTCTGAGGCCGCGTAGCCGCCTGCCTCTTCGTGGACGCGAACCTCGCCGTGCTCCAGCCTGCTCAACACGTCGTCGAGGTCGCGCTGAGATGGGAGCTCAACGGTGAAGCGCCGGAGGCCCGCCGCGCCCGGCGGCGCGGGGCGCGCCCCATGCCCGGCCCATTCGTTCAGGCCAAGGTGGTGGTGATAACCGCCGGCGGAGACAAATCCCACCCCGGGCACGTGGCCCATCACATCGAAGCCCACGAGGTCGTGGTAGAAGCGGAGCGCGTCATTCACATCGGCGACGTGGAGGTGGACGTGGCCCATCTTCGTCCCCTCCGGCATCGGCGCGTCGAGGCGGTCGTCTTCGCGCAGGTGGCTGAACAGCTCCTCGAGGTCGATCGGCTCTCGCCCGGACCGCGGGCGGCCGTTTTTGTCCCATCCCCCAAACGTGCCGTTGAGCATGCCCATCGTCCCGTCCTCAGGCGTCTCGGTGTAGATCTCAATCCCGTTGCCATCGGGGTCCCACAGGTAGTTCGCCTTGGTCATGACGTGGTCCGTGGGGTACTGCTCCCAGCGGAGCCTCGCCAGCCTGCCGATCACGCGCGCCAGCTCGTGGCGGTCGGGCACCACAATCGCGAGGTGGTAAAGGCCCGATGTTCGCGTCACGACAGGGCGCTGGGCGTCCGGGTGCAGGACGACCAGCTCGCGTCCAGCGGCGCCCAGCCTGATGGTAGAGCCGCTTGGCGGCAGGGGCGCTAGGCCGACGTAGTCGCGGTAGAAGCGAACCGCGCGGTCGCCATCGGTGACGGCGAGCTCCACGGCGCCCATCCCGGTTTTGGCCGCGATCGACTGTGTCTTCAAGCTCGTCAATTGGTACCCGGACTGCAGGATTTCTATTCGGACGCTACGCCTTCAGGTACGTGAGCACAGCCAGCACCCGCCGGTGATCCTCGGCGGCGGGCTCGAGGGCCAGCTTGGAGAAGATGTTCCGCACGTGCCCTTCGACTGTCTTCTCGCTCATGTGCAGGGTCGAGCCGATGGCGGTGTTCGAGCGACCCTCCGCCATCAGGTTGAGAACGTCCCGCTCTCGGTCGCTGAGCTCGCCCACGAGATCCCGCCGGCGCCGCCGGACCAGCAGCTGAGAGACGACCTCCGGGTCGATCGCCGAACCGCCGGCAGCCACCCGTCTCACGGCGTCGACGAAATCGCGTACGTCTGAGACGCGGTCCTTCAGCAAGTAGCCGATCCTGCCGGCGCCGCGCTCCAGCAGACGCATCGCGTGCGCCGTCTCGACATACTGCGAGAGAAGCAGCAGTGCCACCTCGGGATGGCGCTCGCGGAGGCGGGACGCCGCTACCAGCCCCTCGGTCGTGTGCGTGGGTGGCATCCGAATGTCGGTGATGACCATGTCGGGCTGTTCGGCGTCGACCAGAGTTTCGAGCTGGACTGCGTCCCCAACTCGCCCAACCACTTGCATGCCCGAGGCTTCCAGCAAACGAGCAAGGCCTTCACGAAACAGCACCGAGTCGTCGGCCAGGACTACCCGCACGGCAGCTCCGCAGTGAGCACCGTGCCGCCGCCAGCTGGACTCACGATCGTCATGCGCCCACCGAGTGCCGCCACCCGATCCCGCAGACCGATGATTCCGCTCCCGCGACCGGTGTCAGCGCCACCCTTCCCGTCGTCGGAGACCTCAATCCGCAGCCATCCCTGATCCTCGCGGAGCGAAACCTCGATCGCCCCTGCGCGGGAGTGCTTGGCCGCGTTGGTCAGAGCCTCTGCCACCACGAAATACGCCACAGACTCGATGCTGCCCGCATAGCGATGCACCGCGGCGGCCGAGACGCTTGTCGGTATTGGCGCGCGATCGGCCAGGTCCGTCACGGCCGCGACGATGCCTGCCTCGGACAGCAAAGGCGGCTCGAGACCTCGCGCTAGGCTGCGCAGCTCGGTGAGCCCCGCTCGAATCTCGCGCGACGCCTCGCTCACGAGCTCTGCTCGACTCCTGTCGCCGGCGATGTCTGCCTCCGCCATTCCGAGCGCCAGTAGCGCGTTGACGAAGCGCTGCTGGGCACCGTCGTGCAGGTTTCGCTCGAGCCGCCGGCGTTCTGCGTCCTGGGCGGCGACGATGCGGGACCGCGATTCGCGCAGCTCCTGGACGAGCCGGAACCGGACCAGCACCAGTCCGGCCTGCGAAGCGAGGTCATGGAAGAGACGCTGCTCGACAGAGGTGAGCTCTTCCCCGCGCGGCTTGGCCAGGATGAGAGCGCCCAGCAGCTCCCCGTCGTGGAAGACAGGTTCAACCTTCGCTCCGGGACCCCGTCGCGCGACGATCTCATCAAGCGAGGACACCGCAGCCGGCGCTCCGTCTGGTTGGGGCGAGGACGACGCCAGCTGCAGGCGATTGCCCAGCTTGACCCACACCTCTGTGACTGATGCGCCGGTGCCGTCTCGCAGGAGATGCGCCATCCGGGGCAGCAAGACATCTGCCGGCTCGGCCGCGGCGATGTGGGTCGCGAAATCGGACAGGACGTCGTATGGCCTGGCTCGCTTGCCGTATACAGCAGCGTTGGCAAACGCCTGGAGCCGTGACCGCACGGGAAGCAAGAGTGCGGCTACGACTGCGATCGCGAAGACCGTAAGGATCGGATCGAGGCCGGCGCGCTGACCAAGAATGCTGCCGGCGCCCGCGACGATGATCACGTAGGCGCCGGTAACGAACACCGCAAGACCGCCGTAGAGAATCGTCTTGTTGATGACGATGTCGATGTCGTATAGGCGGTAGCGAACGATCGCGATGGCGATTGCAACCGGCAGCAGCGTGCTTAGCGACAGCTGAGTCAGCAGGCCGGACCAGCTGGCGATGGCATGCGCCGTCTCGGTACTGCTGAACTGCTGCAGCGTCAGCCGAAGGCCAGCCGGCAGCCAGTCCAGCGTGGGCAGGCTGTCGGCCTGCTGCAGCACGAATGCCAGGATCAGGACCATTCCTGCGTAGGCGAACCACTTGAGCTGATGGCGTACCTCGCCGGAAGCCGAGGTCAGGCGCCGCACCAGGTAGATCACAAAGATGAGCGCCAGCACCTGACGGCCCCAGGCGACCACCCCCGACGCAAAGCTTAAGGGAGCGCCAACCAGCCACAAGGCAGGGGGCAGCGTGACCGGCACCCGGACCCAGGCACTCGGCCCAACGCGCAGCGGATAGGGATCGTCGAGGCCGGTGAGCAGGTCGCCGGCGAGATAGAGCGTTGCCAGGCCAAGCAGGATCCACCAGCGGGAAGAGCTGAGCCGGCTGTTGGGGAACAGCAGGAGGAACGCGGCGCCGCTCATCAGCCCGAGATCGGGAATGAACTTCAGGCTCCAGGCGGCTAGGTCGGCCAGGGGCAGTGAGCCAGGCGCCACCAGAACGCCATGGATCGCGTATTGACCCGCGAACTCCTGCAGCGAGACCGCGGCGGCCAGAGCAAGGAATAGGAAGCTCAGCGGCGTCCGCGGGCGCCGCCAAACAATCGTGCCCGCCGTCAGGGACATCGTGACCGACCCAACCATCACGACCAGAGTGCGGACGACCTGCGACCAGCCAACGTTGAGACCGGCGAGCGTGTATAGGGGCGGGCTCCCGCGATCGACGATGGTCAGGACCAGGGTGGCAGTGGCGAGGATCGAACCGCCAAGTGCGATCGCCAGACCGGCGACCGCCGGCACGCGGCCTCGTGCACGGCTGGCGTTTACTGCGGCCGCCACCTCGGAAGCCCTTTGTAGCCGTGCCCATCCGTCAGCTGCACCAGATCGCTTCCGTCAGGACGCACCGCAAAGAGCTGGGACTGATCACCGTTGCGTGCGAACACGATCCAGCCGCCGTTGGGCGACCAATCGGGGAAGCCGTCCCACCGCAGCCCGGGCACGGCGGTCGTGACTCGGTGGGCATGCCGCTCGCCAAGGGCAAGCCAGTAGATGGACCCGGGCTCTCCGCTGATTGAGTCGCCGAAAACGATTCGGGTCCCGTCCGGTGACCACCGTGGAAAGCCGGCGCTACCCGCTTTGCTTTCGTGATTGGTTACCTGCTGGAAACCCCTCCCATCGACTCCGATCGTGTAAAGGTCCCAGCTCCCCGCGCGATCGGACTGGAACACCAGCGTCTGGCCGTCAGGACTCCACGCCGCGAAAGCGAAACTCCCCAAGTGCCGGGTCAATCGGTGAACTTCGGTGCCGTCAGGCCGCATGAGGTAGAGGTCTCGGTAGTAGACAGACCCGCCGCTGTCGGTCACTCCCCCCCGGGTGCTGTTGAAAAGGATCCACTTCCCGTCCGGCGACCAGGCGGGGTACTCGTTAAAGCCCCGACCGTCGGTCAGCCGCTGGATGTGGCGCCCGCTGCGATCCATCGTGAAGATGTCGTCGTGACCGTCGCGCGTGCTTTGAAAAGCGATCCTGGTGGCATCCGGGGACCAGGCGCCGTCCAGGTTCCAGGCCAGATCTGACGTCAGCGCGCGCACTTCGCCCGTCGCCACATTGAGGAGATAGATGCCACCGTTGACGCTGGGCTGGTCCCAGCAGTAGTAAAGGATCTCGCCACCGATCTCCGGATGCGCCCGGCCTCCGCCCATGCCGCATGTGGCTGACGGCGAGGGTGCGCCGCAGGCCGCGAGTCCGGCGCCGAGCGCCAGACCCAGCGCGCTGGTCAACCAGCGGTTCATGGCGGCGATCTTCCCATTACCTCGAGAAGTTGGCCACAGGGCTAACCCTCGATGAGATTCCGGGCTGGCTCGGCTGTGACGGACCGGGCCGTTTCTTACGCTGACCGCGAGATGAAAAAGACGATGCGCAGTTCGATGCGGATGATCCTCGCCGCCGCCATGACGGTCGCTTTCTTCCTGATGCTGACGGTGTCGGTCCAACTCGCCCTGGCGACCACGGCCCAGGCTCTGGGGCCCGGTTCCGTCGTGATGCCTTATCCAACGCCGGACCCGCACCCCTGATCGGATCAGCTGAGGCCGAGGATGTTGCCCTTGACGTCGATGTCGATGTGCGCCGCAATCGGGTCGGTCGGCAGGCCGGGCATGGTGCGCATCTCGCCGCAGATCGGATAGATGAACCCCGCGCCCACCGATGCGCGAACCTCGCGCACGGGCAGGACCCAGCCGGTCGGGGCGCCCTTCAGCCTTGGGTCGGACGAGATGGACAGATGCGTCTTGGCGATGCACACGGGCAGCCGGCCGAATCCGCTCGCCTCATAGGCATCGAGCTGGCGCCCTGCCGGCGGGTCGTATTCCACCCCACGCGCGCCGTAGATGCGCAGGGCGATCGTCTCGATCTTCTCCCGCAGCGTGGCGGCGTCCGGATAGAGGAACTGGAATGTGCTCGGCTCGTCGGCCGCTTCGGCCACCTTCTCGGCGAGCTCGGTTGCGCCCCTGCCGCCCTCGACGAAGTTGTTGCAGACGGCGGCTCGCACACCAAGGTGCTCGGCCAGCTCACGAATCGCCCGGTGCTCAGACGGATGGTCGCCCGGAAATGCGTTGATGGCAACGACCGGGGTCACGCCGTGGATCTGGATGTTCTCCACCTGCCTGCGCAGGTTGGCGGCCCCGGCGATCACATCGTCGGGGTTTTCCCTCAAGAGATCTGGGGGCAGCGGCCGGCCCGCCACCACCCGGTACTTGCCGGAATGCACCTTGAGTGCGCGCACGGTGGCGACGATCACGGCCGCGTCAGGTGCGAGGCCGGAGGTACGGCACTTGATGTTGAAGAAGCGCTCTGCGCCCATGTCCGCACCAAAGCCCGCCTCGGTCACCACGAAGTCGCCGCAGTGAATGCCCAGCATGTCGGCCAGCACAGACGACGCGCCGTTGGCGATGTTGCCGAACGGCCCGGCATGGACGAGCACCGGCGTGTTCTCCAACGTCTGCAGCAGATTGGGCTTGATCGCGTCGAGCATGATCACGGTCATCGCGCCACCGGCGTGGAGAAAGTCAGCCGAGATCGGCCTTCCGTCTCTCGCCAGTCCGATCACCATCCGGCCGAGACGCTGACGCATGTCCTGCAGGGAGGTGGACAGAGCCAGCACCGCCATCACCTCTGAGGCGGCGGTGATGTCGAAGCCTGTCTGCCGCGTCACGCCGTCTTCCGGTGCGCCGAGTCCAACCACGACGCTGCGCAAGACCCTGTCGCTCACGTCGAGCACGCGGCGCCACGTGATGCTGTGGAGGTCGATCGGAAACTCGCGCAGGCTGTGGTGGATGTAGTTGTCGATCATCGCCGCCAGCAGGTTGTGGGCCGCAGTCACAGCGTGGAAGTCGCCGGTCAGGTGCAGGTTGAGGCGCTCCATCGGCACGACCTGGCTGTAGCCGCCGCCCGCGGCGCCGCCCTTGATGCCGAACGTCGGGCCCATGGAGGGCTGGCGGATCGCAACCACCGCCCGCTTGCCGATTTGGCCGAGCGCGTCGCCGAGGCCGACCGTCGTGGTCGTCTTGCCTTCGCCAAGGGGTGTTGGCGTGATGGCGGAGACGACGACGTACTTCGCCTTCGGCCGGTCTTTCAGTTCATCGATCGCCTCGAGCTTGATCTTCGCCACCTCGTGGCCGTACGGCTCGAGCAAATGCGCGCCTATCCCCATCTTCGCTGCGATGTCGGGCATTGGCCGCAGCCGCGCCTTGCGCGCAATTTCCAGGTCGGTCGGGAACGCAGTTGCCGCCATGCCCCTCTCCTTCTAGCTGGCCCGCGCCAGCATCTCGCGCCGCCATCTCTCAGTTGGCTCGATCTCGTTGAACGTGAAGACATGCAGGCCTGCGACACGCAGGTCCGGGCGTGCCATGTCGGGGAGCAACGCATTCACGAAACGGCCGGGTTCGTAACCACCCGGTCGAAACATCCTGTTCAGCCAGCTTGGGTGCGTGCGCAGAAAACGCGCAGCGTCGGCGACTCCGATCCTCGTCGACAGGCGCAGCAGCCGCGCGGGGTTCGCGACGCCCGCGATGCCTATGTGAATGGGCAGTGCAACGCCGCGATGCCGAACGCGCTCGACCCATCGCTTCACCGCCTCAGGGTCGAAGCTCATGTTGCTGACGATGTACGTCGCGATCCGGCGCTTGTCCCACATGGCCTGGATCGTCACGTCGTCGTGGATGAACGGGTGGCTCTCCGGGTAGCCAGTGACGCCGATCTCCGTCAGGCCGTGGTCCGGCGGCAAAGCCATGAGCAAAGAAAGGGCGTCGGGAAATTCACCGGCCGGTTGCTTGGCGTCGCCTGCGACCACGAAGATGTTGCGGATCCCGGCGGGCTTCAACGTGTCGAGGATCTGACCCAGCTCGTGGCGATCGCGGATCAGGCGGGCCGACAGATGCGGGATCGCGCGGTAGCCGAGCTGAGCCAGCCGGACCGCGAGATGAACAGTCGGCGGCAGACCGCGTCGAGGCGAGGCCGTGACGGTGAGCGTGACCTCCTTGGGGACGTGCCCTACGACCCGGTCCAGCACGTCGTCGGTGGGCAGGATCTCGTAGCGCGGCGCGCTGAGGTAAGCGGCCATGGTTTGCCCTACGCCCGGCACACCCAGCGGCGTCACCACTCTCGCTGTCGCACTCTACGCCACTGTCGCGCTATGCGCAACAAGTTAGAGTCGCGATGGCAGCTCGAGAACGACATTGCGGTCGCCGGGCGTGCCGCTTCGCCCAGTGTCGAAGCCGTAGGCGGGATCATTGCCGGCCAGCTCGCGGTGCAGGCCTGCCAGGCCGATCCCGTCGTGGTCGAGCATCGTGCAGGCGATCGCGAGCCCTCCCTGACGGCTCTTGTAGATCTCCACCACCCGCGCCTGGCATGGCCAGTCCACCAGCGCGCTGGTGGTCACCTCCCAGAAGCCATTGCGTTGTGTGATCCGGTTTCGGTGGGTGTGGCCGTTCAGCCACAACAGCACGTTCGGGTGGCGCGAAAGAAGATCGAGCAGCTCGCTTGGTCGCCGCTCGCAGCGTGGATTGGAGAGCGTGTCGAAACCGTGATGTGAAACCACCACGGCGAAGCGATCCCGGCTCTCCACGAGCATTTCCTCCAGCCACCTCAGCTGTGCCGAGTCGATGGTTCCGTCCGCGTCGCCCGCGTCACAAACGGTGTCGAGCGCGATGAAACGAACCTCGCCCGCGTCGTGGACGTAGTACGAAGGATCGGCGAACTCGTGTCTTCTGATGGGCCGGCGCTGATTGTCCGCCGCGATATCGACGCACGCGCCCGACATGAAGAGCTCGGGGCGTTCGATGAACGTCTCCACCGCGCGGTCGCGGTCGAGCCCGGGCGGCAGCTCGACGGGCTTGTGCGTCCCGATCATGTCCGCTGCCAGTGCAGGCGTCACGATGCCCATGCCCTGGCATAACTGTTCGTGGTTTCCGTAGCAGCGCAGCCACGGCAGCTTCAGCCCGTCGGTTGTGTACGCGCGCGCCGCCTGGTCGAGCAAGCCCGGATGCCGGGGGAAACCGAGCTCGCGCTGAAACGTATCGCCGTCCGGCGGACCGTCGGGCTTCCAGAAAATGTCAAGTGGCCAGTCTGCCTTCTGGACACCGTCATAGCCCGGTGCGCCGGAATCGGGACGCACGACACCGCCATCCATCAAGGCGAAGAAGTTGGTGAGCTCGTTGCGCTGGGTGTTGTCGATGGCGTCGCCGGTCACGACGACCATCTGCGGCGGACTGCCCGTGAGCGGCCCCGCACGGAGATCGTTGATGGTGCGCACCATCGCCGCGATCGCGTGCGTGTTGAGCATCTCCTGCGGCCGCTGCATCGTCAGCAAGGGTCGAAAGCGAGGGTCACGAGCCTCGCGGTTGACGAACTCGAACCTCGCGGGTGATTGCGCGTCGGTGACGTGCAGATCCGTCAGATGCACCAGGCACGCGATGGCTTCGCCCCGCGGTTCGCTGCGTCTGTGCGGTTCGCCGTCCAGCTCGACGACGGACCGGTAAGCCGCTCGCGAGCCGGTCCTCAGAGCAGGACCGGGTCCCAGCCGGCGCTCAGTCGTGACGATCGACGAGCACCGGGTCCGGACGCAGGGCGAGCTGAACCTTCGTCCCGGCGGGATGCTCCGCGGCCGCGGACGTCGGCATCTGAGCGAGGACAATGATGTCGCCGAGGTCGACAGTGACGCGGCTTGTCGCGCCGAGGAAAGCGACCGCGATCACCGTGCCGACGAGTGGCCCGCTCGACATCTCGCCGTTACCGGCGATGGTCACAGCTTCGGGCCGGACCAGGGCCACGGCGGGCCCGGCCGGCACGTCCTTCTGCACGAGAGGCAGCTGCGTTCCGCGCACCTCGACGCCACCCAGCTTCACGTCGCCCGGGATGCGGTTGGTCAGGCCCACGAAGTCGGCGACAAACGGGGTGGCAGGTCGTGTGTAGACGTCGGTTGGGGGGCCAAGCTGTTCCAGCTTGCCCGACTGCATGACGCCGACGCGGTCGGCGATGGCCAGCGCTTCTTCCTGGTCATGCGTCACGAACAGGGTCGTGATGCCGACCTCGAGCTGAATGCGGCGAATCTCGTCGCGCAGGCGCGAACGCACCTTAGCGTCCAGCGCGGACAGCGGCTCGTCCAGCAGCAAGACCTGCGGCCGGATGGCAAGTGCCCGCGCGAGCGCCACGCGCTGCTGCTGGCCGCCGGACATCTGGTTGGCGTAACGGTTCGCCACGCGAGACAGGCCGACAAGCTCGAGCGTGTCGAGCGCGCGTTTCTTGCGTTCCGACGCGGAGACGTGGCGCATCTGCAGTCCGAAGGCCACGTTCTCCCACGCCACCATGTGGGGAAACAGCGAGTAAGCCTGGAAGACCATACCGATGTTCCGCCGGTTGGCCGGCAGGCCGGTCACGTCCTCCCGGCCGACGACGACGCGCCCTTGATCGGCCTCTTCCAGTCCGGCGAGGAGACGTAGCGCGGTGGTCTTGCCGCAGCCGGATGGACCGAGCAGAGCCACCAGCTCACCGGGTGCGATCGTCAGCGACAGACCATCGAGCGCGGTCACCGTGCCATAGCGCCGCACCAGGTTCTCGAGCCGGACTTCGACGCCTGCGCGCTCGCTCATCCGGCCGATCCCTGCACTGGGCCCCTGCCGAAGGTCGTCACGGGCTCAGGCTCGACGCGGCGCGGCCGGCTGCCGAGGAAGGCGAGGATCACGAGCAGCACGAATGCAAACAGTAAGGACGCGACCGCGACCGCGATCGACGTACCCGCGCTCGCCCGGGCGAGGTGGACCAGTTCGACCTGGAGGTTGGCGTAAAGCAGCACGTTGGCGACTGTGAACTCACCTAGGACCAGCGCCACAGAGAGAAGAGTCGCGTTGAGGATCGCGTTCGAGATGTTGGGCGCGATCACACGCCACATCACGTCAACCCAGCTCGCACCGAGGCTCCGCGCCGCCTCGGACAGCGTCTTGACGTCGATCGCCCCGAGACCGGCGTCGAGCGCCCTGTAGCAATACGGAAGCACCAGGACCACGTACGCGAAGGCCAGCGTCAGGATGTTGTCGCTCACGTTGTTGCCGAGCCAGTTGTAGAGCGGGAAGAGACCGGTCACAAGAACGATGGCCGGGATCGTCAGCGGCAGCAGGCAGATGAACTCAACGATCCGGCTCAGCCGGGGCAACTTGAGCCGAACCCACACCATGGTCGGGACCAGCAAGACCAGCATCGCGATCGAGGTGATCGCCGCCAGCTGGAGTGACGCCACGATGGCGGCAATCATGTCGGGAAACGTGATGATCGATCTCCAATACTCGAGAGTCCTCTCGTTGCGAATACCGCGAGTCGAGAACTCAAGCATCGCGGCGATCGGGACCAGGAAGAAGATCGCCGCGGCGGTGAAGATGACGATCCTGAAGACTTGCAGCTTGAGGCGGCGCGTGCGCTGGACGCTGCGGGTCGCTAAAGCCACCGTGCCGTCCTCCGCTGCAGCAGCGAATAGCCAATCGTGACGATGGTCACGATCACGATCATCTCGATCGCGATTGCCTTGGCGAAGCCAGGCTCCGCGGCGCCTACCTCACTGCTGATCGCACCAGCGATCTGCTGCGAGAGCACGGGTGAGCCCTGGTTGATGAGCGCCTGCGCGGTTGCGTAAGCCGAGAACGCATTTGCGAACAGCAGGAGGACCGCCCCCAGAAATGACGGGAACAGGATCGGGCCGGCTACGCGTCGCCAGTAGTGCCATGTGTTGCCGCCCAGGCTCTCGGTCGCCTCGCGCCATTGTGGCTTGATGCCGTCCAGCGCGGGCAGGAACACCAGCACCATCAGAGGAATCTGGAAATAGAGGTAGACGAGGGCCAGGCCAGGGAAGACATCGAACAGCCAAATCCCACGGGCGTAGTAGTCCAAACCGTGAGCCTGTGCAAACAGGTACACCAATCCGGCCGGGCCGATGCTGGCAATGAAGGCAAACGCCAGCGTCACGCCGCCGAACTGAGCCAGGACCCCAGAGGCCGAGACGGCAAGCCGGCGCAGCAGACCGTCGCGGCTTCCGGTGACGATGGCGTAGGCAAGAAGCGCGCCGAGTGCTGCGCCGACCAGAGCCGTGACCGCGGAAAGAGTCATGGTGGTGAGGGTCGCCTTCACCACATATGAGCGCGAGAGGTGGGCGTAGTTGTCAATCGTGAACGAGCCATCAGCGTTGAAGAAGGCGCCGACGCCGACGACTGCGGACGGCAGCAAGAGAAACAGGCCAACGTAGGCGAGAAACGGGAGCGCTCCGAGCCAGTCCAGAGAGAGTCGCCGGCCGCCCAGGAGGGGGCGGCCGGTTCTGGTTGCTACAGCCGGGGTGCCGGCGATCGTCAAGCGATCGCAGCGTCCCAGTGAGCGACGACGTAGTTCTTGGCAGCGGTTGCCTGGTCCGGGCTCAAGAACCTGGGGGTTCCGTTGACAGCGGGCAGGGCAGCCGCCGCGGCTGCGTCCACCTTTCCCGACTTGGTCATGGCCGCCTGGCGCACGGGCCGGGCGAGGCCCTTGAGCCACAGGTTCTGGCCTTCGTCGGAGTACAGGTACTCCTCCCACAGGCGCGCCGCCGCGGGATGTGGGGCGCTCTTGTTGATCGCCTGAGCGTAGTAGCCGCCAAGGATCGCATTGCTCGGCACGAACACCTTCCAGCTCGGGACGTCTTTGCCGTGCGCGGCGGAAAGGTAATCCCAGTCGAACACAACCGGGGTCGTTCCATTCTTCACGGTCGCAGTCGTCGCCTGGACCGGCACGAACGTGCCGGCTTGCTTCAGCTGGTGGAAGAAATCGACTCCCTTGCTGATGTCGTCCAGCGTTCCGCCCGCGGCCAGGTTGGCCATCATCACGCCGTTCAACGCAGCGTTGGCCTGCTTCGGGTTGCCGTTCAGGGCGACCTTGCCCTTGAACGCGGAACCCTTCAGATCGTCGACGGAATTGATGGCCGGCACCTTGGCCGAGTCATAGCCGATGGACATGAACCCGCCGTAGTCCTGGAACCACAGGCCGGTCGACTCCTTCTGGCTGTCCAGGATGTCGCCCCAGGTTTCCACCTTGTAAGGAGCGAACAGGCTCAGGTTCGCGAGCGCGACCGCCATGCCAACGTCCAGCACGTCCGGGGCGCGGCTCGTCGTGCCGAGCTGCTGGACAGCGTTCACTTCGTCCTGGCTCGACCCATCGGGGTTATCGGATGTGATGGCAATGCCGTACTTGGCCTGAAAGCCGTCCAGGATGGCGCCGTAGTTGGCCCAGTCGCGCGGCAGCGCGATGACGTTCAGCTTACCCTCGGCCTTGGCCGCTGCGACGAGCGCGTCGTGGCCGCCACACGACGACGAGCTTGTCGCCGTCTTGGCCTGCGTTTCACTACAGGAGGCCGAGCCACCTCCGGACGAACTGCCACATGCCGTGACCACGACGAAAGCCACCACGGCAAGGCCCAGGTGGCGCGTCACTCTACCCAACCTCATGCTTCGTTCCCTCTTTCAAAACACCGGGCCGCTTGCTCCCCAAGCAGATGGGCAGGGCCCATCATGGCCCCTGTCCGTCGATGTTGCAAGGACGCAGTTGAAAGGTGCGGTTGATTTCGGTTAGGGGCCGGTTAACTCCAGCTGGTCGTCAAGTTTCAGTCCGCCTGCCGCGGTAGCCGAGGCGGCGGGACAGGTCCGCGGCCGCCTCCCGGGTAAGCCGGTCGAGCTCTGTCCAGTTGGCAGCCCGGAGGCGATGTGACGGTCCCGAAACGTCGATCGCCGCCACGACGTCGCCGTCGGCGCCAAATACGGGGGCGGCGATCGCGTCCAGTCCCAGCTCCAGCTCCTCATGGGTATGGGCAACCCCGGTCTCCACAGCTTCCGCCAGCTGCTTTTCGACGGCCGCGCGGTCGGTCAGGGTGTGCGGGGTCACCCGCTCGAGCGCGCGGCCCAGCAGGCGCTCGCGCACAGCGTGGGGTCCGAAAGCAAGGATCGCCTTGCCGCTGGCCGTGCAGTGGACCGGTGTCCGCCGGCCGAGCCAGTTGACGCTTACCACCGAGGTGGACGCCGTCGCCTGCTCGATGGGCACGATCACGTCACCCACCAGCACGTCGAGGGTCGCGGTCTCCCCTGAAGCGGCGGCCAGCTGCTCACAAACCGGGCGGGCGACGTAGCGGAGGTCGAACTCGCCGGTGACGACGCTGGCCAGCTGCGGAATCCGCCGGCCGAGGCGATACCGAGCCGTGCGCTGGTCACGCTCGACCAGCGCGTGGCGCTCCAGCGTGCCAAGCAGACGGAGAGCCGTCGAGCGGTGGACGTGCAGCTCGCGGGCGACCTCGGCTCCGGTGCGCCAGCCACCCTGTCCGAGAAGGTCGAGGATGGCGACCGCGCGCTCAACCGAGCGGACTCCCTCCTCCCTCTCGTTGCTCATTGCGCAACCATTATCGTTGCGCGCAACGCGTTGGCGACGTACGATGCGCTCGAATGAGCCGCGAAGAGGAGATCCGAGCCGGCCTGTTCGAGCACACCCTGTACGGCCACGCGCCGGAGGTCAAGGCACTGACCGAGGAGGCGCTCGGCCTGGGCATCGACCCGATGGACATCCTCTTCAAGGCGCTGATCCCCTCACTGGAAGAGGTGGGCCGGCGCTTCGAGAAGGGTGACTTTTTCGTCCCCGAGATGCTGATCGCCGCCCGCGCCATGCAGGGGGCGCTCGTCATCCTGCGGCCGCTCATAGCTGAGACCGGCGCCAAGCCGGTCGGGCGCTACGTCATCGGCACGGTCAAGGGCGACATCCACGACATCGGCAAGAACCTGGTCGTGATCATGCTCGAGGGCGCAGGGTTCGAGGTCTTCGACCTCGGCGTGAACACTCCGCCGGAGAAGTTCGTGGAGGCGGTGCAGCAGCATCAGCCGGACGTCGTCGGCTTCTCCGCGTTTCTCACCACCACCATGCCGATGTTCAAGGCCAACATCGACGCCCTGACCAAAGCCGGCCTGCGCGACAAGGTTCACGTGGCTGTCGGCGGGGCGCCGGTCACGCTCGAATACGCCAAGCATGTCGGGGCGGACAGCTACGCGCCGGACGCTTCCATCGCTACGCGAATGGCCAAGGAGCTGGTGGGCTCGAGCGCTGCTGGATCGGCGGCGCTGGAGCAGGCCGTCATGAAAATCGACGAGACGCTCCGCAAGGGATAGACAGGTGGAGACCCGCCTCACCTCGCGCAGTCGCGAGGTCGTCATCTCGGGCGAGCGTCCCTTCGTGATCATCGGCGAGCGCATCAACCCCACCGGGCGCAAGGTCCTCGCCGCCGAGATGAAGGACGGCGTTATGGACCGCGTGCGGGCCGACGCGCGGGCGCAGGCCGCCGCCGGTGCGCATGTGCTCGACGTCAACGCCGGCATCCCCGCCGTCGACGAGCCCGCGCTGCTCGTGTCTGCGATCAGTGCGGTCATGGAAGTGACCGACCTGCCGATCTGCATCGATTCCTCGATCATCGAGGCGCTGGAGGCGGCGCTCGCCGTGTACGAGGGCAAGGCGCTGGTCAACTCGGTCACGGCCGAGGAGGAGCGAATGGAGCGAATCCTTCCTCTGGTCAAGAAGCACGGCGCGGCGGTGATCGGCATGGCCAACGACGAGACCGGAATCTCGATGGTTCCGACCGAGCGCCTGGGGCTGGCCCGCCGGATCATCGAGCGAGCAGGTGATCACGGCATCCCGCGCGAGGACGTGGTCATCGACCCCATCGCGATGACCGTCGCCGCGGACCCAACTTGTGGCCTGGTGACACTCGAGACGATGCGGCTCATCCGCGAGGAGCTCGGCAACAACATGACGTGCGGCGCGTCCAACGTCTCGTTCGGGCTTCCAAACCGCCCCACTGTCAATGCCGCGTTCCTGCCGCTCGCGATGCATGCGGGTCTGACGTGCGCGATCACCAACCCGCTCGAGGCCCAGGTGAGGCGTGCCGTCCTCGCCGGGGACCTGCTGCTCGGCCACGACGAGTACGCGATGCGGTGGATCTCTGCATTCCGGTCCGAGCAGGTAGCAGGTAGCTCGACGTGATCGCGCGCAAGCTCGAGGTCACGTACCTTCCTTTCGACCGCACCACGCGTGTACCCCCCGGCACGACGGTTTTCAGCGCCGCGCACTGGATCGGCCTGCCCATCGACTCGACGTGTGGCGGCCGCGGCACGTGCGGCAAATGCAAGGTGCGCGTGCTCCGCGGCCTGGCGGATCCCGAGTCCGCCGACCACAGGCAGCTCCGCCCTCAGGAGATCGCCGACGGCTGGCGCCTCTCCTGCCAGGCGCGCATCTACGAAGACATGACGTGCGAGGTGCCGCAGCTGCTGCGTGTGCCCAAGGCCGCAACAATGGGCCTCGGCCGGCTGGTCATCCTCGACCCGAACGTGCGCAAGGTCTACCTCGAGCTGGCAGAGCCTTCGCTGCACGACCAGCGCAGCGACGTCGCGCGGCTGAAGGACGCGCTCACCGAAGAGGGCCACGACATGTTGGCGGGCGTCTCCGTGCTGCGCACGCTGCCGCAGGTCTTTCGGGAGGCGGGATTTCGCGTCACGGCGGTGCTTGCCGGTGAACGCCTCGTCGCGGTCGAGCCCGGCGACACGACCGGCGACTGCTACGGCGTCGCGTTCGACGTCGGCACCACGACGTTGGTTGGAACGCTCATGAACCTCCGCACCGGGATGGCCGCCTCGGTGCTGTCGACGCTCAACGGCCAGGCGCCGTTTGGCGCCGACGTCATCTCGCGGATCAGCCACGGTATGAACGGCCCGGAGGCGATCGAGGAGCTTCAGCAGGCGGTGGTGACGACGATGAACGCGATCCTTGACGAGCTGTATCGCGAGACCGGCGTCTCGCCCCGCCAGACCTACGAGGCGGTCGTCGTGGGCAACGTGACGATGCTGCACCTGCTGCTTGGAGTCGACCCCAGTCCGCTGTCGATGTCGCCATTCACGCCTGCGTTCATGGACCAGCTGAGCGTCGAGGCACGTGAGGTGGGCTTGCGCATCCACCCCCACGGCTACATCCAGACCCTGCCCGCCCTCGGCGCGTACGTCGGCGCCGACATCGTGGCCGGAGTGCTAGCGACGGGGGTCGTCCGTGAGGACAGGGTCCGGGTCTTCGTCGATGTGGGCACGAATGGAGAGATCGTGCTCGGCAGCGCTCAGCGCGCTCTAGCCACCGCGGCCCCTGCGGGGCCGGCGTTCGAGGGCAGCCAGATCCGCTGCGGCATGCGGGCAACAACTGGCGCGATCGAAGGCGTGACCCTTGGCGATCGGGTCGAGCTCCAGGTCATCGGGGGCGACGTGCAGCCCGAAGGCATCTGCGGTTCGGGTCTCGTCGACGTCGTGGCGCAGCTGCTCCTCGCCGGGCTGATGGACCACTCCGGACGGCTCAAGTCGGCCGACGACGTGCCTCTCCACCCGCTGCACGAGCGGCTCATCGACATTGACGGCATGCGCGCCTTCCTGCTCGCCGACGGCGTCTATCTCACTCAGCGCGACATCCGCGAGCTGCAGTTCGCGAAGGGTTCCATCGCCACCGGGATCAAAGTTCTGATGGACATCCTCGGCGTGACCACGGACGATCTGGACGAGGTGCTGCTGGCCGGGTCGTTCGGCTCCTACCTGAATCCCGAGAGCGCAAAAGTCATCGGCCTGGTCCCGCCGGTCGACGTCGACAGCATCATCGCGGTCGGCAACTCGGCCGGCGAGGGCGCCAAGATCGCGCTCCTCTCGTACCGGGAGCGACAGGTCGCGTTCGAGCTGCCCGCCCGCATCGAGTACGTCGAGCTGTCAGGACGCTCCGACTTCAACGACTCGTTCGTTTCGGTCCTCGGTTTTCCGCAGTTGGAGGG
>DATEGC010000141.1:0-2154 GCA_035280285.1 Candidatus Dormiibacterota bacterium | reverse complement strand
TTCCGCCCGCCACTCGTAAGCGAGGGCGGCAGCGGCGACGGTCATGACGACCGCCGCCGCCAGGAGTCGAAGGACGCTACTTGAGGTAGCTGCCAAGGGACACCTGCGCCTTCGCGACGTTGAGCATCGCGGCGTCGAGCTTCTTTTCTCCATCTCGGAACCTGCTCAGGTCACCGCTGTCCATCGCCGAGATGATCTGCTGCGTGGCCGCGATGGCCGCACTGAGCGCGTCGCCGAGGTCAGCGTCCGCGCCGGCCAGCTGCGATGGGACGGTGGCCGACTTGCGCGCCGTCTGGAAAGCCTGCAGGTCGTTGAGCAGATCCTGCGACGAGGTGCGGCAGGTGCTGAAGTTGCTGCACGCAACCCAGTTCTGGTACTCGAGCTCGACCTTGCCCGAATCCGCGACGTAGACGGACACGTAGTCGGCCGTGATCTTCTTCTTCGCCGCGTCGGCCTGCGCCGCGGTGAGCGTCGACTGCATGCTAGTCAGCTGGCGCTGTGTCGCGTACTGCCGCTGGGCGGTCCCGTAGAGCAGGTAGCCCAGGCTGCCTGCGGCGATGACGCCAACGACACCGACCGCGACTGAAGCGATCCACCGCGGCCGCTCGCGCTTGACCGCAACTGGAGTCGCAGACGCGACGGCTTCGACCGCCTCGACGGCGTGGCCGTTGGCCGGCTCGGCCGGTGGTTCTGGCACCGGCAGGGCCACGATCTCGGTGAGCTCCGGATTGACTGACATCCGACTTCCTCCCTGTGAACACGAAATGGCCGGCGATGCAGCCAAGGGTCACCAGGATCCGGTCTCATGCGCAGTCTCCGCGGGGTGTCGAAATCGGTCTCAAAACAGATGAGACCCGGGTTATGGTTTGGCGCGGGTGGGAAGCTGAGGGTCCTGCGCAGGTCCGTGGAGGAACCGGCCGCCATCGACGCGGTGGTCGTGGTGCTGGCCACCTGGTTCGTGCTGGGTGGATACGTGACCGCTTATGCGTACGTGCACCAGCCGAACGAGATCTTGTCCGGGGCGCAGAAGGCCGGTTTCACGACCGTGACAGCGGCCTGGTCGCTGCTGACCCTGTACCTGTTCGCGAGCTTCGCGATCGGTCTGCGAGCCGGCCGGGACTGGAATCGAGCGTTGCCCGACGGCCAGACGGGGACCTTCGCTGCCGCGCTGATCTTCGGCGCGGCGTGGATCGTCGACGCCGCCTTCTGGTCGCCTGCGTTCGGCACCAGCGACGTCGGCCTCGACAGCCTTTTCACGCCGCCGCACCTGATCGAGATTGCTGCCTCTGCGGTCATCGTCAGCGGTCCTCTGCGCGCCGCCACGCGACGTGGCGAGCCGGTGGCAGGTCCGGTCGCACTCACGTCTGCCGCGCTCCTTCTCTCTGTGCTGACGTTTGCCACACAGTTCGGTCATCCACTAATCGATCCGTGGCCGGCCGGCGACTACGAGTTTCGGTCTGCCGCGCCTGCGTGGTTGGGCGAGAACATGGGCATGGCCGCACTTCTCGCCCAGACGGCGATCCTCGCCGGGACAGGGTTGTTGCTCAACAGCGCCTTCAAGCTCCGGCCGGGCTCGCTGACCTTTGTCTTCGCGCTCAACGGGGTCTTCGTTTGCATCACCAAGGGCCGGTTCCACTTGCTGCCCGTGCCCCTCGTCGCCGGCATCGCGGCCGATGCATGGGTCATCTGGAGCTCGCGCCGGCCGGGCAAACCCTCGGCGTCGCTGTGCGCGGTGATCGGCGGCACTTACGCGTTCGCGTACATGGCCGAGATCTCACTGCTCCCGGCCGGCAGCGCGTGGGGACCGTCGCTGTGGGCCGGCTCGATCATCGCGTGCACCATGCTCAGCTGGCTGATGGGCCGCCTGCTCCGCGCGGGCCTTCCCGCCGCGGTCGTGGAGCCGTATCTCTCTTTCGCCCAGGAGCCGCTGCCAGAACGGTGGACGCTCGACCCCGACAGCACCACGCGCGAGCAGGTTGTGCGCGCTGCGCTCGACGACCTCGGCACGCCGGAGGCGCTGGGACGGAGTCCGCTGTCCCACCTTCCTGTGCTGTCCAAAGATGGATCGGCGGCCGCAGAGCTGCGCGCGCTCCTGGTCGACGTGATCGGTGAGATCTGCTCGTCGCCCGCGCCGCGTGACGCGGAGTCAGGCCA
>DATEGC010000140.1:0-3684 GCA_035280285.1 Candidatus Dormiibacterota bacterium | reverse complement strand
TACTGGTAGGCGTCGCGTTCAGGACCCCCGACGCGGGCAGCGGAGTCGATCGGGCGGTCACCCACGTGGCCACCTCGACGCGTGAACGTGCTCCTAGCTTGTCGCGGATGTGATCAAGGTGGGCTTCGATCGTGCGGCGAGAAAGCTTCAATCGGGAGGCGATCTCCTCATTGGTCAGGCCATCGGCGACAAGCCCGGCAACCTGCATCTCACGTGAGGTGAGATCTTCCAGGTCCCGGACCGGGCGCGGCGGTAACCTCGAGGGCGACGAAAGAGCGTAGGCAGCCCCTTCCTTGAACGTCAGCTTGCGGCCTTCGAGCCACATCGCGTGCGCCATCTTTCCCAGGGCCTTTTCCGCGAGGTGGACCCATCGCGACCGGCTCTCGGCAGAGAGCGACGGAGGCCTGGTGCCAAGCGATTCCCGCAGCCCGTCGGCGGCACCTTTCAAGCGCATCGCACGCTCAGGCATTGCCTCCATGAATGCCAGCTCGGCCGAGGAATCGAGCGACCCACCCATATCGGCCATGTCGCCGTGACGCATTCTGGTTTTCAGCGCCCTCTGGATAACCGGACGCGCCTGCTCGACTTGATGCAGGCGTAGGTAAACCCAACCAAGTCCATTGCAAGAAGTAGCGGCCTGATCCGGCTTTCCTTCCCCGTCGAGCAACTCGATGCTCCGACTCAGAAGGTCCCGAGCCTGAGCAAGGTTCGGGCCGTGTGCTTCGATCAGTCCGAGATAACAAAGCGCCATGGCCTCGGCGGTTCGGTCGGAATTTCGTTTCGCGATCGCCGTCAACTCGTCCACAGCCTGGCGAGCCAGTTCGAACTGGCGTGCGCCGAGTCGGATGAAGGCCTGAACCCCAAGCTGCTGGGCAACGAAACCGTCGTCGAGTGAACGAGCAGCCTCTACCGCCGAAGACGCGAATCGCTCAGCAGCCTGGAAGTCGTCTTGCCGCCAGGCCAGATACGCGGCGACCTCGTTGGCCCTCGCGACCAACCGTTTGTCGTCCACGCTGAATGCCAGCGCAGGCTCCAACCACGCTGTTCCCTCACCGACGAAACCTGCTCGGACGCAGAAAACGCCCATCGACACCGCCAGGCGCAGGTGCAGCGCGTGGTCGGCTCGGCGCGACCACGTGAGCGCTTCGCGCACGTTGTCGACCTCCACCCGGACCAGATCCAGCCATTGGGCTTTTTCCTCATGTCGATCGTCAACGACGACAGCGAAGTATTCCGCGTGCGCCCTTTGCATCGGCTCGAGCTCATCGCTCTCCCGGAGGCGGTCTAGACCATAGGCGCGAAGGCTTTCGAGCAGGCGATATCGGGGTTGATCCGAGCCAACCATCAATCGGTTCACGAGCGACTTTTCGATCAGCCGGCTCAGCAGGTCGGCTACATGGCTCCGCAGCACCGCACCACCGGCGCACACGCTTTCCGCAGCCGGCCGATCGAAGCTGCCGGCGAAAACGGCCGCCCGCATGAGCAGCTGACCCTCCGCTCCAGTCAGCAGGCCGTAGCTCCAATCGATCGCAGCCCGCAGCGTCCTCTGTCTCGCCGGAGCGTTGCGGAAACCGCTCGTGAGAAATCGAAATCGGTCGTCCAGCTGCTCGCTGATCGACTCCAATTCGAGCGCGGAGCAACGCGCGGCGGCGATCTCGAGCGCCAGCGGCAGACCGTCGAGGCGGTGGCAGATGGAGGCAATCTTCGTGGCGTTGGACCGTGTCAGCTCGAAGCTGGTTGCAGCCTGGCGCGCCCGATCCACGAACAGGCGCACCGCCTCGGACCGGCGAATCTCGACGATCGAAGCGCCGTCCCGGGGCAACGCCAGCGGCGCCACCCGCCAGACAGTCTCTCCGTCGATGCGTAACGGCTCACGGCTCGTTGCCAGCACGATCAGGCCATGGCAGCGGCGAAGCACCCTGTCCACGGCGTTGGCCGCAGCCTCAACGAGGTGCTCGCAGTTGTCAACAACCAGCAGACCCTGGGTATCGCGCAGATGATCGATCACAGCGTCGAGCGCCGAGCCGGTCGGTGCAACTCTGATGCCGAAGGCAGCCGCAATCGTCTCCGGCAGGCGCTCGCCTTCCCTAAGGGCGGCCAGCTCGACCAGCGTCGCACCGTCCGGCTTGTTGCTCGCCATGCGACCGGCGACCTCGATGCCGAGTCGTGTCTTGCCGCTCCCCGGCGGGCCGGATAGCGTGATCAGGCGGCGCTTGCCGATGAGCTTCGAGAGCTCGGCTATCTGATGCTCACGGCCGATGAAACGGCTGGCGTAAACCGGCAGCCCAGACGGGTTAAGAGCGGCGGGCCTTTCCAATGGCGCGACATTAAAAGGCCACCTGCCAAGGGTCAAGGCGTGCGAGCGCGATGGTCGGCGCGCCGGTCAGGTCACGGAAAGTAGTAGTGGTCGACAGAGAGCGGTGAGCTCGGGCCCGCGGTCATGTCCTTGAATTGCCAGATCGCGCCGTTCTTTTGCAACGTCCCGGCGAGAAACGTGTCATTGACGATGGCCCGTGTGGTCTGGTCGAAATTCGCGACGTCGTGGCATTCGAAGTAGAGCCACGCCGCATCCCCCTCCACACGAATCTGGGTTTTGAAAGACGGCACGAGCGAGAAGCGGTGATGAGTGAATGACCCTGAGCCGGCCCAGAAGCCACGCAGGTGATCCGTGCCGACGAAGGGCGAGTTGGGATTGCCCTGAACGGTGAGCACCCCATCGTCAGCCCACAGCGACATCATCAGGTCGAGATCCTGTGTCGTCTTGGCCCGGTGGAACGCAGCCTGGAGCTCGTAGATCAGGGCGACCTGCACACTCTCGGGGCCGCTCACCTGCGACCCGGGGAACTCGCCCGCCCGCGCGGACAGGACGTCGAATGCGGGAAGGGCGACGAGGGCCGCGGTGCCCATGGTCAGAAACTTTCGCCGGCTGAAATGCTGCCTCATGCGGATCCTCCTCGAATGCGATTTGCGCATGAAGGTATGTGCTGGCTCGAGAGCCCGCATCCGTATTACTACGTAGCCTGAAGACGATCGCTCCAGGAAGCGAGGACGCTGGTCACCAAACCGGCACTGCGTGCGCGCACGCCTGCCCTGAGCTCTTGGGCGGGTGTCTATACCAGTTTGGTTGCCAACAGAACGGTCACTGACCGATCTGGTTACTACACGTGCGCAGATTGTCCGAGTTCACAAACCGATCTGGTTGCAGGTGCATCGGAACTGACCCAAGACGCAGAACGAGGCCGGATTCGTATTCGAAACCGGCCCTTGAGGCCTACCTAAGGCCTTTTATTCGTCCTCGATCTGGTTGTACATGAGGCTGTCCTGGATCTCGTAGAGAGCATCCATCGCCTCCATCACCGAGGCCGGTTTCGTCTGCGCAAGAACGGTCACCTCAGGCGACTCTTCAATCACCTTGTTGATGGCAACCGAGAGAACAGGCGGCATCTGCCGCTGGTCGGCCAGATTCAGCATCTCGAGCTCGTTGAGGAGCTTGTCGATGTGATGCATCTTGTTCCGGCGGGCATACTTGGCCCGCTGGATCCTGCGCTCCCGAGCGGTCATGTGCTCGATGGCACGGCTCGCCTGCTTGATCATCGGCATCTTCCTTTCTTACTCCTCCGACTATCAAGTTTACGGCCGGTCTTCAATTTGTCAAGGTTGACCTGTAATAAATCGATTTACAGC
>DATEGC010000139.1:0-23750 GCA_035280285.1 Candidatus Dormiibacterota bacterium | reverse complement strand
GCCGGGGCCGCGCCGGCATTCTTGGTCGGGGCGATACGTTCGGCTGGCCCGCGATGCGTGACCGCGGCCTCAACGAGGCAAGCATCCGTACCGTTGCGCCGTCCCATCTCCTCGTGATGAGCCACCAGCAGTTCCGCGCGGCGGATGGCCTGTCCTGAGGGGGAACGCGTTGGACGCGCCAGCGCCCAAGCCTGTAATCAGCCGGCCGCGCGCGAGTGCATCATCCCGGCGCCGCCAGTCAATGTGCGCCGCAAAGACACGGCGACCCACATCCGATAGGGACGCCATTTCTCGGCCGACTCCTGCAGCTCGGCGATGTTTGGATCGTGAGGTAGTCCGTACTGTTCGCGGACTGCGCCGAGCAGGCGGGGCTCTCTGGTCGGCAGCTCGTCAACCGCACTCAGCGCGCGCAGTCGCACGAGCTGGGAGCCAAATTCGCCGATCCCTTTCAAGCGCTGAAGACTGGACAGCGCCTCGTCGTGTGGCATCGCCCGCAACTTCTCGGTGTCCAGGTCACCGCGAAGCGCAGAGTTGCCGAGTGCATTCAGGAACTCGACTTTGCGTCCAAAGAGACCCTTGAACGACTCGAGCCGCACGAGCACATCCGGCGCGGGAAAGCAATACAGGCGATGGCCATGTATGTCGATCGAGGCTCCAAGCTCGCGACACATCCGCTCCTTGAGGCCCTGGCCCTGGCGCATCGAGATGCGCGACGAGATAAGGCACCACGCGGCGGCTTCGTAGGCGTTCGACCAGTTGACCGGCCGAAATCCGGGAAACATGCGCTGTAGGCGTGCCACCACCGGATCCCGCCGTGCAACCTCCGGCCACGCGCGGCCATCGACGTCGAGGGTCAGGATCCTGGCGGTTTGGCGCTTGACAACCTCGACCAGCGCGTTGCCGTAGACGGTCCCGCGCACACGACCGGAGTCGTCCTGGGTAAGACAGACACCGGCCGGCGTCCAGTCGTCATCGGTCAAGAACGCGAGGTGAAGATGCCCCGCGGTTTTGTCGCCTACCGAAGGCGCCTCGTGCCATGCGTCGATGAAACCCGCGCTTTCCCTCAGCGAGTAGACGCCGAGCGGCTGGAGCTCGAAGGTGCCGGAGTTAGGCGAGCTTGATCCGGTTTGCCCGCGGGCCTTTCTGGCTGGGTTCGATCTCGAAGCTCACCCGCTCGCCGCCGGCCAGCGAATCGAAGTTGACGCTCGAATCGAGGCCGGTGCGATGGAAGAAGTACTCCTTTCCGTCTTCGGCCGCGATGAAACCGAATCCGCGGTCTGAGACCAATTTCTTGATGGTCCCTGTTGGCATAGGAAACCCCCCTTCTCGAAAGTCAGTCACGAACGCACGGCCCTTTCGAGAAGATCCGACCGCGGCGAACATCCTCCGACTACCGGAGGACGTGACTACCTTACCACCGGGTTATGCGGCCAGCAGCGCGAGTCCGACCAGTGTTGCGGCGGCGCCGGACAGCTTCAAACCGGCTCGCTTCCGTTCGTGCAGCTGCCACACGCCCCAGACCGCCACCGCGACCACCGAGATCTCGCGGACCGGGGCCACGACCGCAAGCGGCGCGATGCTGAGAGCCAGCAGGACCAGAAAATAGCCTGCCCACATGAATCCACCCGTGAGCGCTGCCTGGCTCCATGTGGGGGTGGCGTGCGGAAGGCGGTACAGGCGCAGCGCCGAGGCCAGCCAGAGCGAACCCTGGAGCTCCAGAGCCATCAGGGTGAAGAGCAGCCATGCGTAAAGCCACGGCGTGGCCAGGCGAACGCCGACCCGGTCGATCGAGGTGTATGCGGCAATCGCGACCCCCGTCAGCAGGGCCGGCACCGTCGCGCGCCCACTGGCCTGCGAAAGGGTTACGGCGAGGATCCCAATCAGCAGCAGCGCCACACCGATCCGCTGCGGCGACGTCAGCCTTTCGCCCAGCAATGTCAGTCCGACCACCACGCTCAACAGAGGCGCCGAGCCGCGGGCGATTGGGTACACCGCCGAAAGCTCGCCTCGCCGGTACGCAGTCGAGAGCAGCCACAGGTAGGTGGTCTCGAGCGTCGCTGAAAGCAGACACAGCGCGGCCGCTGCCAACGACATGCCTGGACGGCCGAGCAACCACCACATTGGCACCAATGCAATCGTCGCGATGACGGCGGCGAGCAGTGTCGTGCGCCGGAAGGTCGCGACGGGGTCGATGCTTGCCTTCACCAACACGTTCCAGATGCCGTGCAGGACGGCCGCGACAAGAGAGAGTCCGATGGCGATCGCGATCAACGGCGCTCAGTCAGGGCGGCGCGGTCGGGCCACGAGCCGGCCGATCACCCGGTACACCTCCGGGTTCACGACCAGGCCGTTGTGTGAGCCCCATACCGGAATCGCGGGCACGTCGGGCCGCAGGCAGGACCGGTAATTCACGACGTCGTCGGACTTCGTGTAGATCGAGGTGGTCGGCACCAGCGGCGCAAGCTTCAGGTCATATGTGAACCGGCCCTCTGGGTTGAGCCTCCGCCCATAAGCCAGCTCATTGACAACCCTCACCACGCCGACAGCGTGGCTGGTGACGGCGGCAAGATCAGTCCAATCGGCAAGTGGCGAGCCCAGGGCGATGACCTGCTCGACGTCCTGCGGGCGGCGCTGCGAGAGGACCTTGGCCAGGAGCCCGCCGCGGCTGTGGCCGATCAGGGTCACTCGCGCGCCGGCTTCCTTTTTCACCTCGGCCACCCTCCGCCGGAGGCCTGCCAACATCCGCTCGGAGTGGTGCGCGTTGAGCAGGATGCCAGAGAGGTAGGCGCTGTAGCCGAGCCGGGTCAGCCAGCCCTCGAGAACGCGCATCGTCCAGTCGCCGGCCAGGAAACCCGGAATGAGGATGACCGGACGCCCATCGCCGTGGGGCACGCCGCGGCCGCGGAACACCGGGTCGCGGACGAGCGCCGTGAACTCGCGGATGGCCAGCGGGTTCCACAACCTCACAGACTGCGATGGTAGGTTACCGGCCGATTTACAGCCCCTTCCTCCGGGTCGCCATTAATTAGACAGACTGTATGTTAAATTGATTGAATGAACCGGCGAGCCTATCGTCTGGGGCGCCGCCAGGCCTCCGTTGATCGCACCGCCGAAACTATCCTGACCGCCGCCCGGCAGCTCGTCGCCGACGGCGATGCGATTAGCGTCGGGGCTGTCGCCCAGCGCGCGGGAGTCTCGCGGATCACGATCTACAACCGCTTCGGCTCGAAGAGCAGCCTCCTCCAGGCGCTGATTCCCCACCAGAGACCGGTCCCGGAGGCGACCGGCGACGCGAGGGAGGCTCTCCGCCTGCACTTCGAGAAGACGAGCGCCGCGTGGGCAACGAGCCCTGGCCTGTTTCGCAACCTGCCCAGGGTCGAGCAAGACGCCGACGTGCACCTGCGGGCGGCCGAAGCCCTGGCCGCTGCTGACGCCCTGCGCCCGGGATGCTCGATAAGGGAAGCCGAGGACGTGATCGGCGCGCTGAGCAGCTTTGCCGTCTTCGACCGGCTTCACAAAGACGGACGCCGATCACCGGCTGCGGTGAGCGACATCCTGATGCGGTTGACAGGCGCAATCCTGGCGTAGGATTTATGACGCATTGCGGCATAAAGTCGCAGACGTCGGCGGACCAGTTCACTACATCGAATTCGGCGGCTCCGGCCAGACGTTGCTCATGGTCCACGGTCTGGCCGGCAACGCTCTCAACTGGATGGCTGTCGGGCCCGACATCGCGAAGACGCATCGCGCGATCGCGATCGACCTCGCCGGCTTTGGCCAGACCCCGCTGTTCGGGCGCTCAACGACGGTGGGCGCGAATGCAGCTCTTGTGCACGACTTCATCGAGAACGTGATCGGTGAGCCCGCGCTCCTGATGGGCAACTCGATGGGCGGGCACATCGCGATCCTCGAAGCAGCCGCGCACGCCGGGTCCGTCACGGGCGTCGTCCTTGTCGACCCGGCGATACCTGGCGTGCACGTGCGCAAGCCTGAGCCTTTGATGTTCGGAGCGATGGCGGCGCTCTCGATTCCCGGTCTCGCGTACACGCTGTTCGAGCGCCGGTTGCGCGACCTCGGTCCCGGGGCCCTTGTGAAGCATGCGCTCGAGATCGTTTGCGCGGATCCGTCGCGCGTCGATCCCGCGGTAGTCGAGGCTCACGTCCGGCTGACGCGCGAACGTGAACACCTCGGAAAGCAGAACGCGCGCGCGTTCATCCAGTCGTCGCGCTCGATCGGCCTGCGCATGGCGGATCCGCGCTTCTGGGCGCGCGCCGCCGCGGTGACGGCGCCCACTCTGGTGATTCACGGCAGCCTGGATCGCTTGATTCCCGTCGCCGCCGCGCGCGAGCTGTGCCGCCGCCGCCCAGACTGGCGGCTCGAGGTGCTCGAGGGCGTCGGCCACGTGCCGATGATGGAAACGCCAGATCGCTTTATGAGGGTGCTGAACCGCTGGGACGGTTTTAGAATCCTCGAGCCCGCTGCAGTCTCATAACGGGGTCGCAACAAGCAGCAACCGTGGCCACGGTCTCAGAACCACCACATAGCAAGCGCCCCGGGCGGTTGAAGGTGTCGGCGTCGGTCTTGCCTCGCCTTCGCCAACTGGGGCGCTGGGATCCGATCCCGCCGATGTGGCTGGAGGGACGCTTCTCACTCGAATTCCTGCGCCTGATTCGCGACCCCGTCTTTCGTGGCGATGACGTTCCGCCCGGCCTGCGCAAACCGGTGCTGCTGATCCCCGGTTTTCTCGCCGGCGACTGGATGCTCCGCAAGCAGTTCGACTGGCTCAGGCGCGTCGGCTATCGCCCGCGGCTGGCGGGCGTGTCCTTCAACGTCAGGTACTCGGAGGTCATGCTGAAGCCGCTGCTCGATACGCTCCTCGCGATGCACCGCAAGACCGATGCGCGCGTGTCGCTGGTCGGCCACAGCCGCGGCGGCGTGCTGGCCAAGGTGCTGTCGCACCGCAAGCCAGACCTCGTCGAGCAGGTGATCACGCTTGGCTCGCCGCTTAACGATCCGTTCGACGTGCATCCGCTCACGATGGCCGGCTTGCACGCGGCGCACCTGTACAACGCGATGCGGTACAGGCACGCTGCTTCGGTCGAGATGCGGTTCCTGCGCGACCTGCGCGCCGCGCCTCGCGTGCCGACGACTTCCATCTACTCACGCTCAGATGGCGTCGTGAACTGGAAGGCTTGCCTGCGACCCGACGTCAACGCGATCGAGGTGCGTGGCAGCCACGTCGGTCTCGCCCTGAATCCACAGGTTTACCGGATTCTCGCGCACCTCCTCCCCGCGCCCTGGCGCACGAACTAGCCAGGTAATATCGATCTCACGCGGGAGCTCGCCTGGAGGCGGGCTGAGAGGGCGCCGGCCGACCGCATGAACCTGAACTGGGTAATGCCAGCGGAGGGATGGACATAAGCGAAGTCGCTGTTCGTCAGGACGAGGCGGACGTCTTCGGCAAGGTCGAGACCCATGGGATCGACGCTATTCCAAACGAGGAACGCCACGGCCGTTCGCGCGAGCTCGCCGGCCTGTGGGCTGGCGCGTTCTTCAACTACGCGAGCCTGTTCACCGCGAGCCTGCTGACCACCTACTACGGGCTCGGCGTGTGGGACGGCCTCGTGGCGACGACAGCCGGCACGGTCGCGGCGGCTGTCATCCTCGGCCTCCTCAGCAACACCGGACCTCGTTCTGGATTGCCTCAGATCATGTTCACGCGGCGGATTTTTGGGGTGCGCGGCTCGAGTCTCGGCGCGGCGCTCACGCTGTTTCTCGCCGTCGGTTGGTTCGCGGTCGACTGTGTGATCGCAGCGCAGGCCGGGGCGCAACTGCTCGGCGGTGGCAATTCGGCGATGACGTTTGGGCTGGTGCTGGTCGTGGCCGCGATCAGCGTCGCGGTCGCCGTGTACGGACACCAGACGATCAAGGTCCTGGAGGCGTACGGCGCCATCACGTTCGCGGCGATCGCGCTCGTTCTGTTCCTTCTGCTCGCGCCGCAGTTTCACTGGACGCAGGGACCAACAGTGTCCGGTTCCGACTACGGGGGCGCTTTCGTGCTCGGGTTCATGACGTGCTTCGCACTGGTCGCGTCGTGGTATCCGTTCGCGAGCGACTACTCGCGGTATCTCCCGGCCACGAGTCCCGTCCGGTCCGTGACGTTCTGGCCGGTGGCAGGTGTTGCGACCCCGATGGTTTTGCTCGGGCTGTTCGGCCTGCTGCTGCCGACGATCGATTTAAAGCTCGCGACCAACCAGGGCGTCCTCGCGGTGATCAGCGCTCACGCGCCGGCGTGGGTCGCGATCCCGTTCTTCCTTTTCGTCGTCGTGGGTGAGATCTGGGCCAACTACCTGGATGTTTACACCGCCGGATTGGTGACGCTGGCGATGGGCATCCGGCTCAAGCGATGGCAAACCGCGCTGGGATGCGGCGTTCTCGGCACGGCGCTCGCGGCGTACGCCGTCCTGGTCAGCGACTTTCATGTCGCCTACGAGGACTTCCTGATCCTCACCTACCTTTGGGCGCCGGCGTGGGCGGCCGTTGTGCTCCTCAGCTTCTTTCTGTTCGAACGCGGGGGAAGGCCGGCGCTGGCGCTCTCGGCCTGGATCGCAGGCACCGCGACGAGCCTCCTCTTCGTCAACTACACGAATCTGTTCGGCAATCTGGTCGCGCAGCCGCATTTCTTCAACGATGGAGTGATCGCTTCCCTGCATGGCGCGGACATCTCCGGTCTTGTGAGCGTCGGCGTGGCGGCGGGAATCTACTGGACCGCGAGGCGGCTCAGCCCAGCTTGAAGATTCCGGTCGCCTTGACCATGGCCGGGTCCGACTCCGGCGGCGGAGCCGGCATCCAGGCCGACCTGAAAACGTTCGCCGTGCTCGGCGTGCATGGCACGTCTGCCATCACGGCGATCACCGCCCAGAGCACTGCGGGCGTGACCGACATCCTCGAACTGCCGACGTCGCTGATTCGTGAGCAGATCAGAGTTGTGGTCGAAGACATCGGCGTGCAGGCGGCAAAAACCGGGATGCTTTCGAGTGCAGCGATCATCGCGATCGTAGCCGAAGCCATCGAACATCACGCCATTCGCAACCTGGTGGTCGATCCGGTGATGGTCGCCAAAAGCGGCGCCAAGCTGCTGCGGGACGACGCCGTCGCGGCGCTGCGGGCGCGAATGATTCCGCTCGCCGCGGTCGTCACCCCCAACCTCCCGGAGGCGGAGGTCCTCCTCGGTCGCAAGATTGAAACCCTCGAAGAACGCCGGCAGGCCGCACGCGACCTCGTGGCGATGGGTGCGCGAGCCGCCGTCGTCAAGGGCGGTCATGCCCAGGGCGACGTGACCGACGTATTTTTCGACGGGTCGCGGCTGTGCGAGCTCGCCGCCGAGCGAATCCCGACTTCCAACACGCATGGAAGTGGGTGTGTGTTCTCGGCCGCGATCACGGCGTGCATCGCGCGTGGCGCTGAGCCACTAGAAGCCGTCCGCGAGGCGAAGTCATTCATCACACAGGCGATCGCCAACTCGCTCGAGATCGGTCACGGCCACGGGCCGGTCAACCCGTTGTTCGCCCTCAGGAAGGGAAGTTAAGCTTCGCTGCGATGACCAAGCGAAAGCGCGAGCCCAAGGAGCCGGCGCCCGACGAGACCAGTGAGGACGCGGCAGCGAAAGACGACATGGTTCACGTGACGCCGGACCTGCTGGCAGGCAGTCCCGACATCTTCGCGGGCAAAAAGAGCCAGCCCGCCGCCGCGCCGGTCGAGACGCCCGCCGAGACGCAGACAGTAGCGGGGCCTGCGGAGGCCAGCGCCGAGCCGGCTCCTCCTGCCGAACCCGAACCAGAACCCTCCTCCGCGGCGGAACAGCCGCAATCGATGGAGCCCATGTCGACGCCGCCCGCGACTGTGACTGCGGTTCCGTATCAGCCGCCCACGCCGTCGCGCGGTGGATCGAGCACCGCGCTGGGCATCGTGCTGGTCGTGGTTGGGGCGTTCGCCCTGGCGGTGGTGCTGTCCGGCGCCGACCTTACCCAGTACGGTTGGCCGCTCTTCATCATCATCCCGGGACTGACCCTGATGGTCGTCGGCTTCCTGAGCGTCGGCGCGGTGGCGACGGTGCCGGGAGGCATCGTCACCATGACGGGCGTCGTCCTCGCCTACTGCAACGCCACGGGCGACTGGCCTTTCTGGGCGTACGGCTGGTCGCTGGTCACACCGGGAGGCGTAGGTCTCGGCATCTACCTACAGGCACTCCGCGACCACGACCAGAACGCACTACGCACCGGCCGCACGCTGCTGTTCATCAGCCTGCTGATCTTCTTGATCGGGTTCGTCCTGTTCGAGTCGATCCTCGGTATCAGCGGTCGCGATTACTTCGGTCCTTATGGCAAGGCCGCGTTCCCGGTGCTGATGATCCTGGTCGGGGTCATCCTCCTCGTCCGGAGGATGCAGCAGAGCCGTCAGGGTTAAGGCTTACTACGAGCGGATTCGCGACTCCAGCTCGCCGCGGCTCAGCTGATACTCGACCCCCGTCTTGTACGCGTCGAAGCCGAGTGTGCGGTTGATCTTCAGCATCGGTGCGTTTGAGCGCGCGTTGCCCGTGGCGATCCACCGCGCGTCGGGATACAGCTCCCGGAGGTGCAGCAGCATCGCCGCCTTGAGCCATTTGCCCAGGCCCCGGCCCCTGGAGTCCGGCCTGACGCCCGTGAACCTCTGATAGATGAGCGGCCGGCGGTAAGGCGCCCACGTCACGTCGGTGATGCCTGAGATGACGCCGTCGGGCTCGCGCGTCAAGACGGTGTGCTGCGTTTCCTGACTGAGGGCGTTTCGCTCGTACCACTCGCGCATCGTCTCGGGCGTGACCACGATCTCCCCGTGGTCGAGATCCTCGAAGGGAATCGTGTTGAGCATGGCCGAGAGCTGAGGCGTGAACTCAGCCCACATCGGCTCCGGGATCGGCCCGTCGTAGATCTCGAGCCTGGTTTGGGGCGATCGCGCCTGCCCCTCGGTGACCCAGCGCTCCACCATCGCCCAGTCGACCTTTGAAAGCTCGAGCCGGCTCTCGATCTCCGTCATCTTCGCGTGCGCGCCGAGCCATTCCAGGAAGCCATGGGCGAAGTCTCCCTCCGTGTGGAACTCGACGACCGTGCATCCGTGCCCGTCCATGAGGTCCGCCACGACCGGCAAGAACAACGTTGCGATGCCCTCGCGGCGGTGGTCCTGTCGCACGTATGCCCAGGCCCAGAGGAAGTGCTTGTTGGTGGCGTATTCGGGGCTGGCCGGTGTCAGCGCCTGGCCGCAAAACCACCCCAACGTGACCCCATCGCGCGAGATCTCGTAGGGGTGCTCGAATTCGTACGGATTCTCCTTCTTCATCCGCGCTTCGACCAGACGATCGGGCATGATCGGGTCGTCGGGACGGATCTCCTTCGCCCACATCCGGCGGATCACGTGATACCGACGCCAGAAATCGCGATCAGCGTTGCGGACGTCGACCGGGACGGGCACCAGCTCCCCCACCATGGACTCCCGATAATCTCACAGCCATGGAGGCGAAGCCGTTCAAGGTTGGCGTCGTAATTCATCCGCAGCAGTGCACGATCCATGAGCTGCGCGACGCATGGCGACGAGTCGACGACCTCGGCGTCGACAGCATATGGTTCTGGGATCACTTCTTCCCGCTTTACGGCAACCCCAACGGAAACTACTTCGAGTGCTGGTCGCTGCTGGCAGCCGTCGCGCTCGACACGCGCGCGCCGCAGATCGGTCCAATGGTCACGAACGTCGGTTACCGCAACCCCGACCTGCTGGCGTCGATTGCAGCGACCGTCGATCAGCTCTCTGGTGGACGGCTCGTGCTGGGGCTGGGCGCGGGCTGGTACGAGCGCGATTACGCCGAGTACGGCTACCAGTTCGGGGAGGCGCGCGACAGAGTGCGGGTGCTTCGGGACGCGCTGCCCCGCATCAAACGGCGCCTCGAGAGGCTGCATCCTGGGCCGGCGGGACGGCTGCCGATTTTGATCGGAGGTAGGGGCGAGCGCGTGATGCTGCGACTGGTGGCTCAGCACGCCCAGATGTGGAACACGATCAGCTCGTTGGACGAATTTCCACGCAAGTTGGCCGTGCTGAACGACTGGTGCGCCCGTATCGGCCGCGATCCCGCCGAGATCGAGCGCACGGCGAACGTAGGCGGGCTGACCGGCCGCACGATCGAACAGTGGCTGAAGGCCGGGCTGCAGCATTTCGTATTGCGAATCGCGCATCCCTTCGATACCAGCGATATGGCCCGCCTGGTCAAGATCCGGGACTCCTGAGAAATTCCCGAACACCGCTCTCCGAACGGCCCAATCTACACAACGGGAGCGGGGCTTTATTGTGGGTGGCCCACTAACAATTTGTAGGCCCCGTCCATAGCATTTCCTGCACCACACCCTCTTCGCGGCGCGAGGCTCCTACCACTTGGTCAGGAGCCTCGTCTTTGTTTCGCGAGACCCCGTCCTTCCACCGGCTACGCCTGCTGGCGTTTGGTGTGCAAGGCCTGGGTGACGGACCGAATAAATCGGGCCTAAGGGCTCGACTTCGTCCGTCCTGACGGGCGGTTAGGCTGCCTTGACCGCGTTCACCAACTTCGTCAGCGAGTCCTTGGCGTCCCCAAAGAACATCACCGTCTTCGGGCTGAACATCAGGTCGTTATCGATCCCGGCGAAGCCCGGCCGCATCGAACGCTTCATGAAGATGACGTTCTTGGCCTGATCGGCATTGAGGATCGGCATCCCGTAGATCGGGCTGCCCGGCGTAGTGCGCGCCGCAGGGTTGACCACATCGTTGGCGCCGACGATCAGCGCGACGTCGGCGTTCTTGAAGTCGTCGTTGACCTGGTCCATCTCCTTCAACTGCTCGTAAGGCACGTTGGCCTCGGCCAGCAATACGTTCATGTGCCCCGGCATGCGGCCGGCCACCGGATGGATCGCGTACTCGACCTCGACGCCCCGCTTCTCCAGCGCGTCTGCCAGCTCGCGCGCCGCGTGCTGCGCCTGGGCGACTGCGAGCCCGTACCCCGGCACGATGATCACTCGCTGCGAGTAGGCAAGGAGGGTGCCGAGGTCCTCCGCTGACGCCGACCTGACCGGACGCGCCTGGCCGCCGGCGGCCGCCGCGCCGCGCGCCTGCACCTTGCCGAACGCTCCAAACAGGATGTTGCCCAGGGAGCGGCCCATGGCGTCGCTCATCAGCTTTGTCAGCAGCGAACCAGACGCGCCCACCAGCGTCCCGGCGACGATCAATGCAAAGTTGTTGAGGGTGAAACCGGTCGCCGCGACGGCGAGACCGGTGCACGCGTTGAGCAGAGAGATCACAACCGGCATGTCCGCACCGCCGATCGGCAGCACGAAGGCGACGCCGAGGATGAGCGCCAGCACCATCAGCGAGATGAACGAGAACGGAATCGACGCGATGCCGAGCACGGCGATGGCGAAGCCGACGATCAAGGCCGCGATCACGGCGTTGACGATCTGCTGGCCCGGATACGTGATGGGCGTGCCGGTCATCAGCTCCTGCAACTTGGCAAACGCCACCATGCTGCCGGCAAACGAGACGGAGCCGATCACGATGCTGAACACGCTGGGAAACGCCTCCGCAAAGGGCGGATGCGCGGGGAACTTCAAGAGTTCGGCGATGGCGACCAGCGCCGCCGCGCCTCCTCCGACTCCATTGAACAGAGCGACCATCTGCGGGATGGCGGTCATGCGCACAACGCGGGCGCCGATCGTGCCCACGAACGCGCCGATGACAACGCCGATGGCGACGATCACGACGCCGGCCTGTGTGAAATGAAGCAGCGGGATGGTCGCGCCGAGCGCGATCAGCATCCCGGCCGCGGCGATGAAGTTCCCTCGGCGTGCACCCTTCGGCGAGCTGAGCTGCTTCAGCCCGAGAATGAACAGCACCGCGGCCAATAGATAGGCGAGCGCGATCAAAGTGTTCACTTCTGCTGTTGGCGACCTCGGAACATCTCGAGCATGCGGTCCGTGACTACAAAACCGCCGACCACGTTGGTAGTGGCGAGGGTCACCGCGACCAGCCCAAGAGCGATCGTCACCGGTGAGTTGGCGCCGGCCGCGATCAGCACGGCCCCGACCAGGATGATGCCGTGAATCGCGTTGGTGCCGGACATCAGCGGTGTATGCAGGATGGTCGGCACTTTCGAGATCACCTCGAAGCCGACAAAAATCGCCAGCAAGAAGAACGTCAACTCGTTGAGCAGCTCGCTTGTCATGCCGCTGACACCATCTGCTTCGCGCGCTCGTTGACGATCTCGCCGCCGTGTGTCACACACGCGCCCTTGGTGATTTCGTCCTCGAAGTCGAGCGCGATCGCGCGGTCCTTGACAAGATGGAGCAGAAGGTTGGCGACGTTGCGTGCGAAGAGCTGACTCGTCGTCAGCGGCATCGTCGCAGGGATGTTGCGGGTGCCGATGATCGTGACACCGCCTACGTCGATCTCCTTGCCGGCCTCGGTCAGCTCCACGTTGCCGCCTGTCTCGGCGGCCAGGTCGACGATCACCGATCCCGGCCGCATCCCTTTCACCATCTCGCCGGTCACCAGCAGCGGCGCCCGCCGTCCAGGGACGGCGGCGGTTGTGATCACGACATCTGATTTCGCGATGTGCTCGCCGATCAGCTGGCGCTGCTTGCGCAGGAACTCTTCCGACTGCTGGCGCGCGTAGCCGCCTTCGCCTTCCTGGGCTTCCAGCGGCAGCTCGATGAAGGTCGCCCCCAGCGATTGCACCTCCTCTTTGACCGCCGGACGCACGTCGTACGCGGACACGACCGCGCCCAGCCGCCGCGCCGTCGCTATCGCCTGCAGCCCGGCGACGCCCGCGCCCATCACGAGCACCCGTGCCGGAGCGACCGTGCCGGCCGCGGTCATCATCATCGGGAAGAACTTGCTCAAGCGCTCGCCGGCCATCAGGACGGCCTTGTAGCCCGCAGCCGACGCCTGGGACGAAAGCGCATCCATCGACTGCGCGCGCGAAATTCGGGGCAAAAGCTCCAGGCTGAACGCGGTCACGCCTCGCCTGGCCAGCGCCTTGACGATCTCGCCCTGCGTGGCGGGCTGGAGGAAGCTAATGAGGAGCGCGCGGTCGGCAAGCAGCTCGACCTCGCTTGGCATTGGTGCCTGGACCTTGAGGACCACGTTGGCGTCCTTCACGAGGTCGGCGGCGTGCGTCACCACCTTGACGCCCGCCTGTTGGTAGGCATCGTCGGATATGAACGCGCCGGCGCCCGCGCCGGCCTGGACGGCGACCTCGAGCCCGGCCGCGATCAGCCTGGTCGCCGTGTCAGGAACGAGGGCCACGCGACGCTCATCGTGGGTGAGCTCCCTGGGGGTGGCGACCTTCACAAGTCGCTGACTCTAAGGAATGGAGGGCCGATCCTGCAGGCGCGTAGAATTCCTAATTCGCCCCGAAGTGACCGAACCAATCGTCAACGACCTCACCATCCAGGCCGCTACCGTCAACGGTTCCGGGAGCCAGACCGCCAACCTGGTGCTCACTCGAGCGATCTTTCACATGGGCATCCCCGTCGCGCCCAAGAACGTCTTTCCCTCCAACATCGAAGGCCTGCCGACCTGGTACCAGCTGCGCATCACGCCCGAGGGCCACATGGCTCGCTCGGACAAGGTCGACATCCTCGTCGCCTTCAACATCGCGACCTGGCGGGACGACCTGAAGACGGTGCGGCCGGGCGGCGTGGTGGTTCACGAAGAAGCTTTCTCGACACTGGACGCGCGCACCGACGTCACCTACTACGCGGTGCCGTTCGCGAAGCTCGCCAAGTCGAAGATTCAAAGCGACACGCTGCGCAAGCAGCTGGCGAACATGATCTACGTCGGCGTTGTCGCCGGCCTTCTCGGCATCCCCTGGGAGGCCGTCGAGCATGGCGTCAAGCGCCAGTTCCTCCCCAAGCCCAAGGCGGTGCCCGTCAACCTCGATGCGATCAAAGTCGGCTACGACTACTGGCAGGACAACTTCTCGAAGCAGGACCCTTACCGCCTCGAGCCGATGACCGGCGCGGTGGAGGGCAAAGTCCTGGTCGAGGGCAACCAGGCCGCGGCGCTCGGCGCGTTGATGGGCGGCGTGACCGTGGTCGCGTGGTATCCGATCACCCCGTCCTCCTCGCTGTGTGAGTATCTGATCGCATACGCAGACCGATTCCGCGTCGACCCCGCCACTGGGGAGAAGCGAATCTCGGTCGTGCAGGCCGAGGACGAGCTGGCCGCCGTCGGCATGGCGATCGGCGCTGGGTGGGCAGGTGCGCGCGCGATGACGTCGACGTCTGGCCCCGGTATCTCTCTGATGGCCGAGTTCTCAGGCCTTGCCTACTACGCAGAAGTCCCGGTGGTCATCTTCGACATCCAGCGCATCGGACCGTCGACCGGCCTCCCCACGCGCACATCGCAGGCTGACCTCGGCTTCGTTTACACGCTCTCGCACGGCGACACCAAGCACCTGGTGCTGCTGCCCGGGACCGTCCAGGAGTGCTACGAGTTCGCGCGAGACGCCTTCGACTTCGCGGACCGGTTTCAGACGCCGGTTTTCGTGCTCTCCGACCTCGACCTCGGCATGAACCTGTGGATGACGCCGGAATTCAAGTATCCGGAAAAGAATTTCGATCGCGGCAAGGTGCTCGCGAAGGAAGACCTCGAGCGACTGGCCGGCGAATGGGCCCGCTATCGGGACGTCGACGGCGATGGGGTCACGTACCGCACCCTGCCTGGCACCGACCATCCAGCGGCCGGCTACTTCACGCGCGGCTCGGGACACGACGAGAATGCGCGCTACACCGAGGGGGCCGACGCGTACGCTCGGAACATGGATCGACTGGCGCACAAGCTCGAGACCGCACGGATTGCGCTTCCGGCGCCGGTGATCGACGAATCAGGGGCGAGCGTCGGGCTGATCGCGTTCGGCTCCACGCACGCGGCAGTGGTCGAAGCGCGCGAATCGGTAGTCGTCGACTACCTTCGCGTTCGCGCCCTACCCCTGTCTGACGACGTGACTGAGTTCGTGAGGCGGCATGAGCATGTCTACGTCGCCGAGCAGAACCGCGACGGCCAGCTGTACGACCTGGTTCGCCTCGCGCTGCCTCCGGAGCTGGTCGACCGCGTGCGCTCGATCCGTCACTACAACGGTCAACCCATTCCCGCGGCCGCGATCGTCGAGCCGCTCAAGCGGCAGGAGATGGTCCCCGTATGAGCACCACCGTAAATCGCGTCGGCTTGCCTCGCGACGCCTATAAGGGCGCGGCCACGACGCTGTGCGCCGGCTGCGGGCACAACTCGATCACCAACCACATGATCAAGGCTCTGTACGAGCTCGGCGTAGAACCGCACCTGCTGGCCAAGATGTCGGGCATCGGCTGCTCCTCGAAAACGCCGGCATATTTCGTGGAAACGGCGCACGGCTTCAACGGAGTGCACGGGCGCATGCCGGCGTTGACCACCGGCGCGCACCTCGCGAACCGGCAGCTGATCATGCTCGGCGTCTCTGGCGATGGTGACACCGCGTCGATCGGGCTCGGCCAGTTCATGCACATGATCCGGCGCAACGTCGACTGCACTTACATCATCGAAGACAACGGCACGTACGGCCTGACCAAGGGCCAGTTCTCGGCCACCGCCGACCTGGGATCGGTGCAGAAGAAGGGCGCCGTCAACACGTTTCAGCCCATCGACCCCTGCGCCGTGGCCCTGGCTCTCGGATGCTCGTTCGTCGCCCGCTCCTTCAGCGGCGACGGCAAGCAGGTAGTGCCGCTGATCAAGGCCGCGATCGCGCACCGCGGCACCGCAATCCTCGACATCATCTCCCCCTGCGTCACCTTCAACGACCACGACGGGTCGACCAAGAGCTACAGCTGGGTGAAGGACCACGAGGAGTCGATCGCCGACGTGTCGTTCATTCCGTTCTTCGAAGAGGTGCAAGTGGACTACGAGCCCGGCACCGTGCGCGATGTGCGCCTGCACGACGGATCCCACATCGTACTCAAGAAGCTGGGCGAGGACCACGACCCCACCGACAGGCGCGCCGCCATCAGGGTGATCGAGGAAGGCAGGGCCGAGGGACATCTGATAACGGGCCTGCTCTACGTCGACACGAGGATGGACGACTTCGCGACCACCGAGCACATCCCGGACCGGCCTCTCAAGGACCTAGGCGAAGACGAGCTGCGCCTGACTCGCGACCAGTTCGCCGGCTTCATGTCCGAGTTCGCCTGATCGCCAAGCGGTCGAAGTTCGCGCCGCCCACGGGGGCGAGTGTCGAGGAAATTCGCAAAGGCACGCGTCTTGTGGCGCGCCGCGACCCAGCGATGGGGGCGCTGATCAAGCGCGTCGGGCCGATGAGCTTTCGCGGACCAGGCGATGACAACTTCGCCGCGCTGGTGCGCTCGATCATGTACCAGCAGCTCGCGGGCGCCGCGGCGACGGCGATCCACGGCCGTTTCCTGAAGCTTTTCAAAGACGGGCTGACGCCGGCCGCGGTTCTCGCGCTGCCGGACGGCGCGATGCGCAGCGCAGGACTAAGCGGAGCCAAGCAAGCCGCGGTCACGGACCTGGCAAGAAAAGTCGCCGACGGCACGGTGCCCCTGGAGGACGTGGGGTCCCTCTCGGACGAGGCCCTCAAGGCGCGCCTGGTTCAGGTGCGCGGCATCGGGCCGTGGACGTCGGAGATGTTCATGATGTTCCAGCTCCAGCGGCTCGACATCTGGCCGGTCGAGGACTACGGCGTGCGCCGGGGCTGGACGATCATCCACCGCAAGCGGCAGATCATCGCTCCACGCGCGCTCCTGTCACAGGGCGAGAAGTTCCGGCCGTATCGGACGATCGCGGCGTGGTACTGCTGGCGCGCCGCGGAGACGGTGACTCCGGACTAGCAGCGTACTTTGCCGGCCGGACTTGCTCCGGCCGCGACACGCGTCGCACAAGCCACTCCCTGCGCCGCACCGAGTGACTAATTCAAGACTCGCTTTCCGGAAGGGCTTAGGGCCGCGAATCCGGCGCGCCTGCTTGCCTGGGTGGAATGCCGTTGGGTGCCCTTGGACGGCCCGGCGCAGGGGGATCCCGGCAGCGTCCCCCAGCGCTAGCGCCCGTACTTCCGGCGGAGTTTTTCGATCGCCGCGTCGGTCATGGGCGGCCAGCCGTAGGCGTCGAGGAACGGCCGGGCGAAACCCTTGCCGTAGTTGTACTGGAGCGTCCAAACGCCGGCCGCGAGATCGACCTCTGGGTTGCCGAGGCCCGACAGTCCGACGTCGACCAGGCCGCTGAGCTTTCCGTCGCTGACCAGCACGTTGGGCAGGCAATAATCGCCGTGGATGAGCACGTGGCCGGCTCTCCTCGTTCCGAAAGGACAGTCCGCAGCGTCCGTCGCGTGAAGGCCGCGCAGGATCTCGCCCAACGTGAGCGCCACGCGCTCGGCGGGCCAGCCGGCGGAGGCGTGAGACATCCGAAGGCCCGCTATCTCGTGAGTCAGCAGCCAGTCATCTCCAAGCTCGTGAAAGAAGCCGACGAGCTCCGGCACGGGCCAGCGTCCCCGAAGCCAGGCGAGGCGGTCCCGCTCGCCGGTGAGGTCCTTGGCGCGCTTGACGAATATCGAAATTCCGCCATCGCCCACCAGCCGCCAGACCGTGCCGGCCCAGCTCATCCAGGCAAACTCCTCGCGGATCGGCTTGCCGCCGAGCGCCTCTTCGACCGCCGCGCGCACGTTGTCCGGCAGCGGCAGCGTTGACGATTTCACGGCACCACCCTCTGTAGCATGTGCGCGGGTGTGGTCATAGCCCTTCCCGACTCGGCGGAAGCATTCCGAGACGCGACGTGGAGCGACATCGCGGCCTACTACGACGAGCTGGTGGCGCGCCCGCTGGATCGCGGAAACGTCGAAGCGTGGCTGGCGGAGTGGTCGCAGCTGGAGTCTTTGGTGGCGGAGGCGGCCGCCCTCGCCAACTTCGACTACTCACGCAACACGGCCGATCCGGAGCGCGAGAAGGCACAGTTGCGGTTCAGCAGCGAGATCGCGCCCAGGGCGAAGGAAAAACGGACTCGGCTCCAGGCGCGGCTGGTCGAGCTTGGTTATACGAGGCCTGACCTCGAGACGACCGTGCGGCGGTTCCGCAACCAGATGGAGCTGTTCAAGGATGCCAACGTGCCGCTGTTCGCCGACCTGGCGAAGCTCTCCACCGAGTGGGCAAAGATCACCGGGGCCATGACGGTCGACTGGGACGGCGAGGAGAAGACGCCGCGGCAGATGTTGCCCTTCCTCGAGGACCCCGATCGGTCGGTGAGGGAGCGGGCGTTTCGCAAGATGTTCAAGCCCTACATCGATCAACGCGACGTGTTGGCGGACCTGTTCGATCGCATGTACGACCTCCGCCAGCAGGTCGCCAGGAACGCGGGTTTCGACAATTTCCGCGATTACGCCCATCGCGAAAAGAACCGCTTCGACTACACACCGGATGATTGTTTCCGCTTTCACACGGCGGTGGAACAGGCTGCCCTGCCCGCAATCACCAGGCTGCTCGAGCGGCGCCGTGCCCATCTCGGCCTGGAGCGTCTCCGGCCGTGGGACCTCCTCGTCGATCCGATGGGTCGTCCGCCGCTTCGACCCTATCGCGACACAGCCGAGTTCATCCGTGGCGCCGGAGTGGTATTCGGCCACGTTGACCCCGATTTTCGCGCCGACTTCGAGACCATGGCGGATGCGGGCCTGCTTGACCTCGATAACCGGAAGGGCAAGGCGCCTGGCGGTTTCTGTGACTCATTGCCGGTGCGCAAGCTGCCGCTGATCTTCATGAACGCCGTCAATATCGACGACGACGTGCGCACCCTGCTCCACGAGTCGGGGCACTGCTTCCACGTTTTCGAGGCGTCACGACTCCCGCTTCTGTTCCAGCGCCTTCCCGGCGCGGAGATGACCGAAGTCGCGTCAATGTCGATGGAGCTCCTCGCCGATCCCTACATTGACCGCGACCACGGAGGCTTCTACTCCGAGGCCGACGCGGTGCGATCACGACGCTGGCTGCTGGAGGATGCCGTTCAATTCTTTGCGCACTGCTCGTCAGTGGACGCGTTCCAGCACTGGATGTACACGACCCCGGAAGGCCGCGACGCCGATGCCCGCGACCGCAAATGGCTCGAGCTGAGGCGTCGGTTCGAGGGCACGTCGGTTGATTGGAGCGGACTCGAGGCGGAGCGGATTGCGCGCTGGTACTTCCAGCCACACTTCTTCGAGTTCCCCTTCTATTACATCGAGTACGGCCTCGCGCAACTCGGTGCGCTGCAGGTATGGCGCAACAGCCTGTCCGACCGCGGAGAGGCGGTTCGCATGTACCGCGAGGCCCTCGCGCTCGGCGCGACGAAGCCCCTGCCTGAGCTTTATCAAGCAGCCGGCGCGCGCCTAATCTTCGATAGCGAAGGGATGCGAGAGCTGATCGGCCTGGTCGAGGAGGAGCTCGCCGAGCTAGACGGCTAGATAGCCGCGATGTTCCGCAACGGTCTTTTCGGTCCGAACCGCGGGGCGCCGATTCCGGCCGCGGTGATCAGCCGGATCACTCTCGCCCGATGTCCGCGATACGGTTCGAGCAGCTCGAGCATTCGCTCGTCGGTGGAGCGAGGCGTGCCTTCGAGCGCGTAGCCGATCGAGTGGGGCAGGTGGTAGTCGCCTAGCGGCACCGCGTCGGCGTCGCCCAGCGCGACCATCGCCACCTTGGCCGCCGTCCAGGGCCCGACGCCAGGAAATGCCTGCATGCGACGGTAGGCGCTCGCCATGTCCATCGCGATCGTTTCCTCGAGGCGGTTTGCGCTCCGCCCGGCGCGAATGATCACCTCCGCGCGGCGGCGCTCGATGCCGAAGCGGTGAAAGGACCAGTACGGCGAGTGGGCCAGCACCTGCGGAGATGGCGGCAGCATCAGCCGCACCGGTCCGGGGGCTCGCTCGCCGAGCGCCATCACCAGCTCGCGATACGAGGCGCGCCCCTCTTCAGTCGTCACCTGCTGCAGGATCACCGTCGGCACCAGGGATTCGAAAACGGCGAGGCTGCGCGGGATCCGGATGCCGCGAATGTCCCGGTGCAGGCGCGCGATCAGCGCGTGAACGGGCTTGAAGCCGCTGTCGTCGTCGTCCTCCCCGCACAGCACAGGCGCGTGCGCGACGGCCCACTCCGCACCAGGCCCCCATGCCTGCACGTCCACGAAACCGTTGTGCTGCTCGAGCCTGGTCGTCGCGGCTCCGGCCGGCGTGCGCGTGGCGCGCCAGATCGCGCCGTCCTGGTGTCGGAGTGTGGGGCCGGTGCCAAGCATGGCGAGGGTCAGGTCGAGATCCAACGGCCGGCGCGGCTCGAATCGCGCTGCGCCGTCGGGCTCCACGCCCCAGAGACTAGCTAGTTGCTGAGCGGCACTGAAAAGGTGAACGTGGTCCCCACGCCGCTTTCCGATTCGACGGTGAGGTCACCATCATGCATGCGCGCGATCTCGCGCGACAGCCACAGCCCGAGCCCCGTGCCCTGTACATGGGCTGCGTTCTCGATGCGGGCGAACCGAGCGAACAGATTCGCCTGGTCCTGCTTTGAGATCCCCACGCCCTCGTCTCGAACCGACACCTGCGCAACCCCATCCACCCGCCGCACGTGGACTTCGATCTCCGAGCCCGGCGTCGAGTACTTCGATGCGTTGCTGAGGAGGTTGCGAAGGACGATCTGAAAACGGTCAGGGTCGACCTCCGCCTCGAGCGGCTGTTTAGGCGTATCCACCTTCAGATCGTGACCGCTGAGCAGCATCCTCACGCCGTCAACAGTCCCTTCGGTGAGCTCGACGATGTCGGTCCGCTGTTTCTTGAGCGCGAGTCGTCCTTCCTCGAGCCGTGACGCCTCGATCATCTGCTCGATCATCCAGTTGACCTCGTCTGATTTCGAGATCAGGAGCGGAACCACAGATCGAGCCTTGGGCGAAATCTCGCCGAGCGCTCCCGCGTCGAGCATGGTGAGGTAGCCCTTGATCACCGTCATCGGGCCACGCAGCTCGTGCGACGCGATGTTGAGGAAGTCTGTCTTCGCCCGCTCGAGCTCCGCGATCTTGGACGTGAGAGTCACGCGGTCGAGGCCCGCGGAGATGCTGGCTGCGTACTGTCGCAGCCGGCTCAGCTCGTCATCGGCGAACATCGGACTGAGCCTGCCTGAGACGATCACCATCGCACCGCGCCCCTGGCTCAGGTCGAGCGGAACCACCAGCGACGAACCCAACCGCCATGGCGTGTTTCTATCTTCCCTGCCGTCGAGCTTGAGGAAGCTAGACCGGGCGCTCAATGTGGCGGCGTCGGCCGGTTGGATGCCGCGCGTGGCGAGCACCGACCCGTCGGAGTCGAGCATGAACGCCGCCTCTCCTCCCACCAGGCGCTCGGCCCAACCCAGTGCCCTCTCCGCGAGCGTTGACCGGTTCCTGCTGTACAGCAGTAGGTCGTGCAGGGCGTGGCGGAACTCGTCCTCCTCCGGCTGCCGCCATATCCGGCGCAGCCACGCCGGCGGGAAGAAGGCGACGTAGAGGACCGGCACGATTGCCAGCGCGAGAACGTCGACGGCTACGGTCAGCCAGTTGATGATCGAGCCTGCGAGCGTTCCGATGATCACCACGGCCAGCAGGCCGGCGTACCCGGCGCTGATCGCGCGCAACCGCGCCTTTTCCACCGCCGGTCGCCCGCGAGCAGCGAGCCAGAACGTCACGATCGGCTCGAGCACGCAGAAAGACCAGAGGCCGACGATCGCGACCAGGACCAGCGTCTGCGCCGGCGTGTGTCTGCTCTCGGGGTCGGCGGGCAGCTGGAGGACGATCGCCAGTAGGCCGACGGCGACTATCGACGCGGTCAGCAGTAGAGTCGTCCGGCGCCGAAACGGAACGAATGAGTCGCGGAACGTCAGGAGCCCGTAACCCGAGACCAGAAACAGGACCACGCCAATGTCGGTCAGCAGCTGGGCGGTTGGCCCGCCGCCGCCCAGTGCGGGCGCCAGCAGGATGAGCAGGGCCAGCGACCCCAGGGCGATGGCCAGGTTGCCGTGCCGCCGGTCTGGCTGCCGCATCCAGCTCGCTACGGTCCTGATGGCCAGGACCGCGAACGCGACCTCGATCGCAAGCTGAAGGATGAGCGGGAACTCGGCCATTGGTCGGCAGGATAGCCTAACTGACGATTTTTCAAAGACAAAAGGCCTGCCCGTCCGATGGCTTACCCGACAAAACGCCTGCGTCTAGCTCGCTGGGGTCAGCAGAATCCCGTCCAGATCGGTCAGAGAGGCTTCCAGGCGCCGGATCTCGAAGCCGCGCAGCCCCCGGATGGCCGGATCGACCGGGGCCGCCCCGCGGCCTTCGAGCAGATTGATCCCGAGGTGGTGGTGGTAGCCGTCCCAGCTCATGAAGCGCATCACGCGGCCGGCCTCGGCCATCAGCTCCATGCCTAGCGACTCGTAGAACCCCTGGCTGGCGTCGAGGTCGGCGACGTTCACGTGCATGTGGCCGAGGATTGTGCTGGGCGAGAGCTTCTTCTGCGGTTCGTCCGCGATCCTCAACAGGCGTTCGAAGTCGAGGTGTGCAGTGCCGATGTTCAGGCGGCCGTCCGGGTACTGCCACTCGCTGCGCGGCCGGTCGGCGTAGACCTCGATGCCGTTGCCTTCGGGGTCGTCGAAGTAGAGGGCCTGGCTGACGAAGTGGTCGGCGGTCCCGGTCAGGGGCAGGCGCTCTTCGAGAGTTCGCTGCAGGAAAGCACCTAGCTCCCGCTCGCTTGGCAGCAGGATCGCGAAGTGATATAGACCGGCGGTGTGGCGTGGTCTTTCCTTGCCGTCCGGCAGGTGCGTGAGCCGCAGAAGCGGTGCACCGTCCGCGCCGAAGATGGCATGTCCGGAGTCGCCGCCGAGGCGTGTCAGACCGAACCATTCGTAGAACTCGACCTCGCGCTCGAGGTCCAGGACCTTCAGGTCGAGCGCGCCGAGAGGCCAGTCCTCAGTCACCACGATCTCAATACCAGTAGTTCGGTCCCTCTGATCGAGATGCGCCAGGTGGCTCGACTGCGATTCCCTTCGATCCGGCAAGCGCGCGGACGTTCACCTCCACGCGAGCTATGAAAGCGTCGTAATCCTCACGTGCATCGGGGTGGAGAGGTTTGCCGAACTTGACGCTCACCCGCCCCGGTCGAGGGACCCGTCGGAAGCGAGGCATCACCTCGTACATGCCGTCAACGTAAGCGGGGACGATCGGCACTCCAGCGTCCATCGCCAGGATCGCGCCACCTTTGCGAAAGGCTCCGATCGCGCCCGTCACTGTGAGTCTGCCTTCAGGAAAGATGATCACAGACCAGTTGTTGCGCAGCAGCTCCTTGAGGTATTCGAGGTGCGGCCTCGCGCCACCACCGCGTGGGATGGGGAATGCATCCACTGTCACCTGGGCGAGGCGCGCCTCCCACTTGCGCTTGAAGATCGAGTCCGCGGCGGCGACGACCACCGAACGGTGGCGATATCGCGGCGGCAGCGCTTCCGCCATCACGACTGCGTCGAGAGCGCTCACGTGGTTGGCGACGAACACCGCGGGACCGTTCAGCTCCCGCAGCAGGTCTCGGTCGTGCACGGTCAACCGACAGAAGCTGGAAAGCGCCGGGAACAGCAGGCTCGCCTGCAGAGCCGCGCGCATTCGCCGCATGCCGCGCGTTCGGGCCCACAGCGCTGTGT
>DATEGC010000138.1:0-8326 GCA_035280285.1 Candidatus Dormiibacterota bacterium | reverse complement strand
AAGGACTACTACAAGATGCCCGCGCTGCTGGACGGATATCCGAAGCTGCGCGCGACCTTCAACCTCGTTCCCTCGCTTCTCGCCCAGATCGAGGACTATGGAAAAGAAGAATCGGTCGATCTCTTCCTCAACCTGAGCCAGCGCGCGGCGGGCGACCTGTCAGCCGAGGAGCGCGAGTTCGTCCTCCGCTGGATGCGCGAATCGCCCCGGGCGCTCCGCGTCCAGCAATCGCCCCGTTACCTCGAGCTCGCCTCGCGGGGCATCGACGCGCAGTACAAGACTGCTGACATTCGCGACATCCAGGTCTGGTTCAACCTCGCGTGGTGCGACCCGGTGTGGGTCGAGTCAGATCCTCGGCTGGCCGAGCTGAAGCGGAAGGACCGCGACTTCACGGAGGAAGACAAGGGGATCCTGTTCGCCGCGCAGCTGGAGCGTATACGGAGCGTGATCCCCAAGTACCGCGAGCTCGCTGAGCGCGGGCAGGCTGAACTCACCTTCTCGCCGTACTACCACCCGATCCTGCCCCTGATCTGCCATGTCGATTCGGCGCGGAGCGCCAACCCCCAGATCCAGCTCCCCGAGCGACACTTCTCACACCGCGAGGATGCGGAGCGGCAGATCGAGCTCGGACTGGGCCTGTTCGAGCGCATGCTCGGCCGCCGGCCGAAGGGCATGTGGCCGTCCGAGATGGCGGTTGGCGAATCGGTGATCGGACTTGCCGAGAAGGCAAAGCTCGACTGGATGATCAGTGACGAGGAAGTGCTCGCCCGCTCACTCGAGGGCCCTTTCAATCGCGACGAGCAGCTGTATCAGCCCAAGCGCGTCGCCCGCGAAGGCGGCACGGTCGCGATGGTGTTCCGCGACTCACAGCTTTCGAACGCGGTCGGCTTCGACTACCAGCGCACGTCATCGCTCGACGGGGCGCGAGATTTGTTAGGGAGGCTGCGCCGCATCCGCGATGTGCAGGGCGACCGCGATTTCCTCGCGGTGATCGCGCTCGACGGCGAGAACGCCTGGGAGTTCTACCCGCGCGACGGTCACGACTTTCTCAATGCGGTATACACCGAGCTCGAGGCGAGCACGGACATCATCACCACGACCGTCTCCGACTTCATCGCCGAGCATCCGCCGCAGCAGCAGTTGCACCACCTGCACACGGGAAGCTGGATCGGCGCGAGCCTGGACACGTGGATCGGCGACCCGGAGCACAACGTGGCCTGGGACCTGCTCGCAGAAACTCGCGACTGGCTTGACGCGCAGTCCCAGCAGCGGCCTAAGGATTCGCAGCAGGCCGCCCTGGCGTGGCGCGAGATCCTGATCACCGAGGGCAGTGACTGGTTCTGGTGGTTCAGCCGCAAGCACGACTCGGGCATGGACCCGATCTGGGACAACCAGTTCCGGCTTCACCTGCGCAACGTCTACAAGCTGATGGGCGCGCGGGCTCCAGCACGACTTTTCCAGCCGATCATCAAACGCGCCCCGACTCCAGAACGCGGCGTTCCCGCGACGCCGATCAGCCCGCAGTCGCGCCACGACCCGGTGTGGGCCGAGGCGGGCTACTACCTGGTCGGCTCAGGGTTTGGCGCACTGCACCGCCCCGCCGGCGTGGTCGAGCGAGTGCTGTACGGCGCCGACGAAGAGAAGATGTACTTTCGGGTCGACTCGCCTCGCTCGGGTCAGGAGCTCGAGTCGCAGCAGGTCGAATTCTGGATCTACTGCTCAGGGCCGCCAGCGCTCGACGGCAAGCCGGACATCGACCTGCCGCTGCCGACCACCGCGCTGGGCGAGCTTGGTTTCGAGCCAGCGATCGTGGTTCGCATCACACCGCGAGCGCAAGGCGGGTCAGTGACAGCGGCAAAGGTCGTCGATCCGCTCACGAAAGCCGTCACGCAGGCGAGGTGGGACGTCGACGATCCCTTCGCGGTGGCGATTCCGCATCGACAGCTCGGCAAACGCCCAGGGGACGCGTTTGAGCTGGCCTTGGTTGTGAGCAGGGAAGGGCAAGACATCGAGGTCGTTCCGCCGTCTGGCGCGCTGGGATTGCGGGTCCCGGGCGAAGGTGCGGAGGTTGAGTTGCCGCAGGCCCAGCACCTCAAGGTCCTGGTGGCCACCGCGGAGCTGGCTCCGTTCGCGAAGCTCGGCGGCGTGTCAGACGTCGCGGCGTCGCTCTCGAAAGAGCTGCGCCGTATCGGCCACGATGTGCGGGTCGTCCTGCCGCGACACCGCCAGATCGACATCGGCCAGTACGGACTGCGGCCGGTCGTGACCGACCTGCTGGTGCCGCTTGGCACCGAGATGATGCCGGCAACGATTTTCGAGGGCAGGCTTGGCGAGCTGCCCGTCTACTTCGTGGACTGTCCGCCCCTGTACGACCGGGACGGCATGTTCGGATTCGGTGACGACGACGCGCGGTCGGTCTATTTCTGCCGCGCCGCGCTGGAGATGCTGCCGGAGCTTGACTTCTTCCCCGACGTCATCCATGTCCACGATTGGTGGGGAGCGCTGATCCCCAACCTTCTCGACCGCGTGTACGACGCGGACCGATACACGGACATCGCGACGACGCTGACGATCCACAACCTCTCCGCGCAGGGAGTCTTCGGGTTCGGCGCCCTGATGCTGGCCGGCCTTCAGGAGTGGGGATTGATCAGGCTCGGCATCCCGGGACTCGACAACGTCGTCAACGTGCTGGGCCGCGGCATCCACTTTGCAGATGTGGTCAACACCGTCAGCGAGCGCTACGCGAAGGAGATCCAGACGCCGGAGTACGGCGAAGGCCTGGACGAGCTGCTGCGTCGCAACACGCACAAGCTGCACGGCATCCTGAACGGAATCGACTACGAGATCTTCGACCCGCAGCGCGACCCCAATATCCCGCACCACTACTCGTCTGAGGCGCCTCAGAACAAGGCCCTGGACCGCGCCGCCCTACGCCTGGAGCTCGGCCTCGAGGAGGTCAACAAGCCGGTGTGCGCGATCGTGTCGCGCTTCTACGACGTGAAGGGCTTTGACCTGATTGAGCAGGCGATGCCCGAGCTGCTCGAGCTTGGGCTACAGGTGGTCGTGATCGGCACCGGTGACCGGCGCTACGAGGACTTGTTCCGGCGCTGGGCAGGTGAGCGACCGCGGCAAGTCGCGGTCTTCAGCGGTTTCGATTCCGCCCTCGCACAGCGGATTTACGCCGGCGCGGACATGCTGTGGATGCCGTCGCGCTTCGAGCCGGGCGGCCTGGCGCAGCTCATCGCTTTGCGCTACGGCACGATCCCTGTCGTGCGCGCGACGGGTGGGCTGGCGGACACGATCCGCGATTACGAGCCGGTGGCGCACACGGGGAACGGTTTCCGGTTTGGCCCGTACGACGCATGGCAGTTTTTCGCGGCGGTCGTGAGGGCGGCGGAGACGTTCCGACACCCTTCCGTGTGGGCGTGGCTCGTCCAGCACGCGATGCGAGAGGACGTGTCATGGTCGAGGTCGGCGGTGAAGTACGTGCAGCTCTACCTTGCGGCGATGGCCGCGCATCACGAGCGGCACGGTCTGGCAGCAGCTGAGGAAGTTCCGGCGGCGTCTGGCTCACCCGCCCCAGTGGGGGAATAGACGCCTTGGCGCAAAAAGCGCGTATCGACTAGCCGCCCCAATCCGGCAGCAGCCGCAGCTGCTCGACCCGACGCGCCCCCGGCGCGTATGCCGTGTTGAAGTAATCGATCACCATCCGGCGCGCTGAGAACTGCGTGACGACGTTTCGAGTCGACGCTTTCATCATCTCCACCCAACGGCGAGGAATTCCCGCCTCATCGCGGTCGTAGAACGCGGGCACCACCTCGCGTTCCAGCAACCTGAACAGCCCCTCCGCCTCCGCCACGTCGTCAATGTCCTGCCTGTCAAGCGTCGCCCCTGACGGGATCGCCCAGCCCAATTCGGGTCGGTAGGCCTCGTCCCACCATCCGTCGAGCACGCTGACGTTCAGCGCACCATTGGCCCCTGCCTTCATGCCGCTCGTCCCGCTCGCCTCGAGAAATCGGCGCGGGTTGTTGAGCCATACGTCCGCGCCCTGCACGAGATTCCGTGCCAGGGCGATGTCATAGTCTTTCAGGAACATCACGCGAGGTTCCTCGCGCGCAAGGGCGACGATGCCCGCAACGATGTCTTTCCCCGGCTGGTCCGCCGGATGCGACTTGCCTGCGAACAGGATCTGCACCGGCCGCTTGGTGTTGCGCAGCAGCTTCGAAAGTCGTGGCCGGTCCCTCAGCAGCAGGTTGGCGCGCTTGTAGGGAGCGAACCGCCGCCCGAACCCGATCGTAAGCGCGTTGAGGTCGAGCTCATGCGGCGTCTCGGCGCGCTCGTTCGTGGCGACAAAGAGCCTGCGCTTCAGCTCGCCGTGAATCGCCCAGAGCTCAGCCGCCGGAATTTCGTACACCGCGTGCCACCGGCCGTCTGACGGATCGAGGTCCCACCAGTCCGGTCCAACGTAGCGACTCAAGAGCTCGGCAATCTCTGGCGCGACCCAGGTCGGCATGTGCACCCCGTTTGTGACCGAGCCGATGGGGATCTGGGTCTCGGGCAGTCCTCGCCACGCGTCTTTCCAGAGGCGGCGAGAGACTGCTCCGTGCAGACGGCTCACCCCTACCGACTGGTCGGCGAGGCGCAGCGCGGCGTACGTCGTGCACAACCTCTCGCGTGGATCGCCTGGTCGTTGGCGACCGAGATCCATGAACCTGTCGAAAGAGATGCCAACCTGAGTCAGGTAGGGACCAAGCTGGTCCCAAACCAAGCCTGCGTCGAAGTAGTCGCTGCCTGCCGCGATTGGCGTGTGCGTCGTGAACACAATGCCCGCACGCGCGACCAGGCGCGCCTCTTCGAGAGTCATCTGGCGGGAAGCGCGCAGCTCGCGGATGCGCTCGATCGCGCAGAGAAAGCTGTGGCCCTCGTTGAGGTGGAAGACGCCGGAGTCGATGCCCAGCGCGCGTAGCGCTCGGACGCCTCCGATGCCCAGCACGATCTCCTGCCGCAGGCGGCGGTCGGGCTCCGGAACGTAGAGGCGATCCGTGATGTTGCGCAGGTCCTGCGGGTTGGCCTCGAGGTCGGTGTCGAGCAGGAACAGCGGCACGCGGCCGACCTGGACCCGCCATACCGCGATCTTGACGTTGCGCAACCCGATCGGCGCTTCGACCTCGACGCCCTCGACCTTGCGCACTGGAAGTTGATCGCCGCGGTTTTCCGAGTAGACCTCGAACTGGCGACCGGAGCCGTCGATGTCCTGCCGCCCGAAACCCTGCCTGTAAAGCAGGCCGACCGCGACCAGAGGCAGACCGAGGTCGCTGGTCGCCTTCAGATGGTCGCCGGCGAGGACGCCGAGCCCGCCCGAGTAGATAGGCAGGCACTCGGACAGCCCGAACTCGAGCGAGAAATATGCGATCGCAAGTGGCGCCTGCGCATCCATGAAGCGGGGATGGCGGTCGTAGTACTCGCGGTACGCCGCTCGGGCCCCATCCAGTGCTTGCCTGGCTTCATCGCGCTCCATTGCGTTCTGCACGCCCTCTTCGCCGAGCTGGGTCAGGAGCAGGACGGGGTTCTCGCGCGTCGACTTCCACAGCTCGGGGTCCAGGGTGCGAAAGAGGGCTTCGATGCGGGGCTGCCACGTCCAGAGCAGGTCGTAGGCGAATTGATTCAGTTCTTCCAGCACGGAACTAAGATCCTAGTGAGGAAGAGAACATGAAGGCGGTTGTGATGGCCGGCGGCGAGGGTTCTCGCCTTCGTCCGCTCACCAGCACGCTGCCCAAGCCACTGGTGCCGGTTGGCGGCCGGCCGATCATGGAGCACATCCTTCTCCACCTGCGCCGCCACCAGCTCCGCGACGTGGTGGCCACTGTCCAGTACCTCGGTGCGTCGATCCGCAACTACTTCGGCGACGGTTCTGAGCAGGGAGTAGCGCTGACGTACTCGGTCGAGGACTCGCCGCTCGGGACCGCCGGCTCGGTGATGCTCGCCCGCCAGCAGCTGAATGAAACGTTCGTCGTCATCTCGGGCGACTCGCTCACCGACATCGACCTCGCCGCGGCGGCCAGGTTCCATCGGGAGCGAAAGGCGATCGCCACCATCGTCCTCAAGCCGGTGCCCAATCCGCTGGAGTACGGCGTGGTGGTGGTCGACGAGGGCGGAGCCGTGCAGCGCTTCATCGAGAAGCCGAGCTGGGGCGAGGTCATCTCCGACCTCGCCAACACTGGCATCTACATCCTCGATCCTGCGGTGTTCGACTTCTTTCGCCCCGGTGAGGTGACGGATTGGTCGGGCGAAGTCTTTCCCAAGTTGTTGAAAGAAGGCGAGCACGTCTTCGGCTGGATCGCAGACGGCTACTGGGAGGATGTCGGCAGCCACGCCGCATACGTCAAAGCGAACTTCGACTGCCTCGAGGGCAAGGTCAAGGTGGCGCTGCCGGGCGACCGCGCCGGTGACGCCACGTGGATCCATCCGGACGCCGAGGTGGATCCTGGCGCGCGTGTCGACGCCCCGGTCTTGATTGGAGCGGGGGCGAAAGTGCGGGCGGGGGCGTGGATCAACGGTCCTGCGATCCTCGGCGCCTACTCGACGATCGACTCAGGGGTGAAAATCTCGAACTCGATCGTCTGGGACCACAGCTACATCGGACTCAACTCGCGTCTGCGCGGCTCGGTGGTGTGCCGGTCGGTGACGGTGAAGAACGGCTGCCTCCTCGAAGAGGGCAGCGTGATCGGTGGCGACGTCACGATCGGCGCCGGGTCGACGGTGAACGCGAACGTGCGCATCTGGCCGAACAAAGAGGTCGAGCCGGGCGCGGTGGTGCACGAGTCGATCATCTGGGCGGGTTCGTGGAAGCGAGGTCTGTTCAGCTCCTACGGGCTCAATGGGCTAATCAACATCGAGATCACACCTGAGTTCGCCTCGCGTTTGGGCGCCGCGATCGGAGCCCTCACGCCGAAGGGAACGGAGATTGCTTTCTCGCGCGACTACACAAGGTCGGCCCGGATGATCGGTCGGGCCCTGATGTCGGGGATGATCTCGTCGGGGACGCACGTGATTGACCTTTCGGTGCTGCCTGCGCCGGTCTGCCGCTACTGGGCGCGGCACAACCACGTGTCCGCCGTCACGGTGCAGACGTCTCCGGTCGATCCGCGTTCAGCCGACATCCGCATCTTCGACGATCTCGGGCTTGACATCGACAAACGCAGCGAGCGCAAGCTCGAGGGTCTCTACTTCCGCGAAGACATCCGTCGCGTCTCGCACTACGAGATGGGCCGTATCACGCGGCGCGACCAGCAGACCGAGCGGTACCTGGAAGACCTGATCGCAAAGCTCGACCTCGAAGTGGTGCGCGGAGCCGCGTTCAAAGTCGTGATCGACTACAACAACGGCGCCGCGGCGATGGTGCTGCCACAGATCCTGCGTGAGCTGAACTGCTCCGTGATTCCTCTGAACGCCGCGCCGGCCGAGATAGTGATGGAGCAAGACGACGCGACGTTCCAGGGGCGTCTGCAGGAGCTGGGAGTGATCACGTCCGCGGTGAATGCGAAGCTGGGCGTATTCATCGACACGCCGGGCGAGCGCTGTTTCATCGTCGACGAAACAGGCGCGGTGCTAAGCCACGACGCGGCGTTTGCGGTGCTGACGCAGCTGGCCCTGACCGGGAAGCCCGGCATGGTGCTGGGTCCGGCGTCGTCATCGCTGGCTTTCTCGATGATCGCCGAACGGCTGGGCAGTCGGTTCGTGCCGACCAAGCTGACGCCGGGCGCGGTGCTGCGCTCGGCCCAGCACGCGGAAACAGTGTTCGCTTCAGACGGCCTCGGAGGCTACTGCTGGCCCGACTTTGCGGTGTCGTTTGACTCGATATTCACGATCGCGCGAGTGCTCGAGCTGCTGGCAAAGACCGGAACATCGTTGGGCGCGCTGCGTTCGCGCATCCCCGTGGTGACGCACAGGACGGCGGTCGAGTTCTGCCCCTGGGAAGTCAAAGGGCGAGTGATGCGAACGATGATGGAGAGGCACCTGAAGGACCGGGTCGACCTGACCGACGGGGTGAAGGTATTTGTCGACGATGGGTGGGTGCTGGTGGCGCCGGACGCAGATCGGCCCGAGTACCACGTCATCGCGTCGACCACCGACCCGGTTCACGCCGACAGGCTGGTCGAGGAATACTCGCAGCTCGTGCGGTCGGTGGTCGCGGAGGCGGCGCCACAGTCAGAGGCCGTCGTCGAGACCTAGAATCGGTGTTTCTGCCGAGCGGGAGTAGCTCACCTGGCAGAGCGCGACCTTCCCAAGGTTGAGGTAGCGGGTTCGAGTCCCGTCTCCCGCTCCA
>DATEGC010000137.1:0-2114 GCA_035280285.1 Candidatus Dormiibacterota bacterium | reverse complement strand
GGAACGGGATAGGAGCCGTCGAAGCACGCGCGGCAGAACTCCTGCGCCGTGCCGCGACCGATGGCCCGGATCAGGCCAGGAATCGAGAGGTAGTGCAGCGAGTCGGCGCCGATCTGCCTGCGCACTTCGTCCACCGAACGGCCCGACGCGATCAGCTCCTTGGTGGAACCGATGTCGACGCCCATGAAGCACGGGTAGCGCATCGGGGGGCTGGAGATGCGCATATGGATCTCGCTCGCGCCGGCTGCCCGCAGCCGCTCGATGATGCGCCGCGACGTCGTCCCGCGGACGATCGAGTCGTCGACCGCGATCACGCGCTTGCCCTTGATGGACCGCGGAAGCGGATTGAGCTTCAACATCACCCCGGCCTCGCGCAGCGACTGGTCCGGCTGGATGAACGTCCGGTTGATGTACCGGCTCTTCATCATGGCTTCGCGGAACGGGATGCCCGAGGCTTCCGCGTAACCGATCGCGGCCGGCGTGCCGGAATCCGGGAATGGCACCACCATGTCCGCCTCGACCGGCGCCTCGCCGGCGAGCTCGTGGCCCATCCGTATCCGGGCGTCCTCCAGCTCGCAGTTCTTGAGGATCGAGTCCGGCCGCGCGAAATAGATGAACTCGAACACGCACATCGCGTGCTTGCTTGCGGCCTGGAAGTTGAGGCTGTGCACGCCGTGCTCGTCCATGACCACCATCTCGCCAGGCTGCACCTCACGCACGAAGGTCGCGTGCACCGTGTCGAGGGCGCAGGTTTCCGAGGCGACGACATGGGCGGGCTGTCCCGGGAGCGGTATGTAGCCGATACAGAGCGGGCGAAAGCCAAATGGGTCGCGCAGGGCGATGAGCTGCGTCGGCGTGATCACGCCGCACGAGTAAGCGCCCACGACGCGAGCGAAGGTCCGCCTGATCACCTCGTCCCACGAACGCCCGTGAGTGTTCTCGATGAGGCGGGCCATCACCTCGGTGTCGAGTGCTGTCTCGAAAGTGACGCCGCGGTCGGCGAGCTGGGCGCGCAGGGCGTCGGCATTCAGCAGGTTGCCGTTGTGCGCGATCGCGCCGGGACCCAGGGTCGGATGGTGAAACGGCAGCGGGTGGGCGTTCTCGGGCCGGCTTGCCCCGGTGGTCGAGTAGCGGGTGTGGCCGAGCGCGATCACCGATCCTTCGCCAAGCTCCTTGATCTGCTCCGGCGAGAAGACCTGAGCCACCAGGCCCATGTCGCGACGTATGCGGACGGTCGACCCGTCCGAGACGGCGATACCCGCCGATTCCTGGCCGCGGTGCTGCAGAGCGAAGAGCCCGAAATACGTGAGGTTGGCCACGTCGACCCCTTGCTTGGCGCAGATCCCGAAGACGCCGCACATCAGGTGACCATCGACTCCCAGGCCTCGCGCAGCTCGGCGAGCGAGATCCGCAGCTGCCCCTCGAACTCGATGAAGTCGCCGCCGGCAAGCCCCAGCAGCGAAAGCTCGACGTGGTGGCGTCGCGCGAGCGATTGCAGCTCGGGCATCGCACGCGACGGGACGCTGACGATGTAGCGGCTCGGTGACTCCCCGAAGAATGCGGCGTCGAGCCGCAGCGGCGGTTCAGGACGAATCGCCGGGCAGCGCACGCCGATGGCGCCGAGCAGGCATATCTCGGCGAGGGCCACGAGCATCCCGCCTTCGGCGCAGTCGTGGGCGGAGTGGAGGAATCCGTTCTGGGCGGCGGTCAGCACGAGGCGGTTGACGGCTTGCTCGCGCGCCAGGTCCAGGGCCGGCGGCCGGCCCGCAACGTACCCGTGCTCCACCTTCAGGTACTCGCTGCCGCCGAGGTCGTTCATGGTCGAACCGATCAGCAGCACGAAGTCACCCTCGGCGCGCAACCCGGCTCCGAGGCGTTTGCGATAGTCGTCGATCACTCCGATCATCCCGATCACCGGCGTCGGGTAGATCGCCGACTCCCCGTTCGAGTCGTTGTAGAGGCTGACGTTGCCGCTGACCACCGGCAGCTCGAGCGCGCGGCACGCGTAGGCGAGCCCAGAGATCGTCTCCTCCATCTCCCAGTACACCTCGGGCCGGTCGGGGTTGGCGAAGTTGAGGCAGTCGGTGACCGCGAGCGGCCTGGCACCCGTCGCC
>DATEGC010000136.1:0-2433 GCA_035280285.1 Candidatus Dormiibacterota bacterium | reverse complement strand
ACGACCACCTGCATGCCGCGTGTGTGGCCCGGCGCCGGGACGAGCCGGAGCCCGGGAAGCAGCTCGAGCTCGCCGTCGACCGGCACGTACCGCACGCCGGGCGCCTCGACCCACTCGCGAATGGTGTAGTCGTCCTCGCTGAGCGCGTCGTCGAGCTCCCGACGCTGGACATAGATCGGCCTGCCGGCGAAAAGGTGGTTTCCGCCGCAGTGGTCGAAGTGCAGGTGTGTGTTGACCACGATGTCGATGCCGGCGAGGTCGAAGTCCTGCTTGCTCAAGGGACGAAGGCGGGGATCGAGGTCGGCCACCGCCGGGTGCAGCTCCGTCATGCCGGTATCGACGAGCACGCGCGCATCGGGATGGTCGATGACGTGCACGTAGACCGGCATCCGCTCGCCCGCTGCGAGCAGGTCGGCAACGTGGACTGGCGTGATGGTGACTGACGCGCGGGCGTTCACTGCCTACCGACGGCCGCGGTGGTGGTTGACATGTGAGTCATGAATGACCTCCTTTACCGAATTGCGACGGTCAAGACGTCCCGCTCGGCCCATGCGACCGGTTCGGCCCCGACGGCCGCAAGCCGCACGCACCCGAGGCTTCCGCTAGTGCTGCACTCAGTGCCACCCCGTTCGCACAGCGAGCGACCTCGGCAAGAGGGGCGTTCCCTCCTCAGCTCGCCGCTCTCCTGACAAGCTTGCCGATCTTGTCCTCGACCGCGGCGGTTAGCCTCTGCAGGGCAAAGGAGGTTGGCCAGATGTCACCGTCGTCGAGGTTTGCAGCCGGTTGGAAACCGAACGTCGCATATCTCGACTTGAACTTCTGCCCGCTCTGGAAGTAGCAGACAACCTTTCCTTCCTTGGCATAGGCGGGCATCCCGTACCAGGTTTTCGGTGAGAGGCTCGGCGCGCTGGCCATGATCACGGCATGAAGCCGCTTGGCCATGCCGCGGTCCGGTTCCGGCATCTCGGCGATCTTCGCCAGTACGTCGCTTTCCCCATCCGCCTCACCCAAGAGCGCGCGCCTTCGCTCTTTGAGGGTCTCCTTCATGGCGGCTCGTTCTTCGGCCGACAGTAAATTGGACACCCTGGCGCTGGTGCTTCGGGCCGACTTCTTCTTGGCGCTCATGACGGTTCCTCCACTGTGTAGACGTCCCATAGGACGGGCCTCATGCTAGGACCGGCCTTCGCGGCCGGGCTTCTCGATTCCTGATCGGTTTGATCAACTTCCCGGCCGGTGGACGCAACACCGCGAAAGCCGTGTTCTTCTTGCGTCCCGACGGCGGACCTAGGCTGGTCCCTGGACCACGTCGGCGCCGCTGGCCTGAACCCTTTCGAACGTCCCATCGAGGTCCTCCGTGGCCAAGAGAATCCAACCGTAGGTAACCCTGGTCGAAACCCACTCGGCGGCTAACACGTTCGCCATCGTCCTCTATCGCCGCAAGAAGGCTATATGGCCGGCGTTCATAAGAGGAAAGCGACCGACTAGTCGGTTTTTTTGGTAGGATCTCGTTGGGATGCCAAAGGTCGCTGAGGAACTAAAGACCGCGCGGCGTCGGCAATTCGTCGACGCCGCATGGCGCTGCGCCGCCACCAAGGGCTATCGCGACATGACGGTCGACGACGTGTGTGCTGAGGCCAACCTCAGCAAAGGCGCATTCTACGGCTACTTCGATCAGAAGCACGACCTACTCGTAGCTCTCGTGGAGGACGACGCTGCAGACCTGGATGCGGCAATCGAGGAGCAGGAAGCCATGCAGTCGTCAACGCTGGCGAAGCTGCGCGCCTACACCAGGGCAGTGTTGAAGCGCTCCGAGAAGCCTGGGCGGGCTCAGCTCAGAGCCGATCTCTGGGCTGCGATGTTGACCGAGGAAGACTTGAAATCAGCATTTGCCGATTCAGTCCAGCGGCGGCGGACGAAGCTCCGGTCGTGGATCGAACAGGCCGTCGCCAGGCGCGAGATTGCCGAAATCCCAGCCAATGCACTGGCGTCAATTCTGCTGGCGCTGAGTGACGGATTGCTGCTTCACGCCAGCATCGCGCCGACCGCCTTTCGCTGGGTCAATATCGGCGCTGCCCTTGACGTGCTGCTCAGCGGGATATCGCTCGACGGAGACGTGGCGTGAGCGCGACGACGCAGGCGCTGGCGCGGCCATCGCCCATCACGGCGGAGCCCAACTCGGTCCCCTCGATCGTGACCGCGAGTCTTTCGAAACGGTTCGGCCAGGTCAAGGCTGTGACCGATCTCAGCCTTGAGGTCCGGCCAGGCGAGATCGTCGGCTTTCTGGGTCCCAATGGAGCCGGCAAGACAACGACCATCCGCATGCTGATGGGCTTCCTCAACCCGACGACCGGTCGTTGCCAGGTGCTTGGTGGGTCCTTGCGGGACCAGCAAGCCTTGCGTCGCCGCGTCGGCTATCTACCCGGCGACTTCCGG
>DATEGC010000135.1:0-11324 GCA_035280285.1 Candidatus Dormiibacterota bacterium | reverse complement strand
TGACAAAGGCTACGGTAAGGTGTGAACGGCGTCGGCCGGGAGGGGCGCGTCAGGTCTCGTCAAAGGGGGATGCTCAAGAGGCCATTTCCGGCCGTGTGCCCCGGCGCCGTCGAGGTCGAGAGCTCGCACCTGGCCATGATGTACCCACCCCGGAAGTGGTCACCCGATCCTGGAGGCAACCCAACCACTCGATGCCGAGCAGTCGGATGAGCTCGACCAGCGAGCCCCGGCATAGCGGTGGCCACGAACCCAACAACTGGAGGTAGCGGTGATGTCTACGCGAACCGGACAGGAACGCGCCGCGAGGCACCAAGGGGTCGCGACGGCGGATCTTCCTCTTGAAGGCAAGCTGCCGTCATTCGACGGCGCGAACGCTTGGCTCAACTCGCAGCCGCTGACGCCGACCGGCCTGCGTGGCCACGTCGTTGTGGTCCAGTTCTGGACCTACACATGCATCAACTGGCTGCGCACGCAGGCGTTCTACCGCGCCTGGTCGGAGCGGTACAGGGACAGGGGGCTGGTTACGATCGGTGTGCACACGCCCGAGTTCAAATTCGAGCACGACCTCGAAAACGTGCGGTGGGCAGTGCTGGCGAGGAAGATCGACTATCCCATCGCTATCGACAGCGACTATCGGGTTTGGCGGGCGTTCTCTAACAACTACTGGCCGGCACTCTACTTCGTCGACGCCCAGGGCCGGATCAGGCATCACCGCTTTGGCGAAGGCGACTACGAGCGATCGGAGATGGTGATCCGGCAGCTCCTCGCCGACGCGGGCGTCGAAGACCTATGGCCGGGGTTGGCTACGGTCGAACCGAACGGCGACGAGGTGCAGGCCGATTGGGAAGATCTCGGGTCGCCTGAAAGCTATCTCGGCTATGAGCAGGCCACCGGTTTCAACGCGGGCGGCCCCACTGCGTTCGACAAGCCTCACGCCTACACGGCCCCGGCGCAGTTGCGACTCAACCGTTGGGGACTCTCCGGCAACTGGACGGTCAGATCTGACGCGAGCGCGCTCAACACCCCTAACGGCCGGATCGCGTATCAGTTCCATGCGCGCGATGTGAACCTGGTCATGGGACCTGCGAAGAAGGGCACGACGGTGCCGTTTCGTGTGCTCCTCGACGGTCAGAGCGCAGGCGCAGCCCACGGAGCCGATGTTGATGACAAAGGTGACGGGACGGTTGTACAGCAGCGGATGTATCAGCTGATCCGTCAGCCAAAACCCATCAGCGACCGGCGGTTCGAGATCGAGTTCCTCGACGCCGGGGCCGAAGCATTCTGCTTTACGTTCGGATGAGCCCGCTCAAACGCGAACAGCTTGCTCGCTTCCGGAAAAAGCTAATGGAAGAGCGCCGGGCAATCGAAGCGCGCATCGCCGCCAGGGAAGGCGACATCATGGACACGGTTCGCGAGGAGGAGGGTTGGCGACTCGGAAGACGAGGGCCAGTCGGCCCAGTACCCTAGCCGCGCGCAGCGCCGGCCTCCCAGCTCACCTGGCACGAGATACAACGAGTGGCTTCTGGTACGGCGGCAAGCCGATCCTCGTCGATTGCCCTGCCGCACGACTCGCACAATCCGTACGAGCCCTTCTCGCGCATCTCCGCAGCGTGGTGCGCCTGACGTTCGCCTGCCGACTGGATGCGCTTGATCGCTTCGGCAGCTTCGCGGCCGCTCAAGTGCTGCGTAGTGTCGGCGTCTCGGAAACCCCGACTCATGCTCGACTACCAGGCTCCTCTTGATCGGAAGTGTAGGAGCAGCTCGACTGGACTCGCTGAACAACGAGGACGATTCGTCACCTGATGATCAGCCACGTGGCAAAGAAGAGCTTCTACAGGTAACTGGGCAGCCGAAGGTTCAACAGCGCGTCGCACTCTCGGTCCCGCTAGCCTGCGTGACGCATCAGTTTGCGCGTGGCTGCCAGCTCTGCCCCAGCATTGAACGCTTCGAAACCCGCTTCCGCACGTTCGAGCAGATCCGCGGCGGACTGATCACCCTTCGACTCCTGGACCAGAGCCTCGGCGCGGTCGCAACACGGACCCAGCAGTGCGAGACCGTCCGCATGCGGCCGCGCAAGCCGCACAAATCGATCGAGCTCGTTCCAGTCCTCGAGCGCTACCAGTGCCTCGAGCATGGACCGCGCGTGATGTGGTCCATACGACTTACCCTCGAGCGCTTTGCCCTCCGAAATCTGGCGGGCCACGTCCGGCTGCCTGAGTGCGACCGCCAGCATGGACTGCCATGCCGTCGCGCGCTCGAGCTCCATGACCGGGCTGGGAAGGAGCTCCGCCAGCTCGAGGGCCCGCGCCGTCTGACCAGACCTTGCAGCCACCAGGGCACCGAGAATTGGACCGTCGCGCACGAAGTCGCATTCGATAGCGGGGTCGATCCGAAACGCCTCGAGGTGTTCGTCGAGCACCGAAGGGATTTGATCCCACAGGCCGAGCTCGTATAGCGCTGTGATCACAGGACACGTTCCATGCATGAGCTGGTGCGGGCTCGTGTCGCGGGAGAGCTCGAGGGAGTGGCGGGCCAGGCGCAGACCCTCCACATAGTCGCCCGTGACGTTCATGGTGACGACCGCCGCCCGGCGGACCGCATCGCCCTGGTCCAGGCGCGAACCCATCCTCTCGACGAGGGGCAGGACCTTCAAGGCCAGGTCGAGATTCTCTCGATAGCGTCCAGCCATTCCGTACAGAATCCCCAGGGCGGCATTCCCCATCCACTGCAGATGGGAGTTGTTGAGCGAGTCCGCAACGTCCAGAGCCTTTTCGACCGCGGCAATCCGATCTGCCAGCGGCACCACGTCGGGCTTGTGGCCCTGACCAAAAGGCTCACTGCCGCGATAGAGCCGCGCCACCTGTCCATAAGAAACCTGCAGGCTGGCAAGCGTTTCAGGATCCGTCGCGCGCGCCAGACCGTCGGCGATTACTTGTTCCACGTCATCCGGATCGGGGCTCGACCTGAAAGCTCCCGGACTCGCCGACATCATTTCCGCCAGCTTCGCGCAGGTCCTGGCGTGCACTTCGGGCGCACCAATTGCGGTCGCGATTTCGAGAACCTGCGTGTAGGCGGTCCTGGCGTCGTCTCCGTGATAGGCCGACATGTGGTCGTCGCCAATCTCCTCCAGGATCCCCAGCTTTTCGCGCTCAGCCGTGGCAAGGGTTAGAGCTTGCTCATGCAGCTCGAGCGATTTCGCGACAGCAAATCTCCGGCGTGCCTGGGCTCCGGCGGCGAGCAGGCTTTCTAACGCCTTCTTTCGGACTGGTTCGCGCTCGGCCTCGCTCCACGCCAGATCCGCGTCGGGCCCGACCGCGGCTGACGCGTAGTGGTAGGCGATGAGCTCGCCGAACTCCTCGGTCCGATCGCCGGCGAGCTCTTCGATCCACGCACCGGCTTCGGCATGCGCCCGCGCGCGTCGAGCTTTTGGTAACGAGCCATAAGCCACGTCGCGGACGAGGACATGCTTGAAGGTGTATTCGGAATGATTCGCGATGCTCGAGGTGGTCCTCGCGCTGACGAGCCCACGTCTCTCGAGGGCCAGCAGCGCCGAAGTCACGTCGCCATGGATGACGCGAGCCAGCGGTTCCGCCCAGAAGACCTTGCCGATCACCGCCGCTTCTTGCAGCACGCGCTTTTCCTCCTCAGATACAGAGTCGATGCGGGCAGACAGCAACGCGAGAAGCGAATCAGGGAGCGGTGTCGAATGGCTTCCTGGTGTGGCTTTCCAGTGACCCTCTTCGTGTTGGAGGGTCCCCTCCTCGATGAGCCGACGGACGATCTCCTCCAAGAAGAAGGGGTTGCCTTCGGCCCGACTCAGGATCTCGTCCGCCAGCTCCGCGGGGAAATCCGCGACGACAAGAATGGCGCGGAGCAGCTCCTCGCTGTGCCGCCGTGACAGAGGACGCAGGGAGACGGTCGAAAAGTTCTCGCTGCCTCCTCCAAAGCCCGGATGCGCCTCGACGAGATCAGGCCGCGCGGTCGCGATGACGAGCAAAGGACCGGTCGAGCGCGCGATCACCCGCTCCAACATCTCGAGCAGCGGGCCGCCGGCCCAGTGCAGATCCTCAACCACCCAGACCGCGGGCGTTCTGGACTGCGCGATGGCAAATCGGGGCCAGGCCCACGCGAGCTCATCCGCCACGCCTTGCGGAGTCATCTCTCCAAGCCGGCTGTTGGGGACATGGATGCCCGCAGTCAGGGCAAGGGCCTGGCTCAGGCGCTCGTCTGTCGCGGTTGCCTGCAGTTTTTCGAGAGCGGCAGCGGCTGAATCATCGAGCTGAATTCCACACGCCGCCCGCAAGATCTCGCCCAGGGCCCAGTAAGTGATGCCGTGACCGGCCGCAAGACAGCGGCCCCGGAGGACTCGCACCGCGGGATAGCGCTTTCGAACGTCAGCAAGAAACTCTCGCACCAGGCGGCTCTTGCCGACACCAGCCGGGCCCAGAACGGTGATGAGGCGTGGCTGGCCTGCTTCAAAAAGCTCGTCCAACACGCTGGAAAGGCTCTGCAGCTCAGCCGTACGTCCCACGAGAGGGCTGGCCAGTCCAGGAATCCCTCGAGTGGTTTCGAAGGTGTGTCCGAGCACGCGTCGTGCCCTGACCGGGTCAGCCTTGCCTCGCAACCTGATCTCGACCGGCTCGCTGAACTCGAACGCATGGCGGGCAGCTTGATAGGTCCTCTCGCCGGCGAGGATGGACCCTGGTTCGGCTTCTGCCTGCAGGCGCGCGGCTACGTTGACGGGTTCACCTGAAACCAGGCGCTGAGCATCGCCGCTCGACGGCGCCGCGACCACCTCGCCGGTGTTGACCCCGATCCTCATCCGCAACGTGATGCCATGGCGCTGTTGAAGGTCGGCATTGAGCCGATCAAGGCGCTCCGTCATCTCGATCGCAGCACTCAATGCGCGCGCGGCGTCGTCCTCGCGCACTGCCGGCACGCCAAACACGGCCATCACGGCGTCGCCGATGAACTTCTCCACTGAGCCGCCCCAGCTGAGGACCGCAGCGGACATAGCCTCGAAATAAGCATCCTGGACCGTGCGAAGCCGCTCAGGGTCGACGCTATCGGCGATTGATGTCGAGCCGACCGCGTCCACGAAGAGAACCGTGACGAGCTTGCGCTCCATGCGCCAGCACATGGTAGGCGCGGACTCGCCCAGCCGTCGGGTCGCCGAGTCAGAGGCAAAACAGGAGCGTCGCGACGCCGAACGCCGTAAGACATACGAACCCGAGACAAACGACGCCGCAGCCCGGGAAGGCGGCAGCCAGGCGCGGGACTACCTCGCGGAGGAGACGGAGTCATTCATCGCCGTAAGATCTGCTTGATTGCGTCCTCGAGACCGATCACGGGACCGTTCAGGGACATATTCGGTCTCAGAAGCAATCTCGCGAGAGTCTCGAATAAGAGACCGGAGGCAGTCTCTTCTCAACATCCGGGGATTAGTGCACGCAAGGAGCAGGACATGACCACCGATTGGAGCACGCAGACGAAGGGCACCGGACAGTACGCCGAGGTCAACGGCATCAATCTCTACTACGAGACTCACGGCACCGGGCGGCCGGTGATCCTGCTGCATGGCGGACTTGGCTCGGGAGAAATGTTTGGGCCGGTCCTGCCCCTGCTCGCCGAACGCCGCCGGGTGATCACCGTCGACCTGCAAGGGCATGGCCGCACAGCTGACATCGATCGACCGCTCGACGTCCGGCTCATGGCCGACGACATCGCCGCGCTCATTGATAACCTCGGGCTGGACCGGCCAGACCTCGTCGGCTACTCGCTCGGAGGTGGGGTGGCGCTGCATACCGCGGCGAAGTACCCGGCTAAGGTCGGCCGGCTCGTGGTGGTCTCGGCGAACATCCGCCCCGACGCGATCTATCCGGAGATGCGCGATCAGCAGCGCCAGGTCAGCGCGGCTGCCGCCGAGTTCATGAAAGACACCCCCATGTACCAGATGTATCAACGCGTCGCACCCCGTCCTGAGGACTTCCCGCGGCTGCTGGACAAGATCGGCGCAGCGATGGCGAGGGACTTCGACTTCACCGAGGAGGTCCGCGGTTTAAAGGTGCCGACGCTTGTCGTGGCCGCAGACGCCGACATGGCGTCTCCGAGCCACTATGTTGAGGTCTTCAAACTGCTCGGCGGCGGCCTCCGCGACGGCGGCTGGATGGGTGAGGGCAGGCCAGAGGGCGGTCACGCGCTTGCCATCCTGCCGGGCCTGACCCACTACAACGTCGGTAGCTCGCCGCTGTTGGCGGCCGTCACCCTGGCCTTTATCGAAGACAAGCCTGCAGGAAGGCCAACCTAGAGCGAACCACGGCGCCCCGTAAGCGCCTGACGCGCATCGTTGGACGGGGGGTGAAATTGCTCGGGGACGTCGGGCGATTGTCGTGGCCTGAGACCATGGACCAGTCGGAGCATCGATGGGTCGTGGACACAGCAAGTTTGCGCGAGGGTTAGGACCCGAGCCGGCTCCGCACGACAGGCGATTCGGCAGACGTGTGCTCGACACAGTTTCACTCAAGGGTGGGACGGCGCGGGCGGTGCACCCTCGAGCTCGAAAGCGACGTCGTCGACGTAGCAGTAGTACCAGTCCTCACCTGACTCGTAAGACCGGATGATTGGATGCCCGGTCGTGCGGTTGTGCTTGGTCGCGTGTTTCCCAGGTGAGTTGTCGCAACAGCCAACGTGCCCGCAGTCCTGGCAGACGCGCAGGTGTACCCAGTCATGCCGGCCCGCGGCGACACACTCGACGCAGCCCGGTCCCGACGGAGCGACGTCCTTGATGTGGTCGAGGTGCCGGCACGCATCGCTCATGCAGTCATCTAGTCGACGTACGGGCCGTTGAAGATCGGCATCTCGCTGTACGGCCTCGCCGCAATGAGCATAAAGCGCGTTCCTGGCTCCGCCTTCCCTCTCCTTATAGTTGCAAGAGCAAGGACTGTACGAGGGATCTAGTTGCGTTCGCAAGTAGTGTCAGAGGCAGAGGCGGCCGGGGAGAGGGACCGGCTGGTCCGGAAGGCGATTCCCGGCCGGCGTGGCATCAGGGCATGGGAGTCGCTCCTTCGGGCGCACGCCACGCTCGTTCGCCAGCTCGAGCTTGAGATCGCGCAGGAGACCGAACTCACGCTGGGCGACTTCGACGTTCTCGCCCAGCTGGCGACCGGAGGGAGTCAGCTGCGAATGACCGAGCTTGCGGACCGCGCCTACAGCTCTCGCTCCGGCCTGACGCGCCGCATCGACAGGCTCGAAAGCGAAGGACTAGTTCGGCGGACAGGCGCGGAGGCTGATGGGCGAGGGGTGACCGTTGGCCTCACGGGGGCCGGGATGAAGCGGCTCAAGGAAGTGACCCCGGTCCATCTGCGTGGAGTGGCCAAGTATTTCGTCGATCGCCTCGACGACCGCGAGCTGGCGATGCTCGAGCGCACGCTCAACAAAGTCGTCGTCGACTGCAAATTCGGCTAGCGGAGCGCTACGCGGGCAAGACCTCGTAGCTCAGGATCAGCACGCCGGTGGTCGTGACCTTTGAGGAAACGAGCCGCAGCCGCCTGGGGTGGTCCATCTCGCGAAACAGGCGCTTTCCCTTGCCCAGGAGCAGAGGGTGGAGGAACAGCTGGAACTCGTCGACCAGGTTCTTGGCGATCAGCTCCTGGACGAGTACGCCACTGCCGAGCACGACGATCGCGCCTTTGCCGGAGGACTTCAGGTGACGCACGGCGGGCGCCAGCTCGCCGTCGAGCACGTGGGCGTTCGACCACGTCAGCTCCTTCAAGGTCCGGGTAGCGACGTATTTCGGTGCGGCGTTAAGCTGCGCCGCCATCAGGTTGGTGGCCGGTTGGTGCGGCCAGAACGCGTTCATATGCTCGTATGTCCGGCGACCGAATAGGTAGGTGGTCGTCAACTTCATGCTTTCCGCAGCGGCCGCCATCTGGACCTCGTCGGCATATGGTGCAGACCAACCGCCGTACTCAAAACCACCCTCGCGGTCCTCGTTGGTCGATCCCAGTCCCTGCATGATGCCGTCAAGCGTGATGAACTCAACGACAGAAAGCTTCCTCATTCGATCCTCCTAGCGGTTTAGTTTCCGTTCAGTGGACGATCGAGGGACGGCGTGAATCGACAGCCGTAGGTTACGGCAGCCCAGTTACGCCCGGCGGTGGTTCTTTGACTGCGCGAGCGGCACCACCGCAACCGGCTTCAGGACGATCGCTCCACGCTGGACTTCGACCTCGAAAAAGGCCTTGTCGCCCAGGCGGCTTGTGGGCGCAGGCCGATGGAACACCGGCGGCCGGGATCCGATTTCTACCGGTATGGGCAAGCAGTACCGCGCGACCTGGAATGAAACGGTGATCGCCGACAGCTCGAGCACGGCCGTGGTCGAGGGAAACCAGTACTTCCCTGCCTCAGATGTGAATCCGGAACATCTGCGGCCGAGCTCCACACACACGACCTGCCACTGGAAGGGCGTCGCCAGCTACTACGACGTGGTGGTCGGTGACCAGGTCAACAAAGACGCGGCCTGGTACTACCCGGACCCGAGCAAGGCCGCCGAGGTCGTCAGGGACCGAATCGCCTTCTGGCGGGGGGTGAAGGTTGCTCCAGTCGACGGATAACCGGTTGGTGCATGAGGGCGCCGACTTTCATCTCGAGGCGGATCCTGCCGCGCGTGTCTGGCTCGATGCGCATCCGTCTGCGGAGCCGCGCCTCGTCTCGTACGAGCGCACGCGGTGGGGGAAGGATCTGTCTGTCCAGCGTTCGTGACCTCTCGCGGCGCGATGCCGACTGCGTCTTTTGCCACGGCAAGCTTGCTCGTCGGGCGGCGGCGCGCCTACCGGTGCGCTTTGCGCTGACCACGAGAGGCCGCGGTCCGCTCAGGCACCTCGACCTCTCGCTCGACGCGGACCAGTGGGAAACGCTGCTTTACAGCTGACGCCGAATCGTCGAGCGCCCACAGCGCGCCGCGAACCCTTTCCACCGGCATCGCCAGACCGCCTTCGATCTGTTTCCGCACCACTTCCCAGTGGGCGTTGGCCCGCCGCTGGGCCGCGATGCCTGCTCGATTGAGGCTGAGCTGGAGGGCTCGGCCGTCAAATGGGTGGGACGTCCGCACCAGGTGGCCCGCAGCACTCATCGCTTTCAGGTAGTCGAGGACCGTCGTCAGCGGCATGCCGAGGTACTCCGCCATCTCGGTGGCGGTGAGAGGTCCCTTCTCAAACAGCAAGCTGTAGACCGCGTACTCGTCGGGTCGCATGCCGGACGCGGCCAGGCCATCCGAAAGCACGCGGCGCAGGCGTTGCGCGGTGACAAAGAAATCGAAGAGGAGCGAGACGTCGGCGCGCCTTGTCACATGGATACTGTATCCAGACTGCCACGGATTCGTGGCAAATACTACGGATCCGTGCTAATGTCCGGACGTGCGATCTCCGGTAAGAGTGGGGGTGATCGCCGGGTTCGCGCTGACACTCCTGGTCGCGTGCGGCGCGCAGCCGCCATCGGCCCAGGCTGAGGTTCCTCTGGCTGCCACTCAGGACGCGCTCCTGCCGTACTACGGCAGCTATACCACTGACGCCGGCGACATCGTCGTAATCGCTCGCATGGGCTGGTTCGCAGACCTGAGAGACGCGACCTATCGGACCATCTACGCGACGGGCTCGCCCGACCATTTCACAATCGGCCGGCGGTTCGAAGAGCCGCTACCGAAGTTCGCCGATCTGGTGTTGAGCCCTGGCAGCCTCACCATCACCGAAGGACCTCGCAAGGTAGCAGCTCACCGCATCGCGTACAAGCACACCGAAGTCAGGATCCCGGCTGCGGGCGCGCAGCTGGCCGGAACGATCACCGAACCGCTCGGCGCCGGCCCGCATCCAGGGATCGTCGTCGTTCATGGATCCGAGCCCGGGCAGCGCTTCTTCTACGACTTCTGGGTCGGCACCTACACGAGCATGGGCCTGACCGTGCTGACCTATGACAAGCGCGGCAACGGCTCGTCGACCGGGACGTATCCCGGCGAATTTCCAAGCGCCGAGGCGCTGCAGACCTACGCCGACGACGCGGCGGTCGCCCGCGACTTCCTCGCCCGATGGCCTGGAGTGGACCCGAAACGTGTCGGTCTGCACGGCGGCAGCCAGGGTGGCTGGACGGTGCCGCTGGCGATGCAGCGGCATCTGGGCGCCGCTTTCGCAGTGCTCGTTTCGGCCCCCGCGACGACTGTCGACCAGACCGACCTGTGGTCGAGTTTCAGCGGCGGCGGCGCGTCGATGCCCACGCAAACGAACGACGAGATGCTGGCCGCGGTGCGCGGGAATCACTCCGGCTACGACCCTGCGCCGGCTGTCCGTGCGCTCTCGGTTCCCACCTTGTGGCTGCTGGGCACAAATGATCGAACGGTGCCGACTGCCCTTTGCGTCGAAATTCTCACAGCGCTGCACAAAGCCAACTTCACGATCCAGATGCTTCCAACCGGTCACGGCCTTCTGGTGAATCCGACCGGCCTCAACGCCGAAGACAAAACGTCGCCTGGACTGGCCCCCGACCTCGTGCCGACGCTCAAGGACTGGATCAGCCGCCTAGCGTGACGAGGCCGGACTCGTAGGCGACGACGACGGCCTGGACTCGATTCGAGGCATCCAGCTTGTCGAGGATGTGATTGACGTGGGTCTTCACGGTCGCCTCGCTGACGAACAACTTCTGGGCGATTTCCTGGTTGCCCAATCCGCGGGCCATGAGGCGAAGGACGTCCGAATCGCGTTCAGTCAGCGCCTCGAGCTCACGACTCGTGCGGCGTGTTGCGTAGCGCTCGATCAGCCGGCGCGTAATCAACGGCGCGAGCAGCGCGTCGCCCGCCTTCACCAGGCGGACGGCGGAGATGAGCTGCTCAGGAGTCACATCCTTGAGGAGGAAACCACACGCGCCCGCGCGGAGCGACGCGTAAACGTACTCATCGAGGTCGAAGGTGGTCAGCATCACGATCCGGCATTCGTTCTGGCCGCCGCCGAGGATGCGGCGGGCGGCCTCGAGCCCGTCGAGCTTCGGCATTCGCACGTCCATCAGGACAACGTCGGGATGCGAGCGTTTGGCAGCAGTGACCGCCTCCTCGCCGTCGGCAGCTTCGCCGACGACCTCGAAATCGCTCTGTGATTCCAGGACCAGCCGAAATCCGGCACGCACAAGCGACTGGTCGTCGACGATGAGGATGCGCGTCGTCAAGCGACTGGATCGAGCGGCAGATGCGCTCGGACCGCGTAGCCGCCCTCTTCGCGCCGGCCGGCCTCGATGGTGCCTCCAAACAGGGCGACCCGCTCGCGCATCCGGGATGGTCCTGGCTT
>DATEGC010000134.1:0-6861 GCA_035280285.1 Candidatus Dormiibacterota bacterium | reverse complement strand
TAGCCCGCGACCTCGACCTCGGTCACGTCAGGAATCACGCGCCACGCCCAGTCGCGGCCCCAGCCGCCCAGGCCAACCTGCAGGAGTCGAATCGGTTTCACGGTTTCGGCAAGAATAAGTCAGGTCGTGAAGCCCATCACCGAGATCGGCGCCGCAGTCGTCGGCACCGGATTCATAGGCGTGGTCCACATCGAGGCGCTGAGGCGCCTGGGCGTGCAGGTGCATGGTGTTGTCGGCTCGAGCCGGGAGCGGGCTGCTGCGCGGTCGCGCGAGATGGGACTGCCGCCGGCGTACGAGAGCTTCCAGGCGATGCTCGAGGACCCTCGAGTCGAGGTGGTGCACATCACCTCGCCCAATCACCTCCACCTGGAGCACGCGAGAGCGGCACTGGAGGCAGGCAGGCACGTCGTGTGCGAGAAGCCGCTGGCGATGACCTCGACCCAGTCGGCCGAGCTGCTGGAGCTGGCGGAGCGCAGCGGCCGCGTGCACGCGGTGAACTTCAACATCCGCTTCTATCCCACCAACCAGCATGTCCACGGCATGATCAAGAGTGGCGAGCTCGGCGACATCCGCCTCGTGTCCGGCCACTACCTGCAGGACTGGCTGCTGCTCAATACGGACTGGAACTGGCGCCTCGAGCCGCAGCTGGGCGGCGAGCTGCGCGCCGTCTCCGACATCGGCTCGCACTGGATGGACCTGACCACGTTTCTCACCGGGAAGCGCATCACATCGGTGATGGCCGACCTGACGACGTTCATCAAGACCAGGCAGCAGCCGACAGGCGCGGTCGCGACGTTTGCCACCGAGCGCACCGCGAACTCGGTTGCACGCGAGATCCATACGGAAGACACCGCGACGATCCTGCTGCGCTTTGAAGGCGGGACTCGTGGCGCATTGACCGTCTCTCAGGTGAGTCCCGGCCGGAAGAACTCGCTCATCTTCGAGATCGACGGTTCGAAGTCGGCGGCGGGCTGGAACTCGGAGCGGCCGGACGAGTTGTGGATCGGCCACCGCGGCAGACCGAACGAGATCCTGTTGCGCGATCCGGCGATCCTGAATAACGAAGGAAGACAGGCGGCGAAATTGCCGGGCGGCCACGCCGAGGGTTTCGCCGACACGTTCAAAGCGCTGTACGAGGCGGTCTATCGCGCCGTTGCGGCGGGCCGGCCCGCGGCCGGGTACCCGACTTTTGCCGATGGTCACGACGAGATGCTCGTCTGCGAGGCGGTGGCGCGAAGCTCACGCGAGAGCCGCTGGGTGGACGTCGAGCGAACCGCAAGAGTGAGGACGGCTCGATGAAATTAGGTTTGCTGACCGCCGCGTTTCCTGATCTCTCGCTGGAGCAGGTCGCCAAGTGGGCGCACGACAACGGATTCGAAGCGCTCGAGATCGCGGTGTGGCCATCTGCGGGCAGCGAGCATCGTCGCTATGCCGGCGTGTCCCATATCGACGTCCATGATTTCGACCCCAAGCAGGTGCGCGCGCTTCTCGAGCGATACAACCTCGAGATCTCATCGCTCGCGTACTACCCCAACAACCTAGACCCCGACCCCGCCGCCCGCAGCGCCGCCAACGATCACCTGCGCCGCGTGATCGAGGCGGCCGAGCGACTCGACGTGGGAATAGTCGGCACTTTCGTCGGCCGCGACCAGCAGCGCTCGATCGCCGACAGCCTCGAAGATTTCAAGAAGGCGTGGCCGCCCATCGTGCGCTTCGCCGGCCAGCACAACGTTAAGGTCGCCATCGAGAACTGCCCCATGATCTTCTCCGCCGACGAGTGGCCGGGTGGGCGCAACCTCGCCTACTCACCCGCCGTCTGGCGCCACCTGTTCGAGATCATCCCCGACGAGAACTTCGGCCTGAACTTCGACCCGTCCCACCTGGTCTGGCAGTTCATCGACTACAACCGCGCGCTGCGTGACTTCGCGCCGCGCATCTTCCACGTCCACGCCAAGGACATGGAGGTGGATCGCGACGGGTTGTACCAACAGGGCGTGATGTCGCTCGGGGTCGGATGGCAGGTGCCGCGCCTGCCCGGGCTCGGCGAGGTGCGGTGGGACCGCTTCCTCAGCACGCTGTACGCGATCGGCTACGACTGGGTGGTCTCGATCGAGCACGAGGACCGCAAGTTCGAAGGCAGCCTCGAGCTCGTGCAGCGGGGATTCCTGCTGGCGAGGAACGCGCTTCGCCCGCTCATCGTCTGAGCGCTAGCATTGGCGGCGGTCGCGGGATTGGTGCCGTGCAAGCCCGCGAGGAACGCATGAGCACAACCGCCGAACGTCCGACTGACATCACCGAGCATGAAGCCGAGGAGGTCGAGCGTGCCAACGCCTCGGGGCGCGTACCTGTCGTCTTCATCCACGGCCTGTGGCTGCTGCCGAGCAGCTGGGACCGGTGGGGTGAATTCTTCGAAGAAGCGGGATTCACCGCGGTGAAGCCCGGATGGCCTGACGATCCCGAAACCGTCGCCGACGCGAGGGCGCACCCGGAGGTCTTCGCCGGTAAGACTGTGGGCCAGGTCGCGAACCACTTCGACGCTGTGATTCGCAGGCTGAGCAAGAAGCCGGCGGTGATCGGGCACTCGTTCGGCGGCCTGCTCACCCAGATCATCGCGGGGCGAAGTCTGGCTGCCGCGTCGGTGGCTATCGACCCGGCGCCCTTCCGCGGCGTGCTGCCGCTTCCGATCTCGGCGCTCAAGGCGGCGTCGCCGGTGCTGCAGAATCCGACGAACTGGAGCAAGGCGATCCCGCTCACCTATAAGCAGTTCCGCTTCGCGTTCGCGAACGCCGTCAGTGAGGCTGAGGCAAAGGAGCTCTATGAGAACTGCGCCGTGGCGGCACCCGGCGCGCCCCTGTTCCAGGCGGCGACGGCGAACATCAACCCATGGACCGAGGTCAAGGTGGACACGGCCAACCCCGACCGCGGTCCATTGCTGATCATCGACGGCGAGAAGGACAACACCGTGCCGTGGGCGATCGCGAACGCGTCGTACAAGAAGCAGAAGCGAAATCCGGGCGTGACCGAGATCAAGAAGGTCCCGGGCCGCGGCCACGCGCTCACCATCGACGGCGGTTGGAAGGACGTCGCCGAGGTCTCGTTGGCCTTTATCAAGCGTTTCGTCTGACGCCGGGCGAGACCGGCTCGACGCTCGATCACCTGGAAGGTGGTCTGTCGGGCCGGTCTTACCCACCCGATGAGCTGCGCGGGCTCGACCCAATCGATCAGCGTCCGCTGCTCGCCCGCTACGACCTGAAGCGGGCGGCCCGCACGCTGACCCGGGACGCTCTGACGATAAGAAGGTCCGGCGGGTTGTGGCGGTGGCGCGAGCTCCTGCCGGTGCGGAAGTGGGAATCGGTGCTCCACCTGGGTGAGGGTGGGACGCCGTTGATCGAAGCCGCGCGTGTTGGATCGTGGCTTGGCCTCTCGCGACTTTTCGTCAAGCGCGAGAGTCTCAACCCGACCGGTTCATTCAAGGCGCGAGGCATGGCGGTCGCCGTGAGCCGCGCCGTCGAATTGGGTGCAAGAAAAGTGGTCGCGCCTTCGGCCGGCAACGCGGGCGGCGCGCTGGCCGCATACGCGGCTGCGGCCGGAGTCAGGGCGACAGTGATCATGCCCGCCGACGCGCCGGCGGCCAACCAGGTCGAGGTGCTCGCCACGAACGCTGAGCTGGTGCTGCTCGACGCGCTGATCACCGACTGCGGCCGGCTCGCCCGACTGATCGCCGACGAAACTGGCGCGTTCGACCTCAGCACTTTGAAGGAGCCATACCGGGTGGAAGGCAAGAAGACGATGGGCTTCGAGCTGGCGGAGCAGCTCGAGTGGCGCCTGCCCGACGCGATCGTCTATCCGACTGGCGGCGGCACCGGTTTGATCGGGATGTGGAAGGCGTTCGACGAGCTGCAGGCGATCGGCCTGATCGGCGAACGGCGACCACGCATGCATTCGGTCCAGGCCGCAGGCTGCGCACCGATCGTGCGCGCCTTCGATGAGCGCGCCCGCTTTGCCACGCCGTGGCAGGATGCGACGACCGCGGCCGCCGGCCTGCGCGTGCCGGGTGCGGTCGGAGACTTCCTGATCCTCGACTGCATCCGCCGCTCAGGCGGTTCCGCAGTGGCGGTGCCGGAGGCGGAGATGTTCGAGACGCAGCGACGGCTGGGAACTCTGGGCCTTGGCTATGTGAGCCTCGAAACGGCTGCCGCTGCGGCCGGCCTGCGGGCGTTAATGGATAGGCGCCTGATCGACGCGAATGAGGTCGTCGTGCTGTTCGACACCGGCGCGGGCTTCAAGTCGGAATCGCCCCCGCTCGTGCGGCCTGAGGTCGTTCCGAACGACGAGGACGTCTGGAGGCAGCAGGTCCTTCCAAGGTTCCGCTAGGCGGGTCTGCGCAGCTCGCTCACCGTCCACAGAAAGCCGCGTTTGTCGAACAAAAGCTTCAGTCCGTGACGCTCTGAGGTGGCGATGATCTCCTTCGGCTCGTGGACGAATATGTGGAACTCGCGACGCGTCGCCCACAAGGCGAGGTTGGCAATGCCCAGTCCCAGCCGCGTCCACCACGCGCGCTTCGGATAGCTCATCACGAGGAGCTGCCGCGAGTGGTCGGCCGCTGCCCCGACGAGCCGCGCCACGTAGGGATAGCAGCAGATGACACGGTTCATGATCACGACGTCCGCGTCACCGACGTCGCCGCCTGATTGTGCGAAATCCATCACCTTCCGCTCGGCGCGGTCAGACAGACCGGCTTCGTCCAGCAGGTGCTTCGCGACGTCCTCATAAGTAGGTGTCAGCTCCACGCTGACAGTGCGGGCCGCGCCTGCCTTCAGCAGCTCGATCTGGATCGCCCCGACGCCACCCCCGACCTCGAGCACGGTGCGTCCTTCGACGCCCTGCGCCCTAACGAGCTCGAAGATGCGGCGCGAGGTCCCGTCCAGGCCTTTGCGCCGGTAGCGGTTCGCGTCGTGCACGGCCATCCGTTCGCTGAAAACCCACCGGTAGCCCTTCGGGGAGCAGCACTCACTCATGTCAGAGCCACCCGCGGCGCCGGAAAAGCCAGAGCTGAATCAAAGTCGCAACCACCATGGTGCCGACCCCTAACGCGAACACCCAGTATGGAGTCTCGAGGACCTGGGTCAGGTACGTGAAGTTCATGCCGTAGAAACCGGTGAGAAAGCTGAGAGGAAGAAAGAGGCTGGCGATCACGGTCAACGCTTTGGTGGTCTGGTTGAGCCGGTTCGAAACCGTCGACAGGTACACGTCCATTGCGCTCGTCAGCAGGTCGCGCAGCGAGTCCGCCGTCTCGTACTGGCGCACGATGTGGTCGTACACGTCGCGGTAGTAGAGCGTCATGTCCTGCTGCTGCAGGTGGACGCCGTGGGTGATCAGGGCCTGGAAAACGTCCCGCTGGGCGCCCAAGAACCTGCGCAGTTCGGTGACCGTGTGCTTCAGGTTGTAGATCTTGCGGAGCTGGTCCTCGGTGGCCTTCTCGGTGATCTCATCCTCCAGCGCATCGACCACATCGTCGACCTTGTCGATCACCGGGAACGAGGCGTCGACCAGCGCGTCGATGGCGAGGTAGGTGATGAAGGCCGGCTTGCCGTGCGTCAGTTCCGGACTCTTATGGATGCGCTCCTGCAGGTTTCGGAGCTGCTCCGACGGCTCCTGGTGGACCGTGATCAGGTACTGCGGACCGACGAACAGGTGGTGCTCGAGCAGGGCGATGCTGTCTTTCTGCCAGACCGCTACGAAGAGGACCGTGAAGTTGTAGTCCGGGTATTCGTCGACCTTGGGGCGCTGGTTCTGGTGCTGGATGTCCTCGATAGTCAGGGGATGGAATTTGAAGGTCTTCTCGAGCAGGTCGTAATCGGCCTGGTCGGGCTTCTCGATGTCCAGCCAGAACCCCGCTTCATGAGCCTGGCTGAAGCAACGGGTGATCTCCTCCATGTGAGTTGACTCTGTTTTGCCGCTGGTCGTGACCAGAGTTCTCAAAGCAACCTAAAGTCTGCCGTAAATGCAGCAGCCCCCAGACCGCTCAACGCCGCGATTCTCGCCCGACGGCATGTGGTGGTGGGACGGAGCGAAGTGGGTGCCGGCGACTCAGGCGCCGGTGCCTCCGCCGCCGATGGTCCCGCCGAGTTACTACGCCGTCCCGCCTGCGGCCACGTACGGCTGGCAGCCTTCCCCTGGCCTGCGTCCTCTTCTCATCGTGTGCCTCGCGATCGAAGTGCTGGTCACGGCCCTCTTCAGCCTGGCCGGGGTCGCGGGCGAGACCCAGTCGCCGGACGCGTTTGGAATCGGCCTTCTGGCCGCCTTCATCGTCCTCTTCGCTCTCGCCGCGACAGCGCTGGTGGCAGTCCTGATGCGGCTGCCGTGGGCGAGGTGGGTCGCACTCGCGTCAGGCATCGCGTTGTCCCTGACGTGCCTTGGTGCGGTGATCGGCATCCCGATCATCGTGACCGCGGCGCGTGCGCCGCTCGGCAGGGCTAGGGCTTCCTGAACCGGGTCGCGGTCGCGGCCGCGCCGAGCGCGAAGTATGTGGCGGCCGCAACTGGACCGGTCTTTCGCTGAGCGCTGTGGCTCTAATTACCGGGACCGGGCTCGCGGCAATGCTTTGGCGCCCCAGAGCACCTGCTCAGGCTGTGCGGAACGGCTCTCGCTTGATCATGTGCACGACCGCCCCCATGATCAGAAACCCGATGAGATGCATCTCGAAACCTCCCGGTAGTTGTGGCGCGCGGCAAGCGCGCTCCTTCTACTCAGAGAACCCGCCGAAGTTCGCCCTACCTGAGCCCGCTCGTCTTTATATGTAGAGCCGCTCGCCCCGCCCAAGAGTGGTCTTGACCACCCAAAAGTGGTATTGACCACTTG
>DATEGC010000133.1:0-13567 GCA_035280285.1 Candidatus Dormiibacterota bacterium | reverse complement strand
CTGGCTCAGGTTGAGGAAGAGATCGACCGATTCTTCTTTTCCATAGTCCTCGATCTGGGCGAGAAGCGAGGGAACGAGGTTGAAGGTCGCGCGCAGCTTCGGATATCCGTCCAGCAGCGCGGGCATCTTGTAGTAGTCCTTGGCCGATCGCAGCCGCACCCACGGCAGAAGGTACGTGCTGGTGAGGTCGTCCTTGTAATAGGGCTGGTGCATGTGCCAGACGAAGGCGACGTGGAGAGGCTTCATCAGGCGGACCTCAAAGCGTGGTTGTGGTGGCCGAGTTCACCTCGGCCGCGACCCGCGTCACAGCATGGCCGCCAGGCGACGCATGGGGACACATTTCGGGTATCCAAACATCAGGGAAGGTGAGCAGCCGGTCGCTGCGTGACCCGGCGGTGAGGGGAAACCGCCAGGTTTCCGCTCATAAAGCTGGTGCATGTGCCAGACGAACGCGACGTGAAGAGGCTTCATTCGGTCAGGTCAATGATCGCAGACGCTTTGAAGTTGTCTTCCGCGCAACTCGATTGGGCTCGTCAGCCGCGTCGTCGGGCGAGGTCACTGCTTGTCGCTCCGCGGCGAAGTCGATGCGTGAGAAAAGCTGCTCGATCACGTTCTCCCAGACATACTCACGCGCTGTGATACGGCCTCGCTTGCGCAGGTGCGCGGCAAGATTCGGCTTTGCCTTCAATACAGAGAGCTCGGTGACGATCTCGATCGGGTCGTCGGTCTCCAGGACGACGGCGTTGCGATACGCCTCGGCGTAGTCCTCACCCGTGGAGCCTGTGACCGCCACTCCACTCGCGGCCATCACCTCGAGTCCCACCAGACCGAACGGCTCATGCCCCGAGTTGGCCAGGACGGCGTCACAAGCTGAGTACATCGTTTTGACAACACGCTCATCGATGAAGCTCGTGAGATTGACGACGTCGGCCCCATCGGTCTGGCGCAGAAGGGTGCCGAGTTCGTCGGCGTTGGCAGGAGCCCCGACGTTCCGCACGACCAGGCCCTGGTGTTGGGCGTGGCCGATCACCTCGGCTCCGTGCGGCTCGCGTCCTCCCCGCATGACGAGCTTCACGCTGTGCCCGCGGCGCTTCAGGTGCGCGGCGGCGGAGACGGCCATCAGCCAGCGTTTGTCGGGGTCGAAGCGACCGATCTTGAACCAGAAGTGCTCCGCGCCCACAGCGGTTCTCAGCTCGGTGACGACCATGGGATCGGGTTCGACGATCGCCTCGCGCGGGATGCCGTTAGGAATCACGATCGGGTTCTGCGCCCACTCCCACATCCGGAACTTCATGTAGTGGCTCACTGTCGTGACAGTGGCGGCAAGGTTCAGAGCCGGCCACTCGATGCGGTTGAACCCGTAGGTGTTGTTCGCATTCCACAGCATCACCACGCGATCGCGCAGGCCGCGGTAATAGAGCGAGTCTGAGATCAGCCGCATCGACCACGAGGTGTGCCACTCCTCGCCGAGGATGACCACGTGCTTGCCCTCGGCGACCGCCGGCGCGATGACCTTGTCGACAAGGCTCGAGGGAAGGCTGTAGTTCCAGTCGCGGATCTTTCCCTCCTCACCGTCGTACACACCGCCGCGGTGCTGGGCGGAGATCCATTGGCACCACCGCCGCAGCTGCAGCCGGCCGCCCTCCTGCGCGTCTTCGCCAGGCAGGTCTGGGTCGCCACAGAAATAGAGGTAGGTCGGATAGCCCATCCGCGCCAGCGAGCGAGCGAGCCCCTTGACTCGAACCCCCAGTCCGCCGGCCTGGCTGTAAACGTCGGGCCCTTCGAAGCTGAGGATCACGAAGACCGTTCGACGCGGGTCGAGGTTCACTACCGGCCGAGAATTCTCATGGCCTCGGCGTGCAGCTCGGGCGTCGGAGCGCACAACAGCGTCGACCTCGTTTCGAGATCGCAGCTCAGTCTGCCGATCGGTTCGCCTTCGATGTTGGAAGCGACTCCGCCCGCCTCCTTGAGCAGGAGCAGGCTCGCGGCCATGTCGAAGACCCTCACCGGAATCGGGGCGCAGAAGGCGTCGAATCCGCCCGCGCTCGTCAGAGCGATCGAGAGCGCCATCGAGCCCAGTATGCGGATCTTGGCCGCGCGCTCGACGAGCGGCCCGGCGAGATGCAGAGCGCGGGGCGTGCTTTCGAGACCCAGGAGCTCGATGCGGCCCGGATGGGATCTCTTCATCACAGCAAGCGGCTTGCCGGCGCGCCGCGCACCCTGTTTGCGAACCGCCGTCCACTCCTCACCCGTGTTGATGTTCAGCACGAGGCCCGCGTATGCATCGTCGAGCGTTGGGCCGTCGAGGACGGCCAGCATCAAGCCGAACAGGGGTACTCCTTGCTTCGCGTTCAGACTCCCATCGACCGGGTCGACCAGGACGAGGGGATAGTCGGCGCCGAAGTCCCGCCGTCCTGACTCCTCGGAGAGCACCGAGAACTTCGCGCCACCTTCGCCACGTCGAGAAAGCTCGTCGAAGACCACTGATTCCGCGGCGCGGTCGAGCTCGATCGTCGTGTCTCCACCGGCACCGACGTTCAGCGGAGCGCGTCCGGCTTCAGTGCCCGTGAGCGGAAGCACGGCATGGCGAACACCGTCGCCAATGCGAGAGAAAACGTCGAGCCACTCGCTGCTACTCAAAGGCCGCCGCGAAATCACACCGCGCCGCTGGGTGATCCGCTGCGCGGCTCGCTTCGCGGATCCTCTGAGTTCGCTGCGACGGTCTCAGCGCGCTTGGTCGGGCAGGGTGGACTCGGTCGACACCTTGCGCCGCCGCCGGCGCCTGCGCTCCACGACGATCGTGATGAGATAGGGCTGCTGCATCGCCCACACGCGCTCGATGAGCTGAGGGATTGGAATCGAATGTGGTTGCTCGATGCCCAGCATCACCAGCGCCTCCGCGACGTGATCGGGCAGCTCCGTCTTGTCGTGGAGGTTCAGCTGTTCGAGGCTCTCGAGGATGTCATCCAGACGGCGCAGCCCTTGCCGCCTCTCCGCCTCACCCGGGCGCAGCATCGGAGAAAGCTTACTTTGAGATGGCTGTGGCAAGGGCGCGGCCCACCTCGTTCGGTCTCTCGAACTGGAGCCAGTGTCCAGCGCCCTCGAGAACCTCGAATCTGTACTCACCTTGCATGAACTCCGCGGTCTTCTCAGCTTGCAAACGACCCAGCGCCGGATCCTGGTCGCCCCAGAGGAACTTAGTCGGGGCCGTGATATTCAAATCTCGTGCCAGAGTGCTCCACCCGGTGCCAGGTCTCAGATTCGCGCGGTAGTAGTTCAACCCGGCCGTTAGGCGGCCCGCACGCGAGAGCGAGCGCACGAAGTTTTCGACCACGGGGCGCGGCATCGCGTTGGGACTGGGACCGATGCCATACATCGCGCGAAGCCGCCGGTAGTCATCCTCCGCAAGCACCTCCTCGGCTTTGCCCTGCATCAGGAACAGCTGGACGTACTGAGAGCGGGTGATCTGATCCACATCGTGTCGAGTCGCCTCGGCGAGCGCGGCCGGATGGCCAACCGAGAGGACCGTGAGTGATTTCGTCATCTCTGGATGCCGACCGGCGAAGAACCATGCCACGATGGCGCCCCAGTCGTGGCCGGCGACGTGAGCGGTCTCGCGGCCGAAGGATCGGATGAGCGCCGCGACATCCTCGACGAGATTTGCGATCGCGTAGGCCTCGACATCGGGTGGCGCGTCGGTGAGGCCGTAGCCCCGCATATCAGGGGCGACGGCCAGGGCCCCGGCGCGGGCCACCACGTCCACCTGCTTCAACCAGGATTCGGCGCCTTCGGGAAAGCCGTGGAGCAGGATGACCATCTCGCCGCTAGCAGGCCCGTCGACCATGGTCCTGAAGCGCAGGCCGTTGGCCGGGACCATGTGCTGGCTGGCGGTCACTCGACGTCCTGCTTGATGAAGGCGGCTGCAACATCGAGCGCCTGGTCCAGCACGGCAAGCAGGCCGTGGCCCTGACCGTGGAAAACCTCGAGTCGAGCGTTGGGGATGAGCTTGATCTTCTGCTTCAGCAGGTCGAGATGGGCGAACGGATCACGATCACCGCTGAGAAACAGGGTTGGGCACTTGATCCGAGGCCAGTGCTCGGTCCGGAGCTGGTCGGGAAAGCCTGGACGGTGCAGCGGATACGAAAAAAGGACCAGGCCACCAAAGTCGGCCTCGACCGCGGCCATGCTCGCGACGCGCCCACCGAACGATTGACCACCGCCGATCACATCATGCCCGCGACCGGACGTCTTGATGAAGACCGGCACTGCTTTCTCCGCGCCTCCACGAGGTAGATCGACCGCTATGGCATCGATTCCACGACGTGTGAAACCATCGACATAGGGCTTCATCGAGGCTGCGTTGCCCGATGCACCATGACCGAGAACGACTCGCATGCGCACTATCGTCGCAGTCTTTCAACTGTGATAACAGCAGTCGATGATGGTCATCATCAAAGTGACATCAGCAGAAATTTCCACAACCCTCTCTTGAAAAAAATCTGCACGAGGGATTGACGTGAGTGGGTTGCATCGAGTATCACAACACCTTGTATGGCGATGCTGCTCGTGGTTGCCACCACAGAGGCAACGGACCCGGCGCGAGAAAGCGGACCATTTCGGATCACCGCCAACGTCTCGGAGTCCTTATCAATAAGGGTCCGCGGCGAAACCCGTGGGGTTGCAGAGGAGGTGCGTGTAGGAGACATCCTGTCCACGTCACACCACCACATGGAACCCTCCAAACCAATGGAACCTATCGGGTCCATATCTTCAGGAGAAGGAGGTAACGAATGATGGCTAAGAAGAAGGCCGCCAAGAAGCCGGCCAAGAAGGCCGCCAAGAAGTCCTCGAAGAAGAAGTAAGACACTTCGCTCTTCGATCGTTTCGTCAACTCGTTAGCGACCGGGGTTCTGTGGAACCCCGGTCACACTTTTATGATGGCGCCTCGATCAGCTCTGCGACTTGTTTTGCGGCAAGAGGCGCGAGCAGGATGCCCTTGCGGTGGTGGCCGGTCGCGATGATGAGATTGCGCACGCTCGATACGCCGACGATGGGCTTGCCATCCGGTGTCACCGGGCGCAGCCCAGCCCACACACGTTGCAGGTTGGCGCCGTCCAGTCCCGGTACCAGCTTTCGAGCCAGTTCGAGCAGGGAAGCGGTGCCGGCAACTGTCGGCCGGGCGTCGAAACCTGAGTCTTCTTCAGTGCCGCCCGCGATGACGGTGCCGTCTGCTTTGGGCACGAGGTAGCCGTTCGACCAGAAGATGCTTCGCCTCAGGACGAGCGATCCTGGATCGAGCGCAGCGAGCTGACCCCTCTGAGGATGCACGTCGACATCGACGCCCGCAGCCAACGCGACCTCGCGCGTCCAGGGACCAGCGGCGATAACGACCCACTCGGCGGTGATGCTTCCTGTCGACGTCCGCATGCTGCGCACCTCGCGAGCGTGCACCTCAAAGCCGGCCGCCGGCATTCCCTCGCAGATCTCAGCGCCTCGAGCCGCCGCAGCGCGGGCCAGCGCACGGACGAATCGTGGAGGCGTGAGGTGGGCATGCTCGATCAGCACCGCGCCCAGCGCTTCATGACTTAGCGCGGGCTCGATCTGGCGGCACTCCGAGGCATCGAGCCAATGACCACCCGAAGCCTTCAGTGCCGCCACCTCGCCGTCGGTGAATGCCGGGCGCAGACCTTGCTGAACCCGGTATTCGACATTCATCGCGCTGTCTTTCTCGATTCGGGCGACGACATCGGGAAACATGGCGAGGCTCTCAGGGTCGGATGGAAGCGATGAAGGGCTCAGCTCGCCGGCGGCGGCGCCCGAAGCGTGGCCAGCAAGCTGGTCGCGCTCCAACAAGGTGACCTGGTGCCTGGCGAGGCTCAGTCGCTCGGCGATGGCGCACCCGATGACCCCGCCACCGACCACGACGACTCTCGACATATAAAGAAGATAGCCACCCTCTTGCCATGCGAACATCCGTTCGATATCATCTGAGCTGCCTCCACTTCTCCCCTGCGTCTCCCTCCGAGGCCTCAGAAAGATGCAGGCAAAGAAGCTGGAAGTGTCCCGACCTCGAGATCCGCTGCAGATTCGCGGCAATCGGCGGCCGGAGCCAAGGAAAGGGTGGCGTGGCTAGGAGCGCATCTGAAGATGCGTGACGACGCCGCGCCGGTCCCCTTGACGCCGGCTTCAGCGCCGAAGGCGCCCGGCCGCCAGGGACGCGAAGATGCAAGGAGACTCGGGGACGGGACACTCCAAATTGCGATTGATTCGATCCGGGTCCGTTTCGGCAGCCAGGCGCTGACGAGGGCGGCCGAGCTGCCGCCCCCGCAGCCCTGGTCGAGCGAGACGCCGATCGACGGGCTCACGGGCATCGGGGGCCTGCCGCGCGGCCGGCTCTCGCTGCTCACCGGCAGCGGAACGAGCGGCAAGCTCACGCTAGCCCTGGCTCTACTCGCTCGCGCGACCCGCGAGTTCGCGCACCCGATGGTGATCGACTGCGGAGGATTCGACCCCTGGAGCCTCCTTCCCTTTTCCCCGGAGTTCGGCGCGCTGACTGTCGTCCGCGCGCCGGCTCCTGAAATCGCCGGCGAAGCGGCGGCCACGCTCACCCGAGCAGGCGCGGGCTTCCTTCTTTTGATGGGCGAGGTTCCTGAGCACTGGCTCGGCCCGCTCGAATCTGGAGCCAATCGTTCGGGGACCGTGGTCGTGGGGGTGGTCGATGCACCGAGCCGCGCTCTCGCCCACGCCTCGAGCTTCAGTGTCGAGTTCTCCCGCAGAGGCTGGATCTGGGATCGCGACCAGATGGTCGGTCTTCGGACATCGACGCGATGCGTGAAAAACCGCGTCGCGCCGCCTCTCGGTGAAATGGAGCTCGAGATCCGCTACTCGCTTGGCGGGTGCTCACCTCTCGACTACACCCCCGGCATCACAGAGTCACCGATTCGCATTCAGGAGGCACGGCCACGCGAATCTGCTGCGGTCTGACCAACCACCTCGAGCTCGCCCGGCGGCCGGACCTGTATGGGGCGCCCGTCATCATCGGCCACTGGGACGAGCACGTGGTGGCGGCGTCGGAGGAGGCGTTGCCCTTCGGTGTCGTTCCAGGCATGTCTTTGCGCCAGGCGGAGCACCTGTGCCCGCAAGCGACCTTCGTGTTGCCGGACGAAGAGGCGATGGTGCGCATTCGTGAGCTGATCGCCTCCGCGCTCTATGACCTCGCCCCGGTGGTCGAAGTGCGCGACGAAGGCGTCGCGTGGCTCGACCTGGAGGGTGTGGTGCGTCCTGGAGATTCGATCCGCGAGGCGAGGCGGCGATTGCTGAAGGCGATCGGCCGCGAGCCACGTCTGGGCCTGGCGCCTGGTCCTTTCACCGCCCGTCTCGCCGCAGCCCGGGCGCGGCCTGGCCGCTTGATCCAGGTGAGAGAGGCGAAGGCATTCCTCTCCCCTCTTCCCGTCCGCGAGCTGCCGCTCAATGCCGAGCAGCTGGAACGGCTCGACCTTCTGGGCCTGCGCACCCTCGGGGCGGTCGCGGCGATCGGCCCGCGAGAGCTCGAAAGCCAGCTCGGTCGTGAGGGAAGACACGCTGTGCTGCTTGCCTCTGGCCTCGAGCCCGACCACCTCGAACCGTGGCGCCCGCCCCTTTTCACGTCAGGGCACCGGCAGTTCGGAGATCCTGTCGAGGATCGCGAGGCACTGCTCTTCGTCGCGCGCGCTTTGTGTGGTGACCTCGCCGACGAGCTGGGACTGCGCGGCGCCGGCGCCAGGCAAGTTCGGGTGCGGCTCGTTTACGAGGCGGCTGATTCCGAGCAGCGGGACTCGATCGTCCGCCATCCGCTGAGCAGCGCGGCTGAGCTGTTCGGCCTCATCGGGTCATGGATCAAGGAGTGGCAGCCATGTGCACCTATATCCGAGCTGTGGATAGAGCTACCTGTGCTCGAAGGTGCAGGCAGGCGACAGCTGAGGTTGTGGGCAGGTGGCGACGGCTCGAGCGAAGAGGTCACCGCGGCGTTGGAGCGTTTGCAGGAACGCTTCGGCGACGGCGTCGTTCAGAAGCAGCCGTTCGCCGGATAGCCGCAATGGTTCGACACTTTGATCAACGCGCCCGAGTTTGTGTAGAGGTAAATGCCGTTCGGGCCTCCAAACCAAACGCCGTGTGCGTCAGATATGCCTGTCTGCAGTTCGCTTACCAATGCGCCTATGTAGATCAATCGCGGCGCGTTAGGTCCGGCCACCTGAAACAGCTCGGCGTTGGGATCGTACCCCCACTTCCGCGACTCGATGAGAGGCAGCCCTCGACTGTCGAGGCCCACGACGCCGACCCCCTTTCCAGGCAGATACAGCCACTTGGTCTGCTCACCCGACCTGACATCGACGCGGTCGATCTGATTGGAAAGAGTGCCGATCGATGTTCCCGTCTGAACTGGGCTCGGATCCCCTGGATTCACTTTCTCCGCCCAGAAGATGCCGTTCCCGGCACTGAGAACAGGAAGGATGTCCTTCGAGACTTGCCGGATCGAGCCGATGGCGGGATCGACGAGCCACAGGCCTGCCAGCAGATGCTCGAAAGCGTTGACCAGATAGACGCCGTCCGCCGAGTAGTCGAAGCCAGGCGGCTGGCCGTTGAACCCCTGGCTCGAAAGCGTGAAGCGAATCTCATTCCCGCCAGAGACGGCAACCACATGGAGGACGAAGTCCGTCTGCGTGTTGTCGATGTACGCGTAGTGGGTACTGTCCGGTGCCACGGCCGATCGAGGCACGGGAAGCCAGCGAGAGTAGGCGCGGTCGAAGTACACGCCTTTGTTGCCGCTCGGATCGACCGCGACGTCGCCGCTCCGGAAATTGATGACTCCGTCCGTGATGGCGGATCCATCGATGGCATAGACAGGCAGTCGGCAGCTGAACGTGACGGCGGACAGCGGGAGGTCTGAGATGAGAGTTGGCGAAATGCCTGGATTGCTTGCCTTGCCTGAAGGACTCGTCGTCGCGTGTGCGACCGGGGCGGCAGCCGGCCGCGAGCAAGCTGTGAGCACCAGCGCGAGCAAAACCACCCAACGGCTCATCTCAACTTTTATCGAAACGCATCGCCCCAGGTTTCGATCGTGATGACACGCCTCCTCAAACCCCCTGTGGCGATCGACGTCACGCTCGACCACGGCCGCGCTCCTATAGCCATCTCAGGGCCATACAACGGGTCGATCGAGCCAATCGCCCGCTGGAAGGTCGAAGGGTCGTGGTGGGACCGGCCGGTCATCCGCGAGTACTGGAAGGTGGTGCTCAACAACAACCTGCTCTGCGAGCTCTATCACGACGTCGCGCGCAAAGAGTGGTTCCTGGAGCGGGTCTATGACTGAGCTAAGCGCAGGTCCCAGCAGGCGCGCCTTTTTGGTCCGAAACCTTCTGAACGCCAGTTGCCGCGTACAGGTAGATGCCCTGATCACCGCCCAACCAGATGCCGTGCTCATCCGTGAAAGCGTTGTAATAGCCCGGGGGCACAGCGATGACTGTCGACGCATCAGGCGACGAAGCCAGCCAAACCTCGGTCGAGTCGGTCAGGATCGGGTGTCCTGCCAGGTCGGTGCCAAGAACGGTCAGGTACGACCCGTCCTTGATGAACCAGTCTTCAGCCTTGCCGTCCACGATCGTAAAGCGCTTGACCCGATCCGGCATATAGAAGCCAATGCCACTCATCGTCGGGTTAGGACCAGGTTCTGTGAACCAAAAGATCCCTGGCCCGCCGGCAACTGGGTCGAAGATCATCCTTTGCCCCCCGACATTCTTGAGTTGGCCTGTGGTGAGATCGAGCAAGAAAAGACCTCCACGCGGGCCTTCGTAGCCCGAGAAGCTCAGCCAGATGCCCTCTGTCGCCACGCTGACGACCACGTAGCCGGCCGGGTCACCAGTCGGTGCGAGCTCGTACAGCTTTTCACTGCCGGTGGGCAGGTCGACCAGATGGAGTTGCTGCCGTGCCGATGTTCCCGGCACTTTCGGATCCAGATATACAAATCGGCTTCCATCGGACGAGACCGCGTTCTGGTTGACCGGAAGCCATCGGGAATAGGCGCGGTCGTAATACGCGCCACCGACGCCACCTGGATCGACCGTCATCCTTCCCGAAACGTAGTCGACGAACGCTCCCTGCATGTGGCCGCTGCTGTCTGGGATCGCGATCGGGAGCCGGCAAGTGCTGGGACTCGGGGTGATCGAATTGGTGGCTGCCGACTGCGTCTGGCTGCAGGCCATCGCCATTACCGCCAGCAGCACCATCCCGTGCTTCACGGCTGTGAAACGGCCATCTCGCCGAAATAGTGACGCCATACGTCGAACTTCACAGTCACTCCAACTACTCCTTTCTCGATGGCGGCTCGCACCCGTACGAGCTGGCAATGCGGGCGGCCGAGCTCGAGATGCCGGCCCTCGCCATCACGGACACAGGCGGCGTTTACGGCGCCGTGCGCCACCTCCAGGCTTGCCGCAAACTCGGGATCAAGCCGATCATCGGCAGCGCTCTCGAGGTCGACGGCGAAGAGCTGATCCTGATCGCGCGGAATCTCGGCGGGTATTCAAATCTCTGCCGGCTGCTCAGCATTTCTCACGCCGACCAACCCAAAGGCGAAGCCCGCACCAAACTCGCGACGATCGCCGAACACCGCGGCGACCTCTTCTACCTGAGCGCCACCGATAGCGAGCGGCGTCTGCGTGACCTCCAGGACGCACTGGGCCGGGAGAACGTCTTCAGCGAACTGCATCACCACCTTCGGCCCGAAGACGAGTGGGTTCTCGAAGGTCGCGCGGCGATGGCCCGGCGCTGCGGCGCCGGCGTCGTCGCCACCAACCAGGTCCACTACCACGTTGCCGCACGACGCCGCCTGCATGACGTGCTGGTCGCCGTCCGGCACCGGGCCACGCTGGACGAGGCGAGTCCGCACCTCTTTCCCAATTCCGAGCATCGCCTGAAGGGTGGCGACGAGCTGCGCCCGCTCTTCAATAGTCATGCAGAAGCCGTCGCCACGCCTTGGCAGATCGCCCAGCATTGCGACGTCGACCTCGATTTTCGCAAAGTGCGTTTCCCCGGCTACCCCGTGCCGGCGGGCGAGACGCCCTTCTCCTTTCTCTACAAGCTTTGCTTCGAAGGCCTGCGCGAGCGCTACCGACCGATCACATCGACAGTGACCCGCCGGCTGCAGCAGGAGCTGGAGGTGATCGAGAAGACTGGTCTCGCCGAGTTCTTCCTCATCAACTGGGACCTGATGCGCTTCGCACGCGAGCACGGCGTGCCAGGTCAGGGCCGTGGTTCTGCCGCCGACTCGATCGTGGCTTATGTCCTGGGGATCACGCGCGTCGACCCCATCGAGCACAACCTCCTCTTCGAGCGCTTCCTGCATGAAGAGATGACGAGCACGCCAGACATCGACATCGATTTTTCGACCGAGCACCGTGAACAGGTCATCCAGTACATCTACGAGAAGTACGGCTGGGAGCGGACCGGCATGGTCTGCAACGTGGTCACCTTCCAGCCGCGAATGGCGATCCGGCAGGTCGGCAAGGCGCTCGGCTTCTCGGCCGAGCTGCTCGACCGCCTCGCCAAAGGGGTCGACCGCTGGTTCACTGAAGACGTCGAAGACTCAATGACGGGCGCGGTTCCGCCACCCGACCTGCGGCCGCAGAGCTGGCAACAGTTCCTTGACCTGTGCCGCGAGGTCATCGATTTCCCTCGCCACCTTTCGATTCACAACGGCGGCATGCTCGTCACCGGCGAGCCGCTAGTCGATATCGCGCCCGTCGAGCCGGCGACGATGGAGGGTCGGCGCGTCGTCCAATTCAACAAGGACGACGTTGAAGACCTCGGCCTGATCAAGATGGACATGCTCGGCCTGCGCACGCTGTCGGTCGTGGCCGAGGCCCTGGAGCTGATCAAAGACACGACCGGCGTTACGCCTGACCTCGATCGGCTGCCTCTGAACGACCCGGCCGTGTTCGAGATGTGCAGCGAGGCGGACACCATCGGCGTGTTCCAGATCGAGTCACGGGCGCAGATGCAGACTCTGCCGCGGACGCGGCCCAAGACTTTCAACGACCTGGTGGTCGAGGTCGCGATCATCAGACCTGGACCGATCCAGGGCAACGCGGTCCATCCCTACATCCGCCGCAAGCAGGGACGCGAGCCCGTCACCTACGCACATCCGCTGCTCGAGCCGATCCTGAAGGACACGCTGGGGGTGATCCTCTACCAGGAGCAGATCATCGAGATCGCGATGTATGTCGCGGGCATGAAGCCCGGCCGCGCGGACGGTTTTCGCAGGGCCATGACTCGACACCTCAACAGGGTCGAGATGTCATCGCTCGAGGACGAGTTCATCGACGGATGTCTTGGCAACGATGTGCCGCGCGAGGTGGCTGACCAGCTGTTCACAGCAGTGCGCGGCTTCGCGGAGTACGGCTTCTGCCGCTCGCACGCCGCCGCGTTCGCCCGGACCGCCTATGAGACCGCGTGGATGAAACTGAATCACCCGGTGGAGTTCGGATGCGGGCTGCTGAACAACCAGCCGATGGGCTTCTACCACCCGAGCGTCCTGGTCGAAGACCTGAAGCGCCACGGGCTGACTGCGCTGCCTGTGGACATCAACCGCTCCGATGTCCGCTGCCTGCCCGAATCCGTTCCGGCGGGAGATGAATTACCCGCGAGGGCCGGCACAAGCGGGTATTCAGGTGTTTTCGCGCCGCCCAAAGAGACAAACCTCGCCGAGGGCCCTCCCTCCTCCGTGGCTGCCCTCCCCCGCCTGCCAACCGAATCCAGCTTACTGAGCGCGTCAACCCAGCCTGTTAAGACAAGACTCGCCCTGCGCATCGGCTTCAACTACGTGCGCGATCTAGGCGAAGACGGCCGCAAGGCCATCGTGGCCAACCGGATCAGCGGCGGCCCCTACCTGTCCTTCGACGATTTCCTTGCCCGCCTACGTGGCGGCCCGATCGGACCCCGCGCCGTGCGCAACCTCGTCATGGTCGGCGCCTTCGACGCGCTCGGCCGGCCGCGACGCGAACTCCTCTGGGGCTGGCAGGAACGATGGCACGGCAAAGGTTTGCGGCGCGGCATCGACAAACAATCAGAGCTGATTCTGAACACGACCGCGCCTGACCTGCCTCACGTCGACGAATTCGACGCCAATCAGCTCGAGTACCGCATCTCCGACCTGTCGACCGGCCACCATCTGATCCACTTCTGCCGCGACCGTCTGCGCGAGTTGGGCGCCATGGAATCCAACAAGCTCCCATCGATCGGCAACAACAAGCAGGTCCGAGTCGCAGGGCTCGTCATCACCCGCCAGGCTCCGAGCACAGCGAACCGGATCCGCTTCTTCACACTCGAAGACGAGTTCGGCCAGGTCAACGTGACGATCAAGTCAGAGGTCTACGACCGTTACCGCCTGGTCGCCAACCGCCAACCGATCCTGATCATCGACGGGGTGATGCAGCGCCAGGATGGAGTTCACTCGGTCCTGGCCAGTCATATCGAAGCGCTGACCGGCGTGCCAAGGCCGGCTCAGCGCTCACACGACTACCGTTAACTAGAC
>DATEGC010000132.1:0-11010 GCA_035280285.1 Candidatus Dormiibacterota bacterium | reverse complement strand
CCAGACGCGAGGCCGGGGAACAATTCTAAGTAGGGGCGTACGGGCCGCTATTCCTGGGTGATGACGACGTCCGGCTGCCTGCCCGAGCGCTCGGTGCGGATAGTCATACGTATCGACGTGGCCTCCTGGCTGCCCATCAAGCTCCGGAAGGCCTCCTCCATGAGCGTTTTCGCTCTATAGAGGTTCAATGCCCAACCAACGCCGAAGACACGGTCGCTGAAGAGGCGATCGGAATCGGGGTTCCAGTAGGCATCGCGGAAGCGCTGCCACGTCGGCGGCCGGAAGTCATAGGGAACAATCCCGAACACTTTGCCCTGCCACGTCCGCTCAGGCGCCGGTTTGGCCAGCTCGGTTGCGATCGCCGCAGCGACCAGGCCAAAGGTGACGAAACGAACGAGGCGACGCACCCGGCGCAAAGTCCGCATACTTCAGGTGAAGCGTAGTACCAGAGTAACCTTGCACGTTTTCCACTCGTTGATGCAGGCGGGGTAGATGGCCAGCAGGCTTAATTCGAGCGCACGGTGGCTTCGGTGGCTTACACCTGGGCTCCAGATCAAGCGCTGGCTGCTGCTGCTCATGGCCTCCGAGCTCGTGCTCGTGCTCGGTGTCGCTTATGCGTTGAAGGAGATCTACCAGACCGCGCGTCTGCCCGGAATCTTCTTCTACCTCACTTTGCAGCCCCTGCCCTATTTCGTGCGGGCCTTCATCTTCGGTGTGGTCGGCGTCGGCCTGTTGGTGCTCAGCTACCTCAAGCTCACTCAGTCGGTGCTGGGTCCATTCCTGCCGGGCAACAGCACGAGCAGCGTGGTGGAAGCGATTCACGCATTTCGACTTCGCGGCCGCGGGCCGCGTGTGGTGGCGATCGGCGGCGGCACCGGCCTGAGCTCTCTGCTCCGCGGTTTGAAGACCTACACCTCCAACCTGTCCGCGATCGTCACCGTCGCCGACGACGGGGGCTCGTCGGGCCGGCTGCGCGACGAGTACCGGATCCTTCCCCCAGGCGATTTTCGTCAGTGCCTGATCGCCCTGGCCGACGCGGAGCCACTGATGAAGCAGCTTTTCGACCATCGCTTCAAGGAGGGATCCCTCGACGGCCACGCCTTCGGCAACCTGTTCATCATGGCGATGGCCGACGTCACCGGAAATTTCGAACAGGCGTTGCGCGAGTCGGGCAAGGTGCTCGCGGTCAAGGGCACCATCGTGCCGTCGACCCTGCAGGACGTGACCCTCGTTGCTTCGATCAATGGCGGCACGGTCGAGGGCGAGTCGAAGATTCCCAAGCAAAACTCCCCGATCAGCCACGTCTTCCTCAAGCCCGACGGCGTGCAGGTCAACCCCGAGGCCGCGCAGGCGATCCTGAACGCGGAGATCATCATCGTGGGCCCGGGCTCGCTCTACACGTCGATCATGCCCAACCTCCTGGTGGAAGGCATGGTGGAGGCGATCAAGGCGTCGCCCGCGCTGAAGGTCTACATCTGCAACCTGGCCGCGCAGCGCGGCGAGACCGATGGCTATGGCGTCGACGATTACCTGCGGGTGATTCGCGAGCACGTCGGCGCGAACCTCTTCGACTTCGTGCTCGTCAACACGAACAACGCGCACGCTCCGACGGGCGGTCAGGCGCCGGTGATCTTCAAGCCAGCTGACACGGCCAGGCATCCCGAGGTCCGCTTCATCCCTGGCGATGTAGTCAACGTGCGCATTCCGTCGCACCACGATCCCGACAAGCTGGCGCGGACCATCATGCGGAAGGTCTGGCAGGCGTAGCCGACCGGTTTCTCCGCCAACGGACGAACCCCTCGACGGCGAGCGTCGCCGCCGCCACATAGACGTAGCCCGCCAGCGCGTCGACGGCGTAGTGCTCACCCAGGTAAACGATCGACAGCAGCACTGCCGCCGTCCAGGCGATCAGCGCGATGCTCAGGACTCGGTAGCGGTGCCACGCGTAGACGGCGGCGAGGGCGGGGAAGGCAGCGTGGAGTGAGGGGAACGCGGCGAACTGGTTCGGATTGAAGCTGTGGTAGATCGCCGAGACGTAGTACTGAGTGCCCCACAGCACGTCGACGGTGCGATTGATGATCTTGACGACTGACTTCGGCTCCTGCCACCACGGCGGCGCGCTCGGCCAGAAGAGATACGTCACAAACGCCACGAAGCACATCAGCAGCAGCGCCGCGATAAAGCGTCGGTAGTGCTCGCGGCTGTTCAACCAGAAGATGAAGCCGACGAGAATCGGAAGAGGAAAGTGCATGAAGTAGAAGAACATCGCGATGACGTCCTGCGGGCTGACGACATCCGGCTGATAGAACGCGTGCTGGAGGTTCAAGGTCGGCAGCGTGCCGCCGAACAGAGCGCGCTCGATGCCTGACAGATCGTGTGGGGCAAAACCCGTTTTCGAAGCGAACCCGCGCATCGCCTCGTAGGCGAGGAACAGCAGCAGGAAGGGCCCCCAGTCGGTCAGAAACGCAACTCCGCGGCCCACCGCGATCGCGATGACGAGCAGCGCCAGCAGCACCCACTCCGGCTCGATCGAGATGCCGCGCCATAGCATCACGCCGAAGATGGCTGCGAGATAAAGGACGCTGCCGATGAGGAGTGCGCCGGGTCTACGCACTCGACCCCGGTCTCTCAGCCGGTGCGGACAACCGCCACCGCCGCGATCTCGACCGTCGCGGAAAGGGGCAGCGCGTTCGTCCCCAACGCCGCGCGCGTGTGCTTGCCAGCTGCGCCCAGCACGTCGACGAGCAGCTCAGACGCACCGTTCACCACTTTTGGCTGGTCGCCAAAGCCATCGGCGGACAGGACGAAACCGATGACCTGGCTGAGCTGCTCAACGCGGTCCAGCCCAACCGCAGCCTCGATCTGGGCCAGCACGTTCAGCCCGCACTGCCGCGCGCGTCGAGTCGCTTCTTCGACCGAGACCTCGTCGGGACAGCGCCCAGTCAGCAGCAGGCTGCCATCGCGGGAGACCTGGCCTGCGACGTACAGGAGCGCGCGACGGTCGCCGATTGGGACTAGCTGCGTCTGTACATATGCAGCTGCGGGTGGCGGAGGCGGCGGCAAAGTGATCCCCAGCTCACGCAGGCGTTGATGCGGAGTTGTCAACCCGAGCGAGTCTAGCCGCCTACCTCGTACGGGCGCGAAGGTGGGCCACGATCGCGGTGAAGATGACGGCGAGCGCGCCAAGGCCGAGCCCGATGTAAGGCAGCTGCGGCGAGCCGAGGATCTGGCTCCACAGCGAGGCGTCGCCAGGTCGCGAAGCTCGAGCACCGCTGGCGGTCGCCGGCTGACCGAGCGCTGGGCCTTGCGGTGTCCCGCCCGTGTCGTAGTAGACCCAGAGCGAGGCGGTATGAGTCGACGGCCCGAACGTGGCCACGTAGAGAGTTGGCGATTCGTCGTTGGACACGGCGACCGCCGTGACCGACGCCTCGGGCGGGTCCAGCGAGGCGAAGGTCTGACCACCGTCCCTGGTCCTCCACAGCCCGCCGGAGCCTGAGCCCCCACCGTCGCTGGCTACATAGAAGTGGTCGAAGTGGTCGGTGACAAAGATGGCCTGCGTGTAGTCGGTCGAGGGCAGCAAACCTCCACCGCTCAACGGACTGAAGGTCAAGCCGTTATCGGTGGACGCAAACAACCCTGTGTTCGTGCCGACGATCAGTGGCCGGATAGTGCCTGTGGGCGGCAGCGGACCGGCCGCTAGCCTGACCGTGATCGTGCCGCTGATCTGAGGGGTGAGCTGCGACCAGCTTGCGCCGCCGTCAAGGCTCTGAAACAGAGGCAGCGTTCCACCTGAGACCGGGATGTCGGTGCCGGCGATCAACCTCACGGGTGCGTGAATCGCCTCGACCGCGAGGGCATTGACGCTGCGGTCGGCCAGGCCCGACTGCGTCCAGGCAATTCCGTCCGAGCTGACATAGATTCCACGGTCGGTGCCGGCGGCGATGAGCGTCAACGCAAATGCAAATACGCGCACGTTGCGGCCCTCCAACCCGGTTGTCGGCGCCCACGTTGCGCCTCCATCGCGGCTCATGACAGCGCCCGAACCGCGCGTGCCTGCAAGGACGAGCTTCGACGTCACAGGACTGAAGCTGATGGTCGTGACGTAGGTCTTGCCCGAGTGCACCAGTGTCCAGCCGGCGCCGGCATTGGTGCTTCGCAGCAACGAGCCGTCCGATGTGCCCGCGATGACCGCCTGTCGGTTGGTCGGGTCGACCGCAAGCGCAAACATTGCGGCCCGCCCTTGATGGGGAAGCGCTTTGAGGGCGACCCATGTCGAAGGCGGAGTGGTATCCGCCGAGGCGGACAGCGACGCGATCGCGATTACCCACAAAGCCATGGCGGTCGCAGCAAGACGTCGACCAAGAAGCGACACGAGCCTGCCGATTATCACCCACCGGACTTGACTCGTTCCAGGGGCCTGTTTGCCTACAATCCGCTGGTGCTGGCCATCTTCAGGACCGAGCGAGGGGGGTCCCGCGAACTCAAGGCCAGGCCATCGAGCTCGTGGGCGACCAGGATCGGCGGCTTGCTAGATCGAGCCGCCTTCAGACCCGCCACGCTGCCGGACGATCTCGTGACGGGCATCGCGCTGGTGCCGTGCATCGTGGCGGGCCTGATCATCTTCAGGATTCCTGCGCTGCGCATGCTGGCGGTCGCGGCGGCAGCCGGAGCGGTCGGCGTCATCGCAGCTCGCTGGGTGTGGCGCCGCCAGCGCTCAGGCGCGAGCACCGCGATCGCAGCGTTGTTTGGAGTCGCACTGGTTGGAGCAGGCGCGAACCTCTACGTCACAGCCGAGGTCGCGGTCCTCGCAGTGGTTCTCGAACTGCTCCGCTATCGATACATACCGGCGATCCGGGCCCAGGCCGGACTGATCGCCTTTGCCGTGGTGGCGATCGTCGCCAGGGGCGCCCCCTTCACTTACGTGGACCCGAACGGGACCAGCAACCCGCGAGATCCAATCGACACGTGGTATCAGCTTTTCCATCAGTCAGTGTGGGCGCTTGACCCAATTCGCCTGTACGTCGGCAATGTCGCCGGCCCGGTCTTTGCGACGTCCCTTCTCGCAGTGGCTGTCGGAGTTGCCTGGCTCGCGTACGCGAGGCGGGTCAGCCTGGCGGTGCTCGTGGCGTTTCTCGCCGGGTCACTGGTCGCGACCTACACCTTCCACTGGGATCCACTCTTCCACCTCGACAGCGGACCGACCTGGTTCGTGGCCGGCCTGCTGCTCGCCGACAGGCGGTTGTTGCCCGAATCGTGGGCGCTACGGCCGATGCTCGGTTTTGCCGCCGGGCTGTTTGCAATCGGCCTCCGTCGAAACGGGTACGGCATCGAGGCGACGCTCTTGACCGTCGCAGCGGTCCACGCCGCAATGGCTGTCATCGTGATCGTCTACTGGGCCGCCTCGCTCGCGATGGATCGGTGGAAGCGAACGCGCCGGCTGCGTCAGCGGGAGGCGAATCTCCGCGTCGTCAAGACGATCTAGCGCGCGTCTCAGACAACTTTGGCTTGGGCAACTTTGACGTCGTCATCGGGCAGCCCCATCGCAGCCGCGAGCTCGCCCGCCCGCTGCTTGACGTGGGCCAGAACGTCTGAGCCCAGGCGGCTGAACGGCGTGAGGCGGATGCTGAGCGACTTGTTCGATGTGTGAGTCCACGTGCCGGCCACCCTCCCATCGACCAGCACAACGGCGGAGATCCATCCCGCGGTTCGGCTCACTTTGGACGAGTGGACTTTGTCGAAGAGGTGGTCGCGCTTCGCGTGGCCCATCAGGTACGGGTCAAACACGGGCAGGAGCTGCACGCGTTCGTCGAATCGCGCCTTCTTGATCGCGCTCAGATCGCTTGCGAGCAGATCGAGGCGCATCCCGTCGACCGCGACCGGCACGACCTCCTCCGCCAGGGCCGACCAGGCGGCCGTACCGACGCCCGGCCAGGCCCCCCACCATCGACCGAAGTCGTTCTTCGTCGCCGGCCCGTACGCGCGGAGATAGCGTCGCGCGACTTCGACGATCGCCGTGTCCGGATTCTCCTCCCGCCACCCGGGCAGCCACTCTCGGGGGTTGACGAAGGTCACGCTATGGCCTCGGCTCGGCCCGAAGCAAAGAAGCCCGTTGCGGGCGGCGGGCTTGAGCATGCCGCCCCAGCCGGACTTCAGCAGCTGGCGGACATGCGGTGACTTGCCCTTGCCCACCTCAGCGATCAGCTCCTCGCGGGTCATGGGATTGCCGTTGAGCGCCCCGCCGATCTCCTTCTCGAGCTTCCAGAACTCACTCTCGTTCAGCTGCATGAACTTGAGCCACGAAGGCCGCATCCGGACCCAGCGGCTGCTCATGGCGGCGGTGTAGAGCGGCAGATCGTCGGCGCGGGCGAGGTGAAGGGTGCCGCGCATTAGCCAGGTCTTGACAAGCGTCCTGTCGGTCCAGAGCGCCTTCCGCACGTCGGTGACCTTGCAATCGGTGCGGACCGCGATCTGCAGTTCGGCCGCCGACATCAGCTGGGCTTGCGCGCCTCCGACCGCGCCGACCACCCTGGCCAGGTCTTTCTTTGATGCCCGGGCCGCCAGGTGCTGGCGCTGGAGTCGGAACGCGAGGACCTGCGGCCATGTGAGCTCGGCGGCGACCGGGGCCTTCGTCAATCGAAAAGCTCGGGGCCTCGCGTCACAAACTGATCCCGCCGCGGGCCTGTGCCAACGAGGTGGATCGGTGCGCCGATGAGCTCACCAACCCGCTCGACATAGTCCCGGCACTGTTGCGGCAGGTCCTCCCAGCATCGCGCGGCGCCGATCTCTTTCTCCCAACCGGACATCTCGTCATAGATCGGCGTGCAGTGCTTGTAATGGGAGATGTTCGCGATCGGATGGTCGTAGCGGGTGCCGCGAAACTCATATCCGGTGCAGATCTTCAGTTTGGGTTGGTCGTCGAGAATGTCGAGGCGCATCAGGGCGGCGACGCCGACTCCGTTCAGGCGGACCGAGTAACGCGCGACCGCGCCATCGAACCAACCGATGCGCCGGGGGCGGCCGGTGACGGTGCCGAACTCGTGGCCGCGTTCCCTAATCTGGTCCCCCACTTGATCTAGAAGCTCGGAGGGAAACGGACCGTAGCCCACGCGTGACGTGTAGGCCTTGAAGACGCCCACGGTGAGGTCGACCCTGGTCGGAGGAATGCCGCTGCCGGTGAGAGCGCCGCCCGCGGTGGGGTTGGAGCTGGTGACGTAGGGGTAGGTGCCGAAGTCGAGGTCGAGCATCGTCGCCTGCGCACCTTCGAGCAGGATCTTCTTGTTCTTGTCCAGTGCCTCCTGAATGATCGGGAATGTGTCCTTGATGTAGGGGTCGAGCTCATTCCCGTAATGCATGTACTCGTCGAGCATGCTGGACCAGTCGTAGGCCGGTTTTTCGAACAGCTTCTCGAGGATCGGGTTCTTGACCTGATCGACCACGAACGCGAGCTTCTTACGCATGAAGGCTTCCTTCTGCAGGTCGCCGATGCGAAATCCGATTCGCCTGATCTTGTCCGCGTACGCGGGTCCGATGCCGCGCCAGGTGGTGCCGAGGCGGTCGTCGCCTCGGGCCTCTTCCTCAAGCTGGTCGAAGAGCGGGTGGTAGCGCATGACCATGTGGGCGCGCTCGCTGACGATGAGGTTGGACGGCTCGATGCCGCGCTCTTTGAGCTGCGAGATCTCTTTGAGCAGCACCGTCGGGTCGACGACGACGCCATTGCCGATGATGCACGTGCACGTTGGATGGAGGATGCCGCTTGGGATGAGCTGAAACTTGAACTCGCCATGCTCGGTGATGACGGTGTGGCCGGCGTTGTTGCCGCCCTGGGAGCGGATGACCATGTCAGCCTTGGCGGCGAGGTAGTCGATGACCTTGCCCTTGCCCTCGTCGCCCCATTGGCCGCCGACCAGGATGATGACCACGGGGGCTATTCTGTGCCGGGCTCGGGGCGTCTCGTTTCGAGGTTGTAGAAGCGCGTGTGGTCGCGGCGGAATTTGAGCTCGACCATGCCTGTGGGTCCGTTTCGATGCTTGGCCACGATCACCTCGGCAATTCCAGGTTTTTCGTCGGACTTGTAGTACTCGGGCCGGAAGAGGAAGGTGACGACGTCGGCGTCCTGCTCTATTGAGTTGTGAACTATCACATTTCCTGCTACGAAGTTATGTAGATCTTCTACGGTTAGCTCATACACCTCCTCGATTCCATCCGGCTCAATGGACCTGATTGAGTCCCAGTAGACATCACTCGTGGCGAGAAGCTCGAACTCAGCCGATCCGACCACCTCAGCAAGTCTTCTGGCCCGTGCACGGCTCAGATTCTGTTCGTAAATGCCGGTCCCCGCGTAATGGCTTCCGAGCCCGCGATACATCTGTCGGCTAGTGATGCGGGCTGACATCATGGCTGGGACGGCGTGCATTCGCCAGGCGATGGCGGGAATCACGTCGCGATTCCTCTTTTCACGTTTCGCGCCCAGATATTCGAGAATCGCGGCTTTATGTCGCGTCTTGTTGGTGCCGAGAGCACCGACGAGTTCCAGAAAAACATGAATGTCGTGTTGGCCACTGATGGAAACGTGGAACTGATCGCGCCCTTTGGTGCCTTGAGCATGCTTCGACAGTCTCGCGTTGATGCCGACTCGAAGCAGGAGACTCTGGACGTCTTCGGCAAGACCTCGGCTGCTGCTTGCGTAATAAACATTCGCGTACTGCGCAATGCCGTGCGACAGGTGCATGCTGCCGTCGGTTGCCCACAGATGACGGAGGAAGCACGCGACGCCGAGCGCCGACTGCTCGAACACCTTCTTGGGGACGCGCTTTTGGTGCGAGCGCGCGCCGAAAGCTCCGAGCTCCTCCAACCAAACACGGATTGGATTGCGGACGCCGTGGGTCGGGTGAGTCGCCAGGGGCAGATAAACCTGGATCCACGTTCGCTCGGGATGGATCCGCGGTCTCACCGCGTCGCCAAAGACGTCTTTGGCGAGAGAGACGACCTCTTCCGCAAGAACAGGATCCTTGGTCGTGTACTGGATAGCGTGCTTGGGCAGCGTGCAGCCGTCGCCGATCAGGTGGCCCAGCAGACCCAGCTCGGCGCGGGTCATGGTGTCCTGGTCGGGCCCCTGGAGAATCCGCGGCAGCGCGATGTGGTCACCGACTTTCAGCTCATCGAGCCTGCGCCAACCTGCCATGGTCAGAAAGTTGTGATTCGCGGTCGCGCGCACAAAGCGTCCGAGTTGCGTCGTCAACTTGAAGACCGGCTTTGTGCCCGTAGCGAACACGTTTGTGACGCGTTTGCAGTCCATCCGCCACCAACCCTTGTCGAGTGCAAGGACGCGGAAGCCGCTTTGACCCACAAGGTCTTTGATCGGCGTATAGGTGCCAGAGTCAGGCAGATAGACCGGCGTGTCTCCGGCGACACAACCCGATTCGCGAAGGTCACTGAGTATGGGTCGCTTGTCCGGCCGCTGTTCGGGGGCACGGCTCAACTGAGAGATTGCGACCACGGGAATGCGGAGCTCGCGAGCCAGGCCCTTGAGCGCGCGCGATATAGCAGAGACTTCCTGAACGCGATTGTCGTCGCCGCGAGAGCGGCCGTGCATAAGCTGCAGGTAGTCGATGAGGATCATGTCGACGCTGTGGCGCATCTTGGCCTGGCGCGCTTTCAGCTGGAGGGTCAGTTCATCCATCACCGGCGTGTCATCGATGTAGATCGACGCTTCACCGAGCGGCCCGAGCGCATTCGAGACACGATCGAACTCGGCTTCCGAAAGCAACCCTCGGTGCATTCGCTGCGCGTCGATTTGAGCCTGCTCTGTCAGAAGCCGCTCCGTGAGCTGCTCCTTGGACATCTCGAGGCTGAAAATCGCGACCGACTTCTTGGCCTCGAGTGCAGCATGGAGGCCGACGTTTAGCAGGAAGGAGGTTTTGCCCATCGCCGGTCTTCCGGCGACGATGATCAGGTCGCTGTCCTTGAACCCACCCGTCATGCGGTCCAGGTCGTGGAACCCCGACGGAATCCCAACCACCCCTTGCCCGCTCTCCATGAGGATCGAGATCCGCTCCATCGCGGGCCCCAGCAGGTCGTAGAGCCGTGCTAGCTCGCGCTGGTCGCGATCGTCCGCGACGCCGAACACCAGGGACTGCGACTGGTTGATTGCGTCCTCGGCCTCGATTGAATCGTCGTAGCCAAAGCCGGCGATGCTCCCGCCCGCGGAGATCAGCCGTCTCTTGTACGCCTTCTCCTTGACGATCCGGCCGTAGTACTCGATGTTGGCAGCGGTCGGGACCGCGCTCTGCATCGAGGCCAGCTGCGCGCGCCCGCCGACGCGCTCCAGCAAACCCATCGACTGGAGCTGCGAGGCCAGGGTTACGTTGTCGATGGGCTCCCCGGCTGCAAACAGGTCCATGGCCGCCCGGTAGATCTGCCCGTTGTTCTCCCGGTAGAAGTCCTCCGGGTGGAGGAACTGCAGCACCTTGGCAATCGAAAGCGGCTCGAGGAGAATCGAGCCGAGAATCGACATCTCCGCGTCCAGGTCGTGCGGTGGCACCCGCCCCGCGGCGAGTGAAATCGTGGTCGCCACTGCCGAACCTGCTAGCGGTCCTGCGTGACGATCACGTTGACGTGAGCGCTCACGTCGCGGTGCAGCTTCAGTGGGATCTGATGCTCGCCCAGCGTCTTGATCGGTTCTTTCAGGTCGATCTTGTGCCTGTCGATTTCAACGCGGTGCTGCGCCTTCAAAGCACCCGCAATGTCCTGGTTTGTGATAGACCCGAAAGCCTTGTCCTCCGCCCCCACCTTCAACCGCACCACCACGGTCTTGTTGTTGATCTCGTCCGCCACCGACTGTGCCTCGTTGCGGTCGTTGGTCTCGCGCTTGGCGGCTGCGTCGCGCAGGCGCTTCGCCTCCGCCTCCACACCTTTACCCGCGTGGACCGCCAGCTTGCGCCGGAGCAAGAAGTTCCGGCCGTACCCGTCTGCGACCTCCTTCACATCCCCGGCGCGCCCGAGATTCTCGAC
>DATEGC010000131.1:0-24158 GCA_035280285.1 Candidatus Dormiibacterota bacterium | reverse complement strand
GAGGAGACGACACCGCCGGTCACGAAAACGTACTTCGACATGGACGACCCTCCTGGCGGTTTTTCAGATTTTACCGGAGCGGGCGAGTCGCTAAACCTTGACCCCAAGACGAGCGTCTCGTTGGCAGCCGGGCTGCGCCCGGCTGCGACACGCGTCGAGCACTGGCCATGGGCGTGGTCAGTGGAACTGCTACTCCGGCAATCCAAACGACCCGGAAGGTGAGCAGGGCCGCGCCAGCGGCCCGATGAGCGGAAACCCGGAGGGTTGCCGCTCATAGCCTTACCGGAGCGGGCGAGTCGCTAAACCCTGACCTCTGCTTTCGGTTCCAGGACGACGACTTTCGTCTCGTATTCGGTCACTGACGACTTCTGCACCGACAGCTTCGGTTGAGGCTCAGGGCTGGTCACGCCCATCTCCTTGAGGAAGCGGTCGATCGGATCGAGCTCCAGCTTGAGGCCAGGGATCGCGTAATGCATCGGCACCACGTAGCGCGGCTCGAGCTGCCGGACCACCTCCGCAGCCTGCGCCGCATTGATGGCGGTTCGTCCGCCCACGGGCACGAGCAGCACATCAGGCGTCGCGACGGCCTCCGCCTCGGCGTCGTCCAGCTTGTGCCCAAGGTCACCGAGGTGGCAGACGCGTACGTCGTCGATCTCGATCAGGTACACGGTGTTGCGGCCGTGCTTGGCTCCCATGTCTGAGTCGTGGTACGTGGGCACGCCGATCACGCTCACACCTGCGACCTCGTACTCCCCCGGGCCGCGGATCTCGTACGCGCCCTCGCGCACGACCTGCGTGTAGTTGTGGTTGTCGTGCTCGTGGCTGACGGTGACGACCTCTGCGTCCATGCGCGACAGCTTCAGGCCGATCGCAGGCGGATAGGGGTCGGTGACGACGGCGGCGCCGCGACCGCGCAGCCGGAAGCAGCCATGTCCAAGCCAGGTGACGTCCAATGCCTTCTCCTACATCCTTTCTGGGGCGCTGACACCGATCAGGTCCAGCGCGGTCTTCAAAGTGTGACGCGCGGCGCGGCACAGCTCCAGCCTGGCCCTTGTTAGTTCGGGGTCGTCGACAACGACTCTGAATTCGCTTTGCGCGTTGCCGGCGTGATAGAAGCGGTGCACCGCCGTCGCGAGATCGTGCACGTAATAAGGAATGCGATGCGGCTCGAGCAGCGCGGTGGAGTCCTCTACCACGTCGGGCCAGAATGCCAGCTGCCGCGCCACATCGAGCTCCCACGGATTCAGAAGCAAGGAGACGTCGGCACGCTCAGGCAAGCGCGGGTGTCGCTCGCTGGCGGTGGACTCGACGTTCGAGAGCCGCGCGTGCGCGTACTGGGCGTAGTAAACGGGGTTCTCGTTGCCCTGCGTGACCGCGAGCTCGAGGTCGAACTCCATTGCGGTATCGGATGAGCGCAGCAGGTAGAAGTAGCGCACCGCGTCCTGGCCGACGCGGTCGATCAGCTCGTCGAGCGTCACAAAGCGCCCAGCGCGCTTCGACATCCTGCCCTCCTTCAGATTCACAGCCTGGTGAAGAATGATCACCAGCTTGTTGGGGTCGAAGCCAAGCGCAGCGGCCGCCGACTTCATCCGTGGCACGTACCCGTGGTGGTCCGCGCCCCACACCTCGAGCACGCGGTTGAAGCCGCGATTCTCGAAGCGGCTCAGCAGGTACCCGAGGTCGGACGCGAAGTACGTCGGCTGCCCGTTCGCGCGGATCACAACGCGGTCTTCTTCTTCGTCGTCGGGTTCGCCGAACCAGAGTGCGCCGTCGCGCTCCTTGATGTATCCGGACTCGCGCAGCCTCTCGATGGCGAGCTGCGGGAGGCCCGAATCCCAGAGCTTGTTCTCGTAGAACCATTCGTCATAGCGGACGCTCAGCCGGGCGACCGTGGCCCTGATTCGCTCCACCATCCTGTCGATCGCGTACATGCGCAGCTTCGGCTCGCCCTCCTCCTCGGGCAGGCTTTCGATGCCGGGCAGGTCATGTCGCGCCATCTCCGCCAGCTCTGTTACGTACTCGCCGGTGTAGCCGCCTTCGGGCGGCTCGACCCCCTGCAGCCGCGCAAACACGGACGCGCCAAACCGACGCGTCTGCGTGTTGTCAGAGTTCACGTAGTACTCGCGCTGCACCACATGCCCGGTGAACTCGAGTAGCCTGCTGAGCGAGTCGCCCAGCGTTACTCCCCGTCCATGCCCTATATGCAAAGGACCGGTCGGGTTGATGCTCCCGAACTCCACCTGGAGCCGCTCGCCGTGACCGATGTCGCGCGAGCCGTAGCTGGGTGTGACTCGCGTCACCAGCCGGCGAAGCCATTCGTCGGTCAGACGAAAGTTCACATACCCGCCGGCCGCCTCCGCGGTCGCGGCCCCGTCCGCCACCATGATCGTTTCGGCGAGCCGCGCCGCGATGGCCTTCGGGTCCTGGCGCAGGACCCGCGCCAGCTTGAGCCCCGCCGAGCTCGCGTAGTCGCCGTGGCTGGGGTCTTTGGCCCGCCCGAGCTCGAGGTCGGGGATGTCGCCGCCGACCTCCAGCCCGCGCACCGCATCGACCAGCGCCGCCTGGATGCTGTCGCGGACCATCAGCAGATCGGGTGTTGGGCGGACAGGGTCAGCTCCGCCTGTGTCGTGGAGCCGCCGCGCGAGTAGGTGACCGTGACCCGCTGATTGGCATGAAATCGCGAGCGAAGCAGCAAAGTCAGCGGGTGCGCTGAGTCGAGCCGCACGTCGTCGAGCTGCGTGATCACGTCGCCGACCTTCAAGGCGGCGGCGGCTGCCGGGCCTCTGCCTTCGACGGTGACTAGGGCGGCCCCGGCGGCGGTGCCACTGAGGGCCGCCGACTCCGGCGTCACGTCGCTCGTCGTCGCGCCCAGCGAGGCGACGACCACCTGGCCCGAGGACAGGATCTGCTGCACGTCGTCCTGGACGTCGGCCACGTTGAGTCCGAATCCTGAGGCGCTCGTCGACTCCATGGCGATGCCTATGACCTGACTGTTGACGTTCAGCAGCGGACCGCCTGAAGTGCCGCCGTCGATGGGCGCATTGGTCTGGATCGTGTCGCTGAACTGAACCGTACGGCCGAGGTTGACGGGATCCCTCGCCACGCTCACCCTGTGCATCGCACTCACGTATCCGGGCGTCACCGCCCCGCCTTCGACCGGCCCCCCGACGGCCACGATCACTTGCCCCTGGACCAGGGCTGTCGGGTCCGCAAACGCGAGCGTAGGGAGGCCACTGACCTTGTCGATCTTGATGACCGCCACTCCCGTCTGGCAGTCGTAGTCGACCAGCCTTGCGTCGTGCGCTCTCGTGTCGCCAGGCAGCAGGACGGTGATGCCGGTGGCGCCCGCGATCACGTTGATGTTGGTGACGATGTAGCCATCACTGGTCGCCAGGTATCCAGAGCCTCTGACCAGGGTCGGCTGCTGCTGCGTGACGACGCTGACGACCGCGGGCCGGGCTTTCGCCGCCGCCTGCACGATGGCCGAGTCTTCCGTCAGCGTGATGCCGGGGCGCAGGTTCACCTGCTGCGGGTTGGTCCGCGACTGGCTGCGGAGAATGACGAGGGTGACGCCGCCGGCGACGATGGCCGTCACGAGCAGCCCGGCCGTAATGGCCAGCAATCCACGCAAGGTGGGACGCATGGCTTGATGTTAGGTAGGTGCGGCTAGTAGTGGTTGGAGGGGTCCGTCGGGTACCAGGTCATGACGAGCTGCCGGTTCGGCTCGAACCCAGCGGACTTGTAGAGCTTGACGGCGGCCTCGTTGTCGGGCCTGGTCCAGACATAGGCGAGAGTCACCCTGCGCTCGGCAAAAAGTCGAGTCGCCTGGCGGACGAGCATCTCACCGATGCCCTGACCGCGGTGGCCCTCGGCCACGTACAGCTCGGCGATCTCCCCCTCGAGTCCGGTGCCGGGGTCGTACAGGACGATCCAGCAAAAACCGACGACATGCCCGACCTCGTCTCGCACGGCGAAGATCACGTTCTCGCCGTGGAAGGCCGACGGGACCGACGTCAGGTGGCGCTCGATCTCTTCACGCGGCAGCTGCGGATGGTCGGCGTAGTGGATCTGTTCCCCAAGGTGGAGCTCGATGAGGAGCGGCCTGATGAGGGCATAATCCCCGGCGGCCAGGCGTTCGACGTCGAGAGTCCGCATCCCCATCCGATGTTAGCCTAGGCTCGCGTGAGACCGATAAAGTTTTCGAGAATCGCGAAGCAAATCTTGCCGACGTAGCTCAGCTGGCAGAGCAGCCGCCTCGTAAGTGGCAGGTCGTGGGTTCGAATCCCACCGTCGGCTCCACGGGTGGTCTGTCGGCTCATTCAGAGAAGTGAGCCGAAGTCGGTCGAAAATCGCACCGAGCCCTGTTTCAGCGCACTCTGTATCGAGCGTACTGTCTGGCTGTTGGCGGAGGCATGAGCATCGACACCAGGAACAGCGCCTCGGCGATGAGGATCGGGACCGCCAGGACCACCAGCGCCAGTTCCAGCAGGGCGTAGCCGGCGACCATCAGCGCCACCTGGACTGGCGTCGCGCCCGCCCGGATAACCAGCCAGCCCGCGATCACTAGCATCGCGAAATCCTGGAAGCCGACATACGGCGTGAACAGCAGCGACGCCACAATTCCAGTCGCGTAAACCCGACCGATGTCTTCGTGCCGGTGCCGCCACGTGGCGATGGCAGCCACCACGACCACGACCACCTCCACGAAATAGACCTGCGGACCGAGTCCAAGCGGGCCAGCAATGGCGTAGCGCCGGGTCGGCTCCCACTGCGACGCGAGGGAGAGTGCGTCGCGATAGCGCTGCACCCCGTCGCCGCCGAGAAGGAAAAGCGCCGCCAGGACCATCACTGCCGTCGCCGCCAGCCAGGCGCCCAAGATCCGGCCGCGACCCGCTACCAGCAAGCAGAGCGGCACGAGCAGGGCCAGCTGCGGCTTGATCGCCATGAGGCTCAGCACCACGCCGGCCAGGAGCGGACGGTTGCGCTCCGCCAGCCACCATGAGCCCGCCACTACCGCAGCCACCAGCGCGACCGGCTGGCCCACCAGGAGGCCAAAAGCGGTCGGGAAAAGGCCGAGGAACAGCGCCAGGTGCGCGGTGCGGATGACGCCGGCGCCGGGAGCGCCGATGCGCCATGCGAAGGCAGCGGCGGCCACGACCAGCATCGTCCAGAGCAGGATGGCTGCCCCGAACGGGAGCGCCAGGAACGGCGTCACGAGCCAGGCCAGCGGAGGCGGGTTCAGGTAGGGTGACCAGTAGGCGCCGAGGCTCTCCACCACAGTCTTCTGTGCGGTGAGGTCATAGAGGTGGCTGTAGCCGCGCTCCCACGCGGTGAGGGCCGCGCCGTAGATCAGGCGAAAGTCGTTGCGGACGAGGTACTGCGGGACGTAGGTGCTGGTCGCCGCGTACAGGTTGAAGGCCAGCAGTAGGAGGCCGGCCCACAACCCGCCGACCGCCCACAGGCGAGTACGTTCGCGGAAGTACCGATCCAAGGCACGGCAAAAAATAAAGGCTCGGACCGCGGCCCGAGCCCTTCTGAAGACCTAGTTAGTTGACTTCGCGGTAGTCCGCATCGACAACCTCGTCCTCTTTCTTCTTGTCGCCGGACTGCGCACCATCCGACGGAGCACCCGCCGGCGCCGATGCGTCCTGCTGCTGGTAGATGTGCTGGCCGATTTTCTGCAATGCCTCGTTGAAGTCGTCCATCTTGCGCTGAAGGTCCTTGACGTCGGAGCCCTTCGCCGTGCTCTTCAACTCCTCCAGCTTGGTGTTGACCTCGGTCTTCACGTCCTCAGGAATGCGAGCCTCGTTCTCCTTGATGACCTTCTCGGCCTGGTGGATCATGTGGTCCGCCTGGTTGCGGAGCTCCACCTCCTCCCGCTTGGCGCGGTCTTCGGCGGCGTGAGACTCGGCCTCCTTGACGAGCCGGTCGACCTCGTCCTTGTTCAGCGTCGAGGACGCGGTGATGGTGACCGACTGCTCGCGGCCGGTGCCCTTGTCCTGCGCCTTGACGTTCAGGATGCCGTTCGCGTCGAGGTCGAACGTGACCTCGATCTGGGGCATGCCCCGCGGCGAGGGCGGTATGCCGTCCAGGTGGAAGCGACCCAGCGTGCGGTTGTCGCGCGCCATGTCGCGCTCGCCCTGCAGGACGTGAACCTCGACGGATGTCTGGTTGTCCGCTGCGGTCGAGAAGACCTGCGAGCGAGAGGTCGGGATCGTCGTGTTGCGGTCGATGAGCCTGGTCATGACTCCGCCCAGGGTCTCGACGCCGAGGGAAAGCGGCGTGACGTCCAGGAGCAGGATGTCCTTGACCTCGCCCTTCAGCACGCCAGCCTGGATCGCCGCGCCGACGGCAACGACCTCGTCGGGGTTCACGCCCTTGTGAGGCTCCTTGCCGCCGAGAAGCTCCTTGACCAGCTGCTGGATGATCGGCATGCGCGTGGCGCCACCGACCAGCACGACCTCGTCGATCTGCTGCGGGGTCAGGTTGGCGTCCTTCAGCGCCGCCAGGAACGGCCCCCGCGTGCGCTCGGTCAGGTCAACCGTCAGCGACTCGAACTTGGCCCGGGTCAGCGTCATCTCGAGGTGCTTGGGCCCGGTCTGATCCGCCGTGATGAACGGCAGGTTGACGGTGGTCTCGAGCCGGCTCGACAGCTCGATCTTGGCCCTCTCGGCAGCCTCGGTGAGGCGCTGCAGGGCCTGGCGGTCGGCCTTCAGGTCGATGCCGTTCTGCTTCTTGAACTCGTCGGCGAGCCAGTCCACGATCCGGCGGTCGTAGTCGTCACCGCCGAGGTGGGTGTCGCCATTGGTGGCCTTGACCTCGAACACGCCGTCGCCCACGTCGAGCACGGAGACGTCGAACGTGCCACCGCCGAGGTCGAAGACGAGGATGGTCTCGTTCGCCTTTTTCTCCAGGCCGTAGGCCAGGGAGGCGGCGGTCGGCTCGTTGATGATGCGGAGCACGTTCAGGCCCGCGATCTGGCCGGCGTTCTTGGTCGCCTGGCGCTGGGAGTCGTTGAAGTAAGCGGGCACGGTGATGACCGCGTCGATCACCTTCTCGCCCAGATAAGCCTCCGCGTCGGTCTTGAGCTTCTGCAAGATCATGGCCGAGATCTCTTCGGGGGTGAACTCCTTGTTCACCGCCGGTACGAACACCACTGCGCGGTCGTCCTTGCCCGGCTTGACCTGGTAGGGCACGATCTTCCGCTCCGAGTCCACCTCGCCGAACTTGCGGCCCATGAACCGCTTGATCGAGTAGACGGTGTTCTCCGGGTTGACGGCCGCCTGCCGGCGCGCCAGCGTGCCCACCAGCCTCTCACCGGTCTTGGTGAAGGCAACGACGGAGGGCGTGGTGCGAGAACCTTCGGAGTTAGGGATGACCACAGGCTCGCCGCCTTCCATGACGGCGATGACCGAGTTGGTGGTCCCCAGGTCGATGCCTACGGTTTTTGGCATATGTCAGCTGTCCTCCAAAATTGGTTGTTTTGCAAATTTGGTCCCGCGGTTGGGATGAATTGAGTTCGAAATGGATACGCGTGTTCTTCTTCCCCTCTGAACAGGCTCTAAAACCAACCAACCCCTACTGTTGTATCGATGGCCATCTACGAGCTCGACCCGGTCGAGCAGATCGCGGTGGCGGCCTTGGGTGACCCCGGCCAGCGGCGATTCTTCCTGCTCGCCAGCGGCTCGGGGCGTACCCTGACTCTCGGCTGTGAGAAATCACAGATCCAGGCCCTGATCCTTCGTCTGCGCCAGATGATTGAAGTGCAGCAGATCGAAACGCCCGAGCACGCCGCCGAGCCGGCGGGCGACGGGCCCACGCCTGGCGAGCCCGAGTGGCAGATCGGCGAGATGGGCCTGGGTTATCACGAGGCGCGCCGCATGTTCGTGCTCGTCGCCAGCGAGGCTGCAGCCGGCGAGAGGAACGAAGCGGCCGAGTCGCCACCGGCCCCGGACGCCCCGAGCGTGCGCTTCTGGCTGAGCCCAGTCCAGATGGTCGCCTTCTCCCGACAGGCGGAGTCGGTGCTTTCCGCGGGCCGGCCCCTGTGCCCTCGCTGCGGCCTGCCCATCGATCCCTCCGGCCATCCGTGCCCGGTCATGAACGGTGCTCGCCCCATCTTCTGACCAATCCGAGGGCCTTCTCCGCGACCTCCCGGACGTCAAGGTCCTGGGCTTGCTGCACGGCGCTTCGAACTACACGTTCCTCGCCCGCCTGAACCCTTACCCACCCTCAGGTCTGCGCGCGGTCTACAAACCTGCGCGCGGAGAGTCGCCGCTTTGGGACTTCGACGCCGGCACTCTCTACAAGCGCGAGGTCGCGGCCTACGAGCTGAGCAAGGCGCTCGGGTGGCCCCGCATTCCGCCGACCGTGGTCCGCGAGGATGCGCCGCACGGTGTCGGGGCGATGCAGATCTTCATCGAGGCCGATCGGCGTCATTTCCTCGGCGAGAACAGAGCGCGCACCGACACTTGGGTTCGCGTCGCCCTCTTCGACGTCATCATCAACAACGCCGACCGCAAATCAGGGCACTGCCTTTTCGACCCGCAAGACAGCGTGTGGGTGATCGACCACGGCCTGACCTTCCACGTCGAGCCCAAGCTGCGGACGGTGATCTGGGATTTCTCCGGCCGGCCCCTGCCGGAATCGCTGTGCGGAGACGTGGAACGGACTCTCTCGGAGCTCGAGAAGGGCGAGTTGCGCAAGTCGATGGAGGGCCTACTGAGCCCTGCAGAGATGCGCATTCTGAAGCGCAGGATGCGCGGGGTCCTCGACCCCAAATGGCGCTTCCCGCAGCCGACCTCGGCCTGGTCGATTCCATGGCCGCCTGTGTAACGAAACGGACTCTGCTATCGTTCCCGCCGCTTCATGCGCTTGTCGGGGTACCCTCGGTTCGGTTCAGTCCTCGTTATCTTCGGGGTGGTCGCCTCAGCACTGATCCTCTTCGTCCACACGCCAACCGCGCGCGCGGAATGCGGCACCGCCAGCTCTTCTCCCTGCCCGTCGCCGTCCCCCAGCCCGATTCCCGTGCACGCATTCCTTTCCCTGGACGTGACCTCGGGCGACGCGACCACCGTCATCAACGTCAACGGGGGCCAGTTCCTCCCCAACGAACAGACCTCGTTGTACTGGGACGATCCTTCCAAGATCGCGGGCGGTGCGACCGCCGACGCCGGTGGCAGCTTCAACACGCGAGTCAAGCCGTTCTCCGCCGACGCGCCCGGCGTGCACAAGCTCTGTGCGACCGTGCAGCCGAATCCGTGCGCGAACTTCACGCTCCTCGCGCCGGTGACACCGCCCTCTCCTTCGCCAAGCCCGAGTCCATCGCCTTCGCCGTCAGCCGAGGTCGGTCCGACCGACATCCCCACCGCAAGTCCCGCCGCGGCGACGCTGAACGGGATCAGCGTCATCACCAGCCCGCCGTTTGTGTTCCTGCCGATCGCGGGTGGGCTCGCGATCCTGCTTTCGCTCGGCTACTGGTTCGTCAGCTATGTCAGGCGTCCTCGCACAAGACCCCTCCCCACGGCCGCGGTCGTGCATCGCGCCACGCGACCGGACTACAAGGCCGGCTTCGGGACCCCGCCGCCAGCGCCCGCCTCGGCGCCAGAGCCGTCGGCGTGGAACGAGCCGACGCCTCATGCCGCGCCTCCCGCGCCGGAGCCAACCGCGGAACAGCCTCCACCTCAAGAAACACCAGCCGAAGCGCCGGCGGTGGAGTGGGGTCCGCCGGTGGAATGGGGAACTGGAAGCGGCGACTGGGGCTTCCCTGAGCCGCCGGAGGTCGACGACTCGCCGGAGATACCGCAGCCAGGCGACTAGTTTCTTTCGCGCCGGGTCGAACTTAGTATTCGGCGGATATGGCCCTCCTGGACGTGAGAGACCTGAGCGTCCGCTTCGGTGGAGTGGTCGCCCTCGATCGCGTGTCCTTCACCGTCGATCAGGGACAGGTCGTCGCGCTCATCGGACCGAACGGCGCGGGCAAGACGACGCTCTTCAACGTCGTGACTCGCGTGTACCGGCCAAGCGGCGGGACAGTGTTGATCGATGGCCAGCCGGTGTCGTCGATCAGATCACACAACCTCGTCCGCCACGGCCTCGCCCGCACTTTCCAGAATGTGGCCCTCTTTCGGTCCATGACGGTGCTCGACAACGTCCTGGTAGGCGACCACACGCAGACCAAGAGCGGTTGGCTCCAGGCCTCCGTGCCACTGCCTGGCGCCGTCTCCGCTGAGGCTGCCTCGCGCAAACGCGCGCGGGAGATGATCGATTTCGTCGGCCTGGGTTCGTTCACTCATCGTCCGGTGGCGGCGCTCCCGTTTGGAATTCAGAAACGCGTGGAGCTCGCGCGGGCGCTGGTGTCCAGGCCAAGGCTCCTGCTTCTCGACGAGCCTGCCGGTGGGATCAGTCATGAAGAGGTGGACGATGTCTCGCGTCTCCTGCGCCGGGTGCACACCCAGCTCGGCGCGACGTTGCTGTTAGTCGAGCATCACATGGCGTTCGTGATGGGCATCTCCGACCGCGTCGTGGTCCTCGACTTCGGCAAGAAGATTGCGGAGGGCGGCCCGGCCGAGGTGCAGCGCAACCCGGCCGTGATCGAAGCGTATCTCGGCGCGGCCTGATGGCTGCCCTCCTCGAGCTCGAGAACGTGCGGGCCGGCTATGGGCCGACTTCGGTGCTCCACGGCGTCTCGCTCTCTGTGCCCGAGCGCGGTGTGGTCTCGCTGCTCGGCGCGAACGGCGCTGGCAAGACGACAACACTGCGGGCGATCACCGGCGGCGTGCGCTGGAGCGGAGACATTCGCTTCGATGGACGCTCCCTGCACCGCATGCACACGGAGGAGATCGTCCGCCGCGGCATCGCTCATGTTCCTGAAGGCCGTGGCATCTGCACCGAACTGACTGTTGACGAGAACCTCAAGCTGGGCGCGCATCTCCGCCGCGACAAAGACGAGGTGAACAACGATTACGTCCGCGTTTTCGAGCTGTTCCCCGTGCTCAAGGAGAGGCGGAAGCTCTCAGCCAGCACCCTCTCGGGTGGCGAGCAGCAGATGCTTGCGATCGCGCGTGCGCTGCTCATGCGGCCGCGCCTGATGCTGCTCGACGAGCCTTCACTCGGGCTCGCGCCATTGGTCGTGAGATCGATCTTCGAAGTCATCAAGACGATCAACGAGACGAGTGGCGTCGCCGTCCTCCTGGTGGAGCAGAACGCGCGCATCGCGCTCAGCCTGTCGACCACCTCGTATGTGCTCGAGGTGGGCCGCGTGGCGCTCGAGGGCGCCAGCGCAGATCTGCAAGGCGACGAGTCCGTGCGCCGCTCGTACCTCGGGTACTAGACATGCAGGAGTTCTTTCAGCAGGTAGTCAGCGGGATCGCCACCGGCGGCATCTTCGCGAGCCTCGCCCTGGCGCTTGTCCTTATCTACAACGCGATGGGGCTCGTCAACTTCGCGCAGGGCGAGATGGCCATGCTCGCCACCTTCGTCGCCTATTCCCTGATCGGCCGCGGGATGAGCTACTGGATCGCGCTCCCGCTGACCCTGCTGCTCTCGTTTGCGGGTGGCATTGCGATCCAGCGCATCGTCATCCGGCCGGTCGAGCGGGCACCGATCCTTGCTCTGGTCATCATCACGCTCGGCCTGGCGACGCTCCTCAACGGGCTCGCCGGCTTTGTGTGGGGCTACGTGCCGCGCTCGTTCCCGAGTCCGTTCTCGGCCCAGAGCGTCGACTTGCTCGGCGTTTTCGTGAGCTACCGCGACCTCGGGGTCATCGCGGTTTCCGGGATTGTGCTCTTAACCATCTACCTCTTGCTTCAGCGCACCACCGTCGGGCTGACGCTGCGCGCCGCGGCGCACCACCCCGAGGCGAGCCGGCTGTTAGGCGTGCAGGTCAGCTGGATGCTTGCGCTGGGGTGGGGACTCGCATCGGCAGTCGGAGCCGTGTCCGGGATCATGGTCGCCCCGATCCTGCTGCTGGAGCCGAACATGATGCAGTCGATCATCATCTACGCCTTTGCAGCAGCGGTCCTAGGTGGCATCGAGAGCCCTCTTGGCGCAGTGATAGGTGGACTCATCGTCGGCGTGACGATCAACCTGGCCGGTGCGTACCTTCCATTTGTCGGCGGTGACCTCCAGCTCGCGGTCGGCCTGGCGATCATCATCGCGGTGCTGCTGATCAAGCCGAACGGCCTGTTCGGCCGCGCGGCCGTCCGCCGCGTTTAGAGTGGCGCACTGATGCAGCGCCTGCGCAGCGCGCCGCCACGTTACTGGCTGGTCGCGGTCGCAATCCTTTTCTTCCTCGGCTTGCCAACCGTTGTCAGCAGCTTCCTCGCCAGCGAATGGACGCTTGCGCTTGTCTTCGCTATCGCGATCATGGGCCTGAACATCCTGGTCGGCTTCAGCGGCCAGCTCTCTCTCGGCCACGGCGCCTTCGTCGCGCTGGGCTCATATACATCAGCGATCCTCGCCCATCGCTACAAGATGGACTACCTCCTCACGATCCCGGTCGCAGGGCTGCTGACCGGAGTCGTCGGCTTCATCTTCGGCATCCCGGCCCTGCGCCTTTCTGCGCTCTATCTCGCCTTGGCCACGTTCGCCCTGGCGGTGGTCGCGCCGAGCCTGATCAAGCGACCACAAGACCTGACTGGCGGCGTGCAGGGGATCAGCGTGATCCAGCCCGACCCTCCTGAATTTGCGAGAGACACATTCGGCATCATCACCGGCACCACGATGACGAGCGATCAGTGGATCTACTACGTCACGCTTGTCTGCGCGCTCGTTCTCTTCTGGCTCGCCTGGAACCTGGTCCGGCATCGCCCAGGCCGTGCGATGCGCGCCATCCGTGACGGCGAGGTCGCGGCTGCGGCTTCGGGCGTCAACATCGCGGGTTACAAAACACTCGCCTTTGGGATCTCGGCGTTCTACGCCGGCATCGCGGGCTCTCTGTACGGGCTGGCGATAGGGTTCGTCAGTCCAGATACATTTCCGGTCTCCCTGTCCATCCAGCTCCTCGTCGGCGCCGTGGTCGGAGGCCTCGCCTCGATCCCCGGGCCACTGCTGGGCGCGATCTTCGCTTACTTCCTGCCCATCGAATCCAACCAGTGGGTGCCCAGCCAGACCTGGCTACCCGACCAGATCACGTCAACCGTCAAGAACGCCGGCCCGGCGGTGTCTTACGGCGTCCTGCTGATCCTGGTCATGATCTTCGCGCCCAACGGGCTGGTCGGGCTGGTGACCGCCGGCTACGCGGTGCTGCGGCGCCGCCTGCGCGGGGCCGGCGATCGGGAGACTGGACACCTGCCGCCCGATGCTCAGACTGTTTAAATAGATGCTCATCAAAAGGGGAGGAATTTCTATGGGCAGAATCGGACCACGCCTGGCCGCCGCAGCGGCTTTCCTAGTCACCGTGGCCGCGTGCGGTGGCTCGCCGGGCCCCGCCGCACAGTCGGACATAGGAGTGACCAGCAACTCGATCCTGCTTGGCAACACCAATGCGCTGTCAGGACCGGCGGCCGCCTACGGGACCATCTCCAACGCCGAGAACGCCTACTTCACCTACGTGAACAACAACCAGGGCGGCGTCAACGGCAGAAAGATCACTCTCAAGATCCTCGACGACGGCTACAACCCGGCCAACACGGTGCCGCTGACTCACCAGCTGGTCGAGCAGGACCAGGTCTTTGCCATGTTCAGCGGCCTCGGCACTCAGACTCAGACGTCGATACGCGACTACCTGAACAGCAAGAAGGTCCCGCAGCTCTTTGTGGCCACGGGCGCTACGACCTGGGGCAAAGACTACAGCTCGAACACGTGGACGATGAGCTGGCAGCCGCCCTACCAGGGTGAGTCACGCATCTACTCCAAGGACGTATTGCAGAACCATGCCGGCGCCAAGATCGGGGTGCTGTACCAGAACGACGACTACGGTCAGGATTACCTGAAGGGCCTGACCGACGGGCTGGGCTCGGGTGCCACGATCACCGACAAGGAAAGCTACGACGTCACCGCCACCAGCGTCGCCGCGCAGCTGACCAAGATCAAGGCCGCCGGCGTCGACACGCTGTTCCTCTTCTCCACGCCTAGCTTCACGATTAAGGCCCTCGTGACCATCACCCTGCTGCACTGGGAGCCGAAGATCTACCTCAACTCGGTCTCCAACCCGCAGGTGTACATGGGCATCGCGGCCAAGAACGGCGCGGCGCTCAAGAACGTGACGAGCGTCGGCTACATCAAGGACCCGACCGACCCGCAGTGGGCCAACGACGACGGGATGAAGCTGTACAAGACCGTGATCGCCAACTGCGCGACCTGCAATGTCAACGACGGCTTCAACATCTATGGCGTCGCCGTCGCCTACACGATGGTCGACGTGCTGAAGCAAGCAGGCCAGGTCATGACGCGCAAGAATGTGATGGACATCGCGGCCAACCAGCTGAACGAAAACAATCCCTTCTTGTTGCCCGGCGTGAAGGTCAAGACGACCTCGAGCGATCACTTCCCGATCATGCAAGAGCAGGTGATCACATGGGGCGGCACCGGATGGACCCTTCAGGGCAGCCTGATCGACGAGCGGGGAACCATCAAGTAGCGCATCGCATCGCAGGTAGCCTCAAGCCGCGCTGGCTGCAGGGCTACCTGCTCCTATACCTGCCGTTCCTCCTGCTGGCGGACAGCCACGTCACCGCCCTATGGCAGCAGTGGATCCTCGGGTTCCTGACTTTTGTTGCGCTTTTTCTGGCCACGCTAAAGGTGCCCAGAGAGCAGCGGGCGCAAGTCTGGATATGCGTGGTGGTCGCAACAGGTTTCGAGATCTTTGGCTCGCTGATCTGGGGCGTGTACCGATACCGGCTGCACAACCTGCCGCTGTTCGTGCCGCCAGGTCACGGGGGCGTCTACATGTTCGGCCTGCTCGCGGCGCAGACGCCGCTCGTGCTCCGATACGGCCGCAAGGTCGCCTACGTCGTTCTTGTCGCCGCGGCCGTTTGGGGGGTCGCCGGATTGTCGGTCCTGCCACTCCTCTCCGGGCGGTGGGACGTCCAGGGCGCCCTCTGCCTGCCGGTCTTCGCTTACTTCCTGCTTCGCTCGCCACGCTGGTCGCTCTACGCCGGGATCTTCGTGGTGACCGGAGTGCTCGAGATCGTCGGCACGAGCCTAGGCAACTGGTACTGGATGCCGGTCGCGCCCTGGACGCACATTCCCTCAGGCAACCCGCCCTCTGTGATCGCCGGAGGCTACTGCGTGATCGACGCGTCGGTGCTGGCTGTGATGTGGTCTTACAGGGTCGGCTTGAAGACCATCAGCACGAGGATGATGGCGACGAGCACCCCCAGGAGCGGACCGATGACCTGGTTCCGCCGTAGACCCCGTTCGAACTCTGGTGAGCTCGTTTCTCCGGCTTCGGCCAACTTGATCTGATTCCGCAGCAGCGGCGTGAAATAGCCAAATCCAATTGCCGCCACCGCGACGAACAGGACGATGGCGGCGACGACCCAGAGCTTGAACCCCCAATTGCCGGCGAAGACCATGATCAAACCGGTCAAGAAGAGCACTCCGTACGCGGGGTTGGCGAGGCGATCGTCGATGAACTTGATGCCCTTGAAGGCGAACGCGAAATGTGACGGTTCGCCTTGTGCCCGCACACTCCAGACCGCGTAGGTGATGTTCGAGCCCACGGCGACGATCGCGGAGAAGATGTGAATGTACTTCAGGACGAGGTACCACGTGAACATCAGCGCGTTGCCACCGTGGCGGTGCCGACGGTGGTGCGTTTGCCAGCCTCGTCCTCGCCCCACACCTCGAGCTCGACCTCGTCACCAGCGACTCGGGTCACCCGGCCGCGACAGCGATACGTATGGCTCGGCATGTCGACCCCGCGGTAGCTGACCTCGAACGCCGTCAGCGTTCCGCGATCACCGAGCCAGTCGGTGACGAGCTGCCCGAGGAACGCAGCTTTCAAAAGACCGTGCAGGATCACCCCAGGCAGCCCAACGCTTCGCGCGTAGTCCTGGTCGTAGTGAATCTCGTAGAAATCGCCCTGCGCGCCCGCGTACTGGACCAGCTGGCGCGTGGTGGGGTGCTTGACCAGCTCAGGCAGCTCCTGACCGACTTCTAGCTTCACCTGCGGATCGCCGTCCCCTGCAAGCGCGCCACCACCTTGCCGTCCTGGTTTGCATACGTCGTCTCGAAGATGATGAAGAGCAGGTTGCCGGTCGAGCCCGGCTTCTCGTAGACATCGGCTACGCGGCGAGTGGCCGTGATCCGGTCACCGACCTTCACGGGCTCGAAGTACTCAAACCGGTTGCCTCCATTCAGCCAGCCCTTGCCGTACTCCTCCGCCTCCTCGAGATGAAGCATCGCCGGCGCGAGAGCGACGAGAAAGGTTGGCGGTGCTTCGGTCTCCCAACGAGGGTTCGGATCACCGATCGCCTCCACAAAGCGTCTGACGTGACCGGCCTCGACGGTGGAGGTTGCGGGTTGGCCGTCAATGCCGATCCGCGCCCGCAGCCGCTCGATGACTGAAGTCGCTGTGCTCATCTCCCCCGCGGGAGGCCGAGCACCCGCTCGGCGATGATGTTGCGCTGAATCTCGGACGACCCCGCATAGATCGTCTCGGCCTGGGCCCACATCCAGCCGTACTGCCAGCGACCGTCCTCGATCGCGAACGCGGACTCTGGTGCGAGCGCACCGTACATGCCCTCGACGCCGATCGCGGTCTCCTGCAGCCGCTTGTCCATCTCGCTCCAGTAGAGCTTGGTCACGCTCGCTTCGGGACCGGGCGCCTGGCCGTGCTGGGCGCGAGTCAAGTTGCGGAGACCGATCAGCCGGAAGACGTGCGCCTCGATCTGCGCCTGCGCGATCTTCTGTCTTGTCTGGGCGTCGCTTCCAACGCCGCGCTCGCGCGCCAGCGCCGCCAGTTGCGCCACGACGCGCTCGAAGCGCGCGGCCTGGGCGAGGCCGCCGCGCTCGAAACCGAACACGGTCATCGCCGTCTTCCATCCGTCGCCTGGTCCTCCGACGAGGTCGCGGTCCTCGACCTCCGCTGCAGACAGGAAGATCTCGCAAAACTCCCCGCCGCCCGTCATCTGCTTGATCCGCCGCACCTCGACTCCAGACTGGTGCATGTCGACCAGGAAGAAACCGATGCCGCGATGCGGCTCGGCGGCCGGGTCGGTACGGGCGAGCAGGAAACTCTTGTCGGAGTAGTGGGCACCGCTCGACCATGTCTTCTGGCCGCTGAGCACCCACTTGCCGTCGCGCCGCTCGGCTTTAGTTCGCAGCCCGGCCAGGTCGCTTCCGGCGTCGGGCTCGCTGAAGCCCTGGCAGAAGATCAGCTCGCCGCTCAGGATCCTCTCTACGTACGTCTGCTTCTGCCAGTCGGAACCCATCGCCACGAGCGTCGGGGCCAGCAGCGTCACGCCGAGTCGGCCGAGTATGCCCGGCGCGCCAGCCGCTGCCATCTCCTCCTGGTAGATCGCCTGCATCACCGGCGTGGCGCCCCGGCCGCCTGCCTCTTTCGGCCACCCGAGCTTGAGCCAGCCGCCAGCGTGCAGACATCGCTGCCATTCGCGCTGAATCTCGGTCTCCTCCTCCTCGCGGTAACCGCCAACTCCACGATGGCCCCACTCGGCAGGAAGGCTCTCCTCGAGCCAGCTTCGGACCTCGTGCCGGAAAGATTCCTCTTCGCGAGTGAACCCGAGATCCACGGTTTCGAGGATAGTCAAAAGAGGGAAACTGAGGTTGTGGCGGCTGAGGTCCTGTGCGGGCGCTGCGGGGCGCTCCTGACTGATCCAAACGCGCCGTGTCCGCGATGTGGAGCTCCGGCTTCGGGTTCGTATTACGGCCCGGTCGCATATCGACGCAAGAACCCGTGGGCTGCTGCCGGGCTTGCTCTCATCCCGGGGTGCGGTCACTTCTACCTCGGCCACAATGTCAAGGGCGTGGGCTTTCTACTCGGGATCGTCGGCTTCCAACTGTTCGACTTCGGCCTGGACGCAAGCGTGATCGGGCTCTCTCTCGGCGTCCCTCTCGAACTGGGCCCGGGCGCGCTCTACGTCTTCAGCATCATCGACGCGTACCGAACCGCCAAGCGCGGGATTTAACGCCCAGTCGCTCGGCGCCTCCGCGGCGTCGCGGTCTTGCGCCGTCGCCCGTTTGCCGGGGCAGCTTTCTTGCGACGCTTCCTCGTTGTGCTGCTGCCAAGCGCACGTTGAACGCGCCGCGAGATGGTACGGATGCCTCGCTCGACGCCTTTGCTCGCCTCCGATTTACGCGCGCGATCGGCCAGCTTTTTGACCTCGCGCCGCAGTTGGCGATTCTTGGTGATCAGCTCCGCGACCATTGCATTCAGCTGAGTTACGAGATCTCCACCCCCGACGCGCTTACGCCGCGTTCGAGTTTTCGATCCCGGCGGCCGTCCCCGACGCCGAGGTGTTTTTTGCTGTGCTTCCTCTGGTGCCATTTCCACTCCTGGCGAAAAAGAAATAGGGCGCAGAAATTGTAACTGCGCCCGCATGTGAGTCTCCTTAACCGAGATTTAGGCGGCGGCGAGCAATTGCTGTTTGGAAAGGCTCTTCAATCCCTCACGTGCCAGCTCGTGCGCGGGATTTGCCTTGCGGCTAACGTAACGAACGACGCGCCAGCCGCGCCGGCACCTTTCGCGAACTTCGTGCACGGCGACGCGAAAGCTGTCACTCGATGGCATTCGGCTGCGCACGACAGGAGCGCAATCCGTGCGCACGATGACGCGGTGATAGGGCCAGCGCGCGGCGGCGAGATCGAGGGCGCCCGCGCAGACGTGCGCCTCCAGCTGAGCCGAACCTCCCAGATGCGACAAGCCGAACGACTCCGTGTACACGGCTCGGCCTCTAACAAAAACGGCCAGGCCACACCCGGCCCGGCCGTGCCTGTCGAGCGCGGCGTCTACGTAGATGACCAGGCACTCCCGCAAGCTGAATTCCTCCCGTATGGCGGTCGAGACGGTGGGCCCGCCTCGCCAGGATTTCGGAAGAGCCTAACACGATGTTGCGCGGTTGTCCCCGCTGGAATACAAGATATGGGGCTAATCGGCCGGTGGCAGTTCTGTCCCCATCGCGTGGTAGCCGCCATCGACGTGGAGCAGCTCGCCCGTGGTCATGTCCAGGTAGTCGGACATAAGGACGGCGACCGCCCTCCCAACCGGCGATTTGTCCTGCAGGCTCCACCCCAGCGGCGCCCGCTTTTCCCAAACCTCTTCGAAATCTTTGAAGCCCGGAATTCCGCTCGCCGCGAGAGTTGCGAGCGGACCGGCGCACACCGCGTTGACGCGAATCTTGTACCGGCCGAGATCTCGCGCGAGATATCGCGTGACGGACTCGAGTGCAGCCTTGGAAACGCCCATCCAGTCGTATTTCGGCCACGCGTTGGTCGAATTATCGAAATCAAGCGTGACCATCGAGCCGCCATGTTCCTGCATCAACGGGAGGAATCCTCGCGCCATCTCTTTGAACGAAAATGCGCTCACCTGCAACGCCAAGGCGACGCTTTCCCAAGGCGTGTGCAAGAACTGGCCGCCGAGCGCATCCGCGGGCGCAAATGCGACCGAATGCACGAGGCCGTCGAGGCGGTCCCAGCGTTTTTCTGTTTCTTTGAACGCGTTCCCAATATCCGATGGCTTGGTGACGTCCATCTCGAGGATTTCCGGCACCGGGTCGAGCTTTTTCGCCGTCATCTGTGTGATGCTCATCATCCGGCCGAAGCTGGTGAGCAGAATCTCGGCGCCTTCCTTTTGCGCTTCTTGGGCGATGGAGAAACCGATGCTTCGTCGGTCGGACATACCGGCGATCAGGATTCGCTTCCCTTTGAGGATCACGGCGTCATAACTCTAAGGTTCCGGCCCGGTGGCCACCGGCGCGTCGCGGCGGGACCAGTCGCTCCACGCGCCGGCGTACAGGCGGGCGTTGGGGAGGCCCGCGATCCGCATCCCGAGCAGGTGGTGAGTCGCGTTCACGCCTGAGCCGCAATAGAACACTGCGCCGTTGGCCGCACCGACGCGTTCATATTGGGTTCGCAGCTCGTCCGCCGACTTGAAAAGACCGTCGGGACCGAGGTTCTCGGTGAAAGGCACGTTGAGGGCGCCGGGAATGTGGCCGGCCTTGGGATCAATCGGCTCGGTCTCCCCTCGATAACGCGAGCCGGCCCGCGCATCGATGAGCGGGACGCCGCGCAGCGCACGCACCGCCACGTAGTCGAGCACGAGCCTGGTGTCGGGTGCTGTGGCCACGAAGTCTCCCGGCTCAACCCCCGATGGCTCGGTCTCGAGTGGTCCACCCCACGCCCCCAGCCCGCCGTCGAGCACCGCCTGCGCCGGGTGCCCGAAGTAGCCGAGCAGGAACCAAAGCCGCGCCGCCACCGACCCTCCGACGTCGTCGTACACGACCACTCTGGTGCTCGATCCCACGCCGGCCTTGCGCATAGCCCGCTGGAACTGCTCGGCCGTCGGCAGCGGATGCCGCCCGGACCCTTCTGCCCCCGTCACCTCTTCGAGGTCGACGAACACGGCGCCGGGGATGTGTCCTTTCCGATATTCGGCCGCGCCGTTGCGGCCCTGGAGATACCAGCGGAAATCGACGACGCGGATATCCACGTCACCGAGATGTTCTTGCAGCCACGCAGCGTCGACCAGGGGACCGAATGGCATCAGGCGACCCGGACGTCGTGACAGAAGTGAACCGCGTGGGGCTTGATGGCGTGGAGCTTGCGCAGCGACTGCGTCCAGTCCTCCCGGTTCGCATGCTGTCCAGGCCATGCGGTGAGGTCCGCGTTGTCAGCCTCGCGATAGATGTCCGCTGTGTAAGCGGCATCACCGATCATGACCGCGGCGCCCTCGTCCGTCTCGACCAGGACGCTTTGATGTCCGACGGTGTGCCCTGGCGTCGCGACGACGCGCACACCCTCGGCAATCTCGGCGTCGCCGTCGAGCAGCTCGAAGCGCGCGCCGGCAAAGTCGAACCACTCTGAGGTGATCTTTTCTTGCTTCCGCGCCCGCTCCAGCTCCGACCGCTGGATGTAGAAGGGCGCATGCCTGAAGACCGCGTTCTGCCCGCAGTGGTCGAAGTGGAGGTGGCTGTTGATGACGATCTTGACGTCGGCCGGACTGAGGTCGTGCTCCGCCAGCGCGTCAGCCGCGTGCCGATTGACGACCTGCCACTCCTTCACCAGCTCGGTCGGCCAGCCGACGCCGGTGTCGACCATGATCGCGCCGGCCCGTGGGTGCTTGATCACGAAGCCATGGACCGGGATGTGGTTGAGCCGGTCAATACGGGCGAGGTGCAGGCGGACGAGATCCATCTAAGGGACGAAGGGCGAGACGGCGAAGACCGCGAAGAGGAGCGCGACGTAAACCATCGAGTACGTCCACAGTCGTCGGGTCCAGCGCCTCCCCTCGAGGTCCAGCACCGAGATGCCGACGAGGCCGACCCCGAGCACAACCGCGCCCGCCAGGTACACGGCCCCCGCCGCACCGGTGAAGAACGGCACCAGGCTCACCGCCACCGTCAAGGCGGCGTAGACGAGGGTCTGCCGCTTCGCCGACTGCTCGCCGGCGACGACCGGCAGCATCGGGATCTTGGCCCGCGCGTAGTCGGTCTTGATCAGCTGGGCGAGTGCCCAGAAGTGCGGTGGCGTCCAGAAGAAGATGACCCCAAACAGCGCCAGCGCGGTGAGGTCGAGGTGGCCGGTGGCCGCCGCCCACCCCACCAGCGGGGGAATCGCCCCGGCTGAGCCACCGATGACGATGTTCTGCGGCGTCGAACGCTTGAGCCAGATCGTGTAGACGAAGACGTAAATCAGGGAACCGGCCAGAGCCAACAAAGCGGCCAGCAGGTTGGCTCCGACCCACAGCACAATGAACGCGAGCACGTTCAGCGCGATGCCGATCGCGAGCGCGTGCCAGGCCGGGATGCGCCCGCTGGGCAGCGGCCTGCGCCGCGTGCGGTTCATCGCCGCGTCAATGTCGCGGTCGAACCAGCAGTTGACCGCGTGCGCACCTCCGGCCGCAAATGTGCCCCCGACCAGCACCGCGAGCAGCGCGGTCAGGCTCGGATGGCCGTGCGCGGCCGGAATCATCACTCCGATCGCCGTGGCGTCGAGCAGGACGACGACGCGCAGCTTGAGCAGGCTCAGGTAGTCGCGAAGCACGCTCATGCTGGGCGCTTGTCCATCGCCAGGCGCGCGAGCGCCGGTGATCGATCTGCGCGCGGCACACGCAGCAGCGCGATCGACAGCATTCCCGCCCAAACCAGCGTGGCGATGGCCACGTGCAGGCCGTTGAACAGCGCAGCGTCGGTCACCGCCGCGCCGGCTCCGACCGCTATCTGCATTCCCAGGACGATCATCGTCGCCAGCGCGACGGGCCGGGTGGCCGGACTGCGAATCGCGCCGACAAGGACGTAAACGAGCAGCGCACCGATCACGAGCACGGCCCCGCGGTGGAGCATCGTGTACGCGCTGGCGCCGGTGAAGTCCAACGCCAGGCCGCTGCCGCACAGCGGCCAGGCGTGGCAGGTCTCATCAGCCCCGCTCGCGACCACAGTGGAGCCGGTGAGCAGAAGCAGAAACGTTGCCGCCGCAGCCAGCGCGGCGCCGCGCGTGCGCACTCCGCCCGAGGCGGGCAGCGAAATCACAGTCGTCGCGATCAAGCAGCCGAGGATGAGCATGGCCAGGCCGAGGTGGGCCACGACCAGCCACGGCGCCAGTTCTTTCGCCACCACCACCCCGCCCAGCGCGCCTTCGGCCGCGATCGCCACGAGTGACGCGGTCGCGAGCCACGGAACCAACGGACGTGCGTGCCGAAACACAAGCCAAGCAAGGACGACGGTCGCGATGAGGAGCGCTCCGGTGATGGCGCCGACGCTCCGGTGCGAGTACTCGATGATCGAGTGGATGTCCGCGGCCGGATAGGGCCGTCCGTTGCACAGCGGCCAGTCTCGGCATCCGAGCCCTGAGCCTGTTACGCGCACCACACCGCCCAGGGCGATCTGGAAGTAGGCGAAAACGGCGGTCACGAAGGCGAGCACGCGAAAGAAACCTGCCGAGACCATTTCAGCGTCGCGCTCCGGAAGTTCCTTGCATGTGCATCACCCTCGACGGCTGGGCGCCTACGGCGCTGAAGCCGCGGTCAGGCCCGGCGCTCACTTGCTGCCCCCGCGACCACGCTCCTCGTCACGCGACCCCTTCCTTGGCTCCGGCCGTCGATGGCGCGGATTTGCTGCGGAATTCCGTAGCGCGACACTGTTCGCCAGTCTACTGACTGACCAGGTTTGACAACTCGGCGGCCAGCACACGGTCGTCGAGCTGGCCGATCTGCCGGCGGTCGATCGTGCCGTCGCGGCGTACGAAGACGGTCGTCGGCAGGGCAGACACGCCGTACGCCCGGCCGACGCTCAGATCGGAGTCGAGCAGAGCCGACTGCTTGATCCCGAGCCGGCCGAGAAAAACCTGCGCCGCCTGCGCGCTTTCGCCCCAATTGACCAGCACGAGCCGCGCGCCCGACTGCGCGCCCACGTGCTGCTGGAGTAGAGGCATCTCCGCCTTGCACGGCGGGCAGTCGCTGCGCCAGAAGTTGATCACCAGCGGCTGACCACTGAGCTCGGCGAGCGTCACCTTGCCTCCATCGGTCGAAGCGAGCGTGAAGCTCGGCGCCTTGGCGCCGTTCGGCTGGGGCGACTGCTCAGGACCCGCGATAGTGAGCAAGGCCTGCAGGACGTCCGGCGCGCCCCATCCGTCGCCGCCGGTCGCGAGCTGCGTCAAGCCTTGCGCGCTCAGCGACGCGACCAGAGCAGGCGGGATGTCGTGGCCTACATTCGGGGCACCGCGGTAAACGAGCCTGATGTATCCATGCCGGTCGATCAAGACCAGCGTCGACGTGTGCAAGTCACCGGTGGCGAGGTCGACGCCAAACGGCTTCCAGAATGACGCGACCTGATCGCGAGAGCCGGTCGCAAACTCCCACGTTGCTCCGATGCGAGTCCTGTAGTCGAGCAGAGCCGCGGGCGTGTCCACGTCCGGATCGGTCGTTACCTCAGCCAGAGTCACATTCGCGGGAACTCTTTTCGCAAGCTGGAAGAAAAGTGCGGTGTAGAGCGGGCACGTTTCGTGACAGGTGGTGTGAAATGCGCCAATGACGACGTCCT
>DATEGC010000130.1:0-2070 GCA_035280285.1 Candidatus Dormiibacterota bacterium | reverse complement strand
CGGGCCGGGGTGGGCAGCTTCGGCGCGCACCGGCTCCGCCACGCCGCCGAGACCGAGATGCTGCGCGGCGGCGCATCGCTGGCCGAGGTGGCCCAGATCCTCCGTCACCGACGCATGATGACGACGGCGATCTACGCGAAGGTCGATCATCGCGCGCTGCGCACCCTCGCCATGCCGTGGCCGGGGAGTGCGCGATGACCGATTACTCGTCTGCGGTCGCGGACTACCTGCGGACCCGGCGAGCGATGGGCTACAAGCTCACAGAGGACGGCCGGCTGCTCCGCCAGTTCGCCGCCTACCTCGACGCAGTCGGTGCCGACTACCTCAGCGTCACGCACGCGCTGTCGTGGGCGACGCAGCCGACCGACGGTGTCAGCGATCACGTAAAACGGCTCTGGCGCACTTTTGGTGGTCCGGTAGCGGGGTGGTCCGGTTCCTCACCATTGCGCCGGTGTGCGACGCGATCCTGCCCAACGTCCTGTTTCCGCACCTGTCCGGTGTCCGTATAGAAGAACTATCAGATGACAATGGCGTGGTACGCATCCGTGCCCGAGCCCATTCCAACGCGGCGATGTGTCCGGTCTGCGGCAATCGGTCCACCCGAGTCCACGCCTGGTACGAGCGCAAGCTCGCCGACGCCCCGGTTGCGGGTCGGCAGGTGATGATCCGGCTCCATGTGCGGAAGTTCATCTGTCAGACGTTCGGCTGCGTGCGCCAGATCTTCGTGGAGCAGCTGGCCGGCCTGACGGTCAGGTACGGCCGGCGCAGCTTCCAGCTGCTCGGGTTGCTGACGACGATCACCTTCGCGCTGGCTGGACGTGCCGGCGCCCGGCTGGCCCGGGGGTTGGCCATCACGGTCAGTTCAACCACTCTGCTGCGGCTGCTGCGGACAGCGCCCGAGTCGGAGGCCGCCACTCCCACCGTGCTCGGCGTAGACGACTTCGCACTTCGCCGCGGCCACAACTATGGCACGCTGCTGATCGACCTGGATGGCGGCAGACCCATCGATGTGCTCGCCGACCGGAAGGCGGAGACCTTTCGCGACTGGCTCGAGCTGCACCCCGGCGTTGAGATCATCTGCCGAGACCGCGCTGGCGCCTACGCAGAGGGCGCCCGCGCGGGAGCGCCCAATGCCGTGCAGGTGGCGGATCGCTGGCACCTGTGGCACAACCTGGGGGAAGCGGTCGAGAAGATGGTCACCCGCCATCATGCGTCCCTCCGAGAACCTGAGGCCGAAGCCGATCAGCCCGCGGTCGTGGCCGACGTCGCCGCCACGCCGGTGAAGCAATCACCTCTGGTGGTCCGCACCCAGGAGCGGTACGCGGCGATCCAGCGACTGCTCGCCGACGGATGCTCGATTCGCGGGATCGCGCGGAAGCTGGATCTGGAGCGTGGGACGGTGTACCGCTTCGCGCGGGCAGCGAGCCTGGACGAGCTGCTGACGAAGAGCACCTCCCGCGGCTCGCTACTCGACGACTTCAAGCCGCATCTGCACCGGCGCTGGAACGAGGGCTGCACGAACGTCGCTCGTCTGTTCGCCGAGATCCAAGCCGACGGCTATCGCGGCGGCGTCCTCACCGTCCGCCGCTACCTGCACCCCTTCCGCGCCACGGGCACAGCTCCAGACCAGGTGCCCGCTCAACTCAAGGTCCGGGATGTCGTCGGCTGGATCATGCGCGCGCCGGACAAGCTGAAGGCGGACGAGCAGCGCCGCCTTCAATCGCTCTTCGATCGCTGCCCGGAGCTGAACGCTGTCTCCGGCCACGTCAGGTCGTTCGCCGGCATGATCCGCGAGCTCGGCGGCGACCGCCTCCAGGAGTGGATGGACGCGGTGGAGGCTGACGACCTGCCGGCCCTGCACTCCTTCGTCGCGGGCCTCCGCCGGGATCAAGACGCGGTCGTCGCCGGCCTCTCCCTGCGTTGGAGCTCGGGGCCCGTCGAAGGGCACGTCAACCGCCTGAAGATGCTCAAGCGCCAGATGTTCGGCCGCGCCAACCTGGACCTACTTCGGCGTCGCGTTCTTGCCACGACCTGACCAGGATCCCGGACCACCAAAAGTGCGCCAGAGCC
>DATEGC010000129.1:0-11437 GCA_035280285.1 Candidatus Dormiibacterota bacterium | reverse complement strand
CCGCGCCGGCTCGCCGTCATCGGGGGCGGCGTGGTGGGGATGGAGTTCGCGGCCATGTTCGCGGCGCTGGGCAGCAAGGTGACGGTGCTCGAGATGCTGCCTCAGGTTCTGGCGATGGTGGACTCAGACCTGGTCGCGGTCTACGCCAAGCACCTGGCCAGACTGGGCGGCGAGATCCACGTCAACAGCAAGGTCTCCGAGGTCATGCAGCAGAACCGCGCGTTCCAGGTGCACTTCTCGACCGGCGGCGAGGGCGGCGCCGTGGATGCCGACCAGGTTCTGCTCGCGGTGGGGCGGGTTCCGTATACGCAGGGCCTCGACGCCGAGAAGGCGGGTGTGAAGCTCGAGCGCGGTCGTGTCGTGGTCGACGAGCACCTGCACACGACGGCCGCCGGCGTGTGGGCGATCGGAGACGTGGTCGGCGGGATCATGCTCGCCCACGTCGCCTCCTATGAAGGGGTGTGCGTCGTGGAGAACATCGCCGGACATGCCAACCGCGTCCCCGACTATCGCGCGGTCCCGAACTGCGTCTATACCGACCCCGAGATCGCGCACGTAGGCCTGGGTGAGAAGGAGGCCAAGGACCGAGGCATCGCCGTCACGATCGGCCGCTTCCCATTCGCCGCCGCGGGCCGGGCGCTGACGCTCGGGCAGACCGAAGGCTTCGTCAAGGTTGTGGCCGACGCGGAGTCGGGCAAGCTGCTTGGCGCGCACATAGTCGGTCCGCGCGCGACTGACCTGATCGCTGAGGCGACGCTGGCGATTCACAACGGCCTCACCCTCGAGCAGATCGACCTGACGATCCACGCGCATCCGACCCTGCCCGAATCGTTCATGGAGGCTGCGCTGGCTGCTCAGGGCCGCGCCATCCACATCGCAAATCGGAGAGCGAATCACCCCACCCGGCCTTCGGCCGACCTCCCGTCGAGTGAGGAGGTAAAAACCATGCAAAATCGAGAGAAGGAAATGGCAGCCACGATCAAACCCTCCTCCCCACCTCCGACAGCGGCCACGATCAACCCGAAAGCCCTCGAGCTGAACAAGAGCAATCGCGACTTCCTCCTCGCCATCCACCGCCAGATGCAGCTCATCCGGCGGTTCGAGGAGCGGGCACAGGAGCAGTACACAAAGGCAAAGATCGGCGGCTACTGCCACCTCAACATCGGCGAGGAGGCGACCGTCGTCGGCGGCATCCTCGCCCTCAAAGCCAACGACTGGGTCTTCACGAGTTATCGCGAGCATGGTCACGCCATTGCGCGGGGCATCGATCCGAAGTCTGTGATGGCCGAGCTCTTCGGCAAGGAAACCGGCACCTCCCACGGGCGCGGCGGCTCCATGCACCTGGTCGACTACAACAGGCGCTTCATGGGCGGCTACGGAATCGTGGGCGGACACCTTCCCCTCGCAGTCGGCGGGGCGTGGGCGGTCAAGTATCAGAAGCACGACGACGTCGTGTTCTGCATGTTCGGCGACGGCGCGACCAACATCGGCGCGTTTCACGAGTCTCTCAACATGGCCAAGGTCTTCGACCTCCCGGTCGTGTGGTTCTGCGTGAACAACCGGTATGGCATGGGCACGCCGGTGGAGAAGGCCTCAGCGGTCGCCGACATCTACATGAAGGCGTGTGCGTACGACATGGAATCGATCCAGATCGACGGCATGAACGTGCGTGAGGTGCTGCTCCGCACGAGCGAGATGATCGAGAAAACGCGCAAGGATTCGGTACCGCGCTTCATCGAGTCGCTGTGCTACCGGTTCCGCGGACATTCGGTCGTGGACCCGGACAAGTACCGCTCGGCCGAGGACAAGGAAAAGTGGCGCAAGGCGGATCCGATCGTCGCTTTCGAGCACGAGCTCGAGAAGAGCGGGCTGGCGGACGAGGAGTATTTCAGGAACGTGCGCCAGGACATCGACGCCGAGGTCCGCCAGGTCATCGAGTACGCCGACGAAAGCCCCGATCCCAGCGTGCAGGACCTCTACAAGTACACGTACGCCGGGCAGTGGGACAACCGGCCTGAGCTGCGCGCGGAGAAGCTCTGATGGCAACCGCGGTCAAGACAGAGGAGAAGCTCTACCGGGTCGCCCTGCGGGAGGCGCTTACCGAAGAGATGGAGCGCGACGACAAGATCTTTCTGATCGGTGAGGACATCGGCAAGTTCGGTGGCGCGTATCGAGTCACCGAAGGCCTGCTCGACAAGTTCGGGCCGCAGCGCGTGGTCGACGCGCCGATCGCCGAGGAGGTCATCGTCGGCACCGCCATCGGCGCCGCAATGCTGGGCCTGCGTCCGGTGGTCGAGATGATGACCATCAACTTCTCGCTCATCGCTTACGACCAGATCGTCAACAACGCAGCCAAGATCCGCTACATGTTCGGCGGCGAGGTCAAGGTGCCGATGGTGATCCGGATGCCCGGAGGCGCAGGGCACCAGCTGTCGGCCCAGCATTCGCACAGCTTCGAAGTCCTCTACGGATTGATTCCAGGCTTGCTCGTGGTCGCGCCGACCACGCCCGAGGACGCGAAGGGAATGCTCAAGTCCGCGATCCGCTCGGACAACCCTGTGATGTTCCTCGAATCGATGAGCCTTTACAACGTCAAGGGCGAGGTGCCGGTCGGTGACTACACGACGCCGCTCGGCAAGGCTGCGGTGCGCCGGTCGGGCTCGGACGTGACGATCGTGGGCGTGTCCAGGATGGCGGTCCTCGCCAACGAGGCGGCCAAGCAGCTCGAGGAAGAGGACATCGACGCGGAGGTCATCGACCTGCGCTCGATCCGGCCAGTTGACTGGGCGCCCATCGTCGAATCGGTCCGCAAGACGAGCCGGTGTGTCGTGGTCGAGGAAGGTTGGTCGACGTATGGAGTGACCGCCGAGATCACGGCCGGGGTGCAGGAGCGCTGCTTCGACTACCTCGACGCGCCGATTCGTCGCCTCGGCGGGGCGCAGGTGCCGATGCCTTACAGCCTGCCGCTCGAGAAAGCATCCATCCCGACCAGTGAGGACATCAAGCGCCTGGTCCGCAGCACGCTCGGCAGAAAGGTCAACGCGTAATGTCCAGTGTCAACATGCCCAAGCTCTCCGACACGATGGAGGAGGGCACCATCGTCGAGTGGAAGAAGAAGAGCGGCGATGAGGTGAAGACGGGCGACGTGCTCGCCGAGGTCGAGTCCGACAAAGCGACGTTCGACCTCGAGGCGGATGCCGATGGCGTGCTGCAGATCCTGGTCGAGCAAGGCGTGCCGGCCAAGATCGGCGCGCCCATCGCCACGATCGGCGAAGCCGGCGCTGCCGCACCCGCCCGGCCAAAGCCGCAGGACAAACCAACGGAACCCGAAAAGCCCGAGCCACAAGCCGCCGCTCCTCCCGCGCGACGCGACGCTCCGCCGGTCGAGAAACCGATGCCGGCAGACGGTCAGCGCAACGGCACGGAGGTGAAGGCCTCGCCGCTGGCCAGGCGCCTGGCCGAGGAGATGGGCGTCGACCTGGCTTCGCTTACGGGCAGCGGACCCGAAGGCAGAATCGTCAAAGAAGACGTGCTCACTGCCGGTGCGGCGCGCCCGAAAGCAGATCGCCGGCGGCCTCAGCCGGCAACCGCGGAACGCCCTGCCGGACCCGACGTCGAACTCGTGGAACCGACGCGAATGCAGGCGACCATCGCGCGTCGGATGGTCGAAGCCAAATCGACCATTCCCGAATTCCACGTCACAGTCGAAGCGCGCGTCGACCTTGCGGTCAGCCTGCGTCAGCAGCTGAAGGATTCGGTGCCGGGCGCGGAAAAGGTGACGATGACCGACTTCCTTGTCCGCGCGTGCGCGCTTGCCCTGCGCAAGTTCCCCGAGGTGAACAGCTCGTGGGTCGACGGCAAGTTTCAGCGCAAGCGTTCGATCAATATCGGGCTCGCTGTGGCGCCGAGCCAGGGTATGGGCCTGCTGGTGCCGGTCGTGCACGACGCGGACCTGAAGGACATCATCCAGATCTCGATCGAGTCGCGCCAGGTCATCGAGAGGGCTCGTTCAGGGCGTCCGGGCGAGGGCGACCTGAGCGGCGCGACGTTCTCGATCTCCAACCTCGGCATGTTCGGGGTCGACGAGTTCACGGCCATCATCAACCCGCCTGAGGCGGCGATCCTCGCCGTGGGCGCGATCAAGGACGTGCCTGTGGCGCAGGACGGAAACATCGTGGTGGGCAAGGTGATGCGCATGACCTTGTCAGTCGACCACCGGGTCTTCTACGGAGCCACCGCGGCCCAGTTCATGGCCGAGGTCAGGCGGCTGATCGAGAATCCGGTGACGCTGCTCCTGCAGGCTTAAAGGCACTCTGTCGCCGGCTCGCTTCGAGGCCGTCGCTCGCTGTCGTACGGGGCGACCATGTAGACGTAGCGGTCGTAGTCGGAGGCCGCCAGGTACAGCCTGAGGGCGCTGTAGTGGTAGCCGGTGTCGGCGGCATCCGCGGGCAAGTCAGGGTTGTGCGCCCAGGTCCCGAGAAGATGACCGCCTACCAGTCGTCCGAATGGATCGCGGACGTACTGGCGGCTCGGAGCGGTCGGCGAAGCATTTCCTAAGGGCCATCCAAGCGTGAAGAACGTGAACGACTCCCACCCGCAATGCGATGGACCTGCACTGGCGTCGAGTTCCGGCCAGCTCACAGTGCGGTTTCCGTATCGCCAGGCGGGGCGGGGCCACCGCGGGGGTTGTCGAAATAGGCCGCTACTGTCCTGCCCGCATGCGAGCTCGGACCGTCGAATGGGCGGAGCATTACACCTGCCGCGATGGCCGCGATCAGGCCAGCCACCCACGATGTAAACCGTCCTGCGCCTGGTCGGCCGAGCCGGTTCCTCCCTCAGACCGCCGAGCTTATGCCACTGCTGCCGGGGCGGCTGTTTCTGCCTGTTGCTCGGGCTGGCGCGCAGCCGGCAGCGTCAGGTGCAGGCGCAGGTTGCCCGCGTCGTCGAAGTCGGCCCACAGCCGTCCCTTCATCGCCGCCGCCAGCTCGCGTGAGATGGACAGGCCGAGACCTACGCCTCCGGCCGCCGCCGACCGAGCGGCGTCCGCGCGATAGAAGCGGTCAAACATCCGGTCCGGGTCAGGGCGATGCCGGCCCGCGGGGTTTGACACGACCGTCTCGACTGCTCCCCCGCTGAGCCGCGCCAGGGCGTTGATCGTGGAGCCCTCCGGCGCGTACTTGACCGCGTTGTCGAGGAGGTTGTCGAGGATCTGGTGCAGCCGCTCGGGATCAGCCGCTACGGGCGGGATGTCGTCCGGCACGTTGAACTTCAGAGCCAGCGTGCGCACGCCCGCGCGCGGCCTGACCATCTCCAGCTCCTGCAGCAGCTGGCCGCCGAGGTCGACGGCTGTGATGTGCATCGAGATCGTCCCCGCTTCAACGCGGGCGAGGTCCAGCAGCTCCTGCGCCATGCGCAGCACTCGCTCTGACTCCTCGTGGACGATGGTCGCCGCACGCGTGCGCTCCGCGTCGCTGAGCAGGCTGCCGTCGACGAGCGCTTGACTGAAGCCGATCAGGCTGGTCAGCGGCGTCTTCAATTCGTGGGAGACGTTGGCGAGAAAGTCGCGCTGGACCTTGCGTGCCCGCTCGACCGCCTCGGCCATTCGGTTGAAGGCGGAGCCGAGCATCCCGATCTCGTCGCCGCCTTTGATAGTGACCCGTCGCGAGTAGTTGCCTGCTGCGATGTCTTCAGCCGCCGCCGCGAACTGCGTCAGCGGTCCCGTCATCGAGCGGCTGATTAGAAGTGTCAGCAACATCGCGACGACCAGCGCAGCCCCACCGGCTTCGAGCAGGCGAGTGGCGAGGTCGCCTGCGGCCGCCGCCGCGATATCCGACTGCGGCTGCGCGAGCACCACCCAGGCTGCCCCGATCGGATCGGCGCGTTTGGCGGCGGCGATGTTCACCGCGGCTGCGAGATACGACTGTCCGCCGAGGGATGTCCGAGCCTCATAGATGTTCGCAACGCGCGTCGACTTGACGATCGGGATCTGCCAACCGAAGACCGCAGCTCCGCTGGCGCTGCTGTCGTACACGACGCGGCGTTCGGAGTCGAGCAGCAGCAGCCGGTATCCACCGAGCTTCGGCGCGACGAGGTTGTTCAGGCGATCTACGAAATCCGTCTGGGTCGTCAGCCGGCAGGTCGCTGTGTTGATGTGCGTGAGGCATTCCTCACTTCTCACGGCGGCAGCCGCCGGCATGACCTGCCGGTCCAGCTGTTCCTGGGCACTGCCAAATTCCAGGTCGCGGATGAACACCCACGTCAACAGGCCCGCCAGGAGCAGGCTGACGGCGACGATGCCGGCGCCCGCGGCGAGCAGACGGAGCCGCAGTGTCAGCTGCCTTCCAGCTCCAGCCGATAGCCGACACCCCAGACGGTCTGGATGCTCGGATCGGCGATGTTCGCCGCGGCTAGCTTCTCGCGTACCTGCTGCACGTGCACGTCCACCGTGCGCGTGTAGCCCGGAAAGTCGTAGCCCCAGACGAGGTCGAGCAGCTCGCTGCGCTGGAACACGCGTCCAGGATGCCGCGCCAGCAGCGCGAGCAGGTCGAACTCCTTCGGTCGGAGCTGCACGCGCTGACTGCCGTGCCGCACCTCGTGGCGCTCGATGTCCACCTCCAGCTTGCCCGCACGCACGAGCTTGGGCTGGTCGAGTTCGGTCCGTGCCCGACGCAGCAGCGCCTTGGCCCGGGCGACGAGCTCCTGAGGGTGGAAGGGCTTGGTCAGGTAGTCGTCCGCGCCCACCTCGAGGCCGACGACCTTGTCGGTGACCTCGTCGCGGGCGGTAAGCATGATGATCGGGACCTGACTCTGCTTGCGGATCTCCTTGCAGATCGTCAACCCGTCCGCGCCCGGGAGCATGATGTCGAGGATCACGAGGTCGGGCTTGAGCTGGCCGAAACGGCTGACAGCCTGCGCCCCATCCCCCACTCCCTCGACCTCGTAGCCCTCGCGCGTGAGGTACAGCCGAGCCAGCTCGACGATGTGCTTCTCGTCGTCGACAACCATGATCTTCGAGCTCAACGCCACGCCCATGCCGACAAATTCATCACCGCCACGTCAAAAGGTCGTCTTACAAAGGTGAGCGAAATGTAAACGGGGCTATTTTGCCGCGCGTAACACCAACTTCAGCGGGTTACCGACCAGGCCGAAGCGCTCCCGGATCTTGTTTTCGAGGTAACGCCGGTAAGAGAAGTGCAAAAGGCCGGTGTCGTTGACGAACAGCACAACCGTCGGCGCTTCCGCGCCGGCCTGGGTGGCGTAGCTCAGCTTCAGGCGCCGGCCTTTGTACGTGGGAGGCGGATGATCCTGGAACGCCTGCCGTAGAACGCGGTTCAGCTCATTGGGTGGCATCTTGATCCGGCGCTGGCCTACGATCTCGAGCGCGGCCGGCAGGATCGAACCAATGCCTTCCTGGGTCCTCGCCGACACCGTGACGACGGGGGCGAACGGTGCGAACTTGAACTGGCCTGCCAGCGATTTGCGCCAGTAGGCGGGCTTGCGAAGCGCCGGCTCCACGAGATCGATCTTGTTGACCACGATGACGAGTCCCTTGCCTGCCTCCAGCGCGTAGCCGGCCACGTGCTGGTCCTGCGCGACCACGCCCGCGGACGCATCAAGCACCAGCAGCACGGTGTCGGCGCGCTCCATGGCGTGGATACCGCGCAGCAGGCTGTAGCGCTCCAGCCGGTCCCGGCTCGACGACTTGCGCCGGATGCCCGCGGTGTCGATCAGGACGACCGGCACCCCGTCAAAGGTCAGCTCGGTATCAATCGGGTCGCGCGTGGTGCCTGGCGTGGGGCTGACCAACGCACGCTCATCGCCCAGCAACGCGTTGAGCAGTGAGGACTTGCCGACGTTCTGACGGCCCATGATGGCGAGGCGGTCGGCTTTTGCGTCGGAGACTGGAGGCTCGGCTGGAGGCAGGGCTTCGAGCACCCGGTCGAGCAGGTCGCCAACGCCCAGGCCGTGCTGGGCCGAGATCAGCGACGGCTCCTCGAACCCGAGCTCGAGCAGCTCGTGGGCGAGATGCCGCTGGCTCGGTGAATCGGCCTTGTTCGCGGCCACGACCACCTTCCGCTTCGACCTGCGCAGCAGCTGGGCGATGTCACGGTCGATCGGTGTAAGGCCCTGACGCACGTCGAGCAACAGAACGATCACATCCGCCTGGTCGATGGCGATCCTGGTCTGGGCTTCGATCGCGGCCCTCGACGCATCTTTTGCCCCGTCCAGGTCGAGACCGGCGGTGTCGACGACTGTGAACTCTCGTCCGCGCCACTCGGCCACCCCGTACAGGCGGTCGCGGGTCAGCCCTGCCTGCGCGTCGACAATCGCCTTCCTCTGGCCGATCATGCGGTTGAAGAGGGTCGACTTGCCGACGTTCGGTCGCCCGACGATGGCGACGATGGGCCGAGCCATGCCGTCAATTAGACGGGATCACCAGCCTCGACCTCAGGGGCTGTACATCAAGTAGCGGTGGACGACCCAGCCCTTTCCAGCGACGTTCCACCAGTAGTTGACCCCGAACTCGGTTGACGATGTCGACTCGGGTAGGTAGTAAGGACCGCCGTCGATCTTCACCTTGGTGCCGTCGGGCAGGCAGGTCGCGACCTTCGCCGTCAGACCGGGCTCGGTATGAACGTTCACGCAGCCGGTCTGGCCGAAACCGATCACGATCTGGCCACTGGAACCGGGGGCCGGGAACGACGCGTCGGTCAGTCTCACGACCGGCTGGGGCACGTGCCGGCAGATCGAATCGAAGTACTGGAATCCCGACTCATCGTAGGTCATGTAGACAGTGCAGTTCATGACAATGCCGTTGGTTCCCACCTCGTAGACGTAATACCAGGCGGCATGCCCTTGCTGGCCGATCAGGAACTGTAGACAGGACCGGTTCAAGTCGCATGGGCCGTTCGACGCTATCAGTCGGGCGCTGGTGTGCAGCTGGGCAAAGTATTCCGGCTGCGGCACGGGGTCGAGCCGCAGGACCGGCGGCCCGCCGCCGGGAATCAGCGGATAGTAGTCGGGACCGGCATACCAATCGCCGGGGTCGATACCGGTCGCCGGGCCGTCGCCGACGTGCACGTGGACGAGAGTGTGGTCGGTGCAGCCCACGCCGAGGCCGCACTGGACCGCTTTCGTGTATCCCGCGTCGAAATGCCTCGCGGCAGAGTGGGTCGTCACGCGTGGATCAAGGAGGTCCCGCACGGCGGTAAGCACGAAGTAATCACCCGGCGCGACGCCCACCAACTTGAAGGCGTGTGCGAGCATCGCATCATCCGAACTGCGGGGCCGGCCATAATCTGCCATCTCGACATAGGTTGAGCACCTGCCGTCGGTGGCGACGGCGTAGACAGCGAGCGCCTCCTGGACATCACCTGGGTAAGCAACCGAGCCCTGGATCGAGCCATTGCCAGTCGGGCACTGCGAACTCTGACTTGCCTGGGGGCTGGCGCTGGTGCGCCCACTCGAAGCGGCCGTCGAAGGACCCGGGTTGCATGCCGAGCAAAGCGCAAGCAGGGATAGGACCGCCACCATGGAAAAGCGCATTTATACTTCTGCGAAGTCCTAACGGCGGGACCACGGGCTGGTTATGAGGTCGGCGGCCTGAGCCACAGGATCGCCGCGGCGACCGCGCTCAGGACGAAGCCGAAGCCCATGGCGACGACAGGGCTGGCGATCGTCCACAGCACGCCCGCCAGCACGCTCGATGCCAGGTCGCCGGCGCCGTTGACGCCGTTCAGCACCCCATACGCCGTGCCCAGCTTCGGCTCCTCGACCAGCGAGCCCGACAGCGAGCCCTCGACCGAGGAAACGACCGGCGACTCCGCTCCTACGAACAGCGCCAGCAGAGCTACGCCGATCCATCCGTGCCCCAGCGCTCCGACGAGACACGCGGCGCCGAAGGTGGCGTAGGCGAGGGCGAGCACGGGAACCTTGCCGAAACGGTCGGCCGCCCAGCCGCCGGGAAACGAGACGACCGTGCCGACCGCGTTGTGCGCGAGGTAGAAACCGACCGCCGCCGCCGTCGCCGCCGGCGCGCTCAGCTCCGGCTGCAGCATCTGGACGACTCGCAGCGTGAAGAACGCGGTGGCGAAGTTGCCGAACCCAAACACCGCCACCGGGGCGAGGAATCGCCAGAACTGCGGGGGGAGCTTAAAATCCGGCGGCGCGACGTGCGGCGCACGTTCGCGCGGATCGCGAGTCAGCAGCGCGAAGAACGAGACGGCGAGAACGGCCGGGACGATCGCCACCACGAACACGGTGCGGAACGGGTGCTGCGTGGCCAGCAGGGCGAATGCAATGGCCGGGCCGATCAGCGCGCCCGCGGTGTCCATCGCCTCGTGAAAGCCAAACGCCTTGCCCAAGTCCCTCTTCTCGACAGAGCCCGCAAGCATCGCGGACCGAATCGGCTGCCGCAGGCCTCGGCCGATCCACGCCAACGCACGCGCGACCACAACCTGGGGCCAGCTCACGACGGCGATGAGCAGAGTGAAGCCGAACCCGGTGGCGCCGTAACCCGCTGCCGCCAGCGATTTGCGCCAGCGGATGCGGTCGCTGTACCAACCGCTCCACACCTTTACCGCGGCCGATGATCCGTCTGCGATGCCTTCGACCAGACCGACCGCGTACGCCGGCGCGCCGAGCCCGCTGGTGAGGAAAAGCGGCAGCACGGCCAGCACCATCTCGTAGTTGGCGTCGGCGGCCAGGTCGGCAAGGCCGATCGCGAGGACGTTGCGGTTGAGCCAGCGCCTTCTCAATAGGCCTCCGCGAAGTTCAGGCGAAGCCTCCAACTTCGTGGGGATTTTCAACGACGTCGAGCGGCTCGGGGTGAAACGGGCCTCCATCGCTGTCCGCGACGAAAGCGTTGGCGTCGACCGGTTTTCCGTCGTGGACGGCCACAATCACATAGACGTAGCCCGCCCACGCGCGCTCGGTGTCGAACCGAGAGGCTTGCGCCGGGTGGTCGGGATGGCTGTGGTAGTAGCCGACGATGTCCATGCCCAATGCGTCGGCCTCGCGCTGGATGCGGATGTGGTCGCGGGGATCGATCTCGTAGCGGTCGCGGGCCCGCTCGACGACGATGTTTCGGGCCCGCTTCGCATCAGTGACCGTGCCGTCGCCACGGGGGCCTACCAGGATGCCGCAGATCTCGTGCGGGTAACCCTCGGCTCCATGAGCCTTGATGGCCTCCATCGCTGGGCGGCTGATCTTCACCGCCGGAGGCTGCCGTAAAGGCCCGTCGACAGGTATCGATCGCCCGAGTCGGGAAACACGGTGACCACGACTCCCTCCCGAATCCTCTTCGCCAACCGGCGCACCGCCCACAGCGCCGCGCCGCTCGAGTGTCCGACCAGCAGTCCCTCGCTGCGGGCGACTGCGCGAGCGAGGTCGTAAGCAGGTTCGGTCGGGCAGCCCCAAACCTCGTCGGCCTGCGACG
>DATEGC010000128.1:0-2785 GCA_035280285.1 Candidatus Dormiibacterota bacterium | reverse complement strand
TCGGCCACTGGGGCACGTCGCCTGGCCTCAACCTGATCTACATTCAGCTCAACCGGCTCATCACGCAGCGTGATGTGGATGTGATCTACCTCGCCGGCCCAGGCCATGGGGGACCGGCCCTGGTGGGCCAGGCGTACCTCGAAGGCACATATTCGGAGGTCTATCCGGAGGTCACGCAGGACCTGAAGGGCATGCGGCATCTGTGCCGCCGCTTTTCGACTCCAGGCGGTATCCCCAGCCATCTCAGCGTGCAGACACCAGGCTCCATTCATGAGGGCGGCGAGCTGGGATATGTCCTGGCCCATGCGTTCGGCGCGGCCTTCGACAATCCGGACCTGATCGTCGCCGCGGTGGTCGGGGACGGCGAAGCGGAGACGGGGCCGCTGGCGGGCGCTTGGCGGGCCACCGCCTTCCTCAACCCTGTCCGCGACGGCGCTGTGCTGCCAATCCTGCATCTGAATGGCTACAAGATCAGTGGGCCCACCGTGATGGGACGCGAGAGCGACGACCATATCCACGCCTTCCTGCGCGGCAACGGCTACGAGGCCCACTTCGTCGAGGGCGACGATCCGCTGCGTGTGCACCAGCTGTTCGCCGCGGCGATCGATTCGTGCTATTCACGGATTCGCGCCATCCAGCAGCAGACCCGCGAACATGGCCTATTCGAGCGCCCGGAGTGGCCGGCTATCGTCCTGCGCACGCCCAAGGGTTGGACGGGCCCGAAGGAGGTCGACGGGCAGCCTGTTGAGGGCACCTTCCGCGCCCACCAGGTGCCCTTGGCTGACACTCGCAGCAATCCGGAGCGGTTGGCGCAGCTCGAGGCCTGGATGCGCTCCTACGAGCCGGAGGCGCTGTTCGACGCTGATGGCAGGCTCCTCCCCGAGCTCGCGGCTCTTGCGCCTCAGGGTGATCGCCGCATGAGCGCCAATCCGCATGCGAACGGCGGCAAGGTGTTGGTGGATCTGGACATCCCTGATTTCCGCGAATACGGCGTCGCAGTCGAGCGGCCCGCTGTGGTCCGGCGAGAGTCCACCCGCGAGCTCGGCAAGCTGCTGCGCGACGTATACGTCCGGAACGCCAGGTCGGCGAATTTCCGACTCTTCTGTCCCGACGAGACGAACTCCAACCGCCTCGGCAACGTCTTCGAGGTCGAGAACCGCTGCTTCGTCGGCCGCACCCTCGACATCGACGACCACGTGACAACCGATGGCCGAGTCATGGAAGTGCTCAGTGAGCACCTATGCGAGGGCTGGCTGGAGGGCTACACGCTGACAGGTCGGCACGGACTATTCGCAACCTACGAAGCGTTCGCAATGGTCTCCGCGTCGATGACGGTGCAGCACACAAAGTGGCTCCAGGAAGCGATTACTCTCCCATGGCGGGCGCCGGTCGCGTCGCTCAACATCCTGCTCACGTCGACGTGCTGGCGCAACGACCACAACGGCTTCAGCCACCAGGGCCCCGGCTTGATCGACGTGATGCTCTCCAAACGGGGCACGGTGACTCGTATCTACATGCCGCCTGATGCCAATTGCCTACTGTCGGTCGCCGACCACTGCCTTCGCAGCCGCAACTACGTAAACCTGATTGTGATCGACAAGCAGCCAGAACTTCAGTACCTCGACATGGACACCGCCATCGAGCATTGCGCGAAGGGTGCGTCGATCTGGCAGCGAGCCAGCAGCGACAACGGCGGGGAGCCGGACGTGGTGCTGGGCGCCGCGGGTGACATCCCGACCCTGGAGACGGTGGCGGCGGCGTGGCACCTCCGCCAACTAGTGCCAGACCTGCGGGTGCGTGTCGTGAACGTGGTCGACCTGATGCGGCTCTTCCCGGTCGAGTATCACCCGCACGGCACGACAGGGGCTCAGTTCGTCGAGCTCTTCACCGCGGACCGGCCGGTTGTCTTCGCGTTCCACGGGTACCAGCGGGCGATCCACGAGATGGTGCATGGGCACCCCGACGTCGATCGCATCCACGTGCGCGGATTCAACGAGCAGGGCACGACCACCACCCCGTTCCAGATGGTCGTGATGAACGCGATGAGCCGCTTTCATCTGGCAGCGGAGGCGATTCGCCGCGTTCCACGCTTGGGCGATCGCGCGCCCCAGCTGCTGTCGGAGTGTAACGCGCGGATCGCCGCTGCTACTGCGTACGCGCTTGAGCACTTCGAGGACCAGCCCGAAATCCGCGAATGGACGTGGACCGACTGAGTGCCCGCCGAACCGTCGTCGAGCTGCGTGTGAGGTGAGCGATGCCCAACGGCACTGGTAAGGCGAGCCAGCCGATCGCCGCGGTATTGGCAGACGTGGACGGCACACTCGTCACGAAGGACAAGGTGCTGACTCCTCGTGCGATTCATGCCGTGAAAGAGCTGCAGGAGCGCGGGGTGCTCTTTGCGGTCACGAGCGGACGTCCTCCGCGTGGCATGACGATGCTCGTCGAGCCGCTCCAAATGAAGGGGCCGATGGCTGCCTTCAACGGCGGGATCGTCGTCCTTCCCGACATGACGGTCATCGACGAACGGGCGATTCCTGCGGACGTCGCGCCGCCGGTGATCGAGACGATTCGCGCACATGGTCTCTACGTCTGGATCTACCGCTCAACTGAGTGGTATGTCACAGATCCCCAAGCGCCTCACGCCGAGCGGGAAGCGAGGACTGTCCAGTTTCCGCCCACGGTGGTGCCAACTTACGATGACCTCCTCGACCGCGTCGTCAAGATCGTCGGCGTCAGCGATGACCACGCGCTTGTGGCGCGATGCGAGGCTGTGGTTCAACAGCAG
>DATEGC010000127.1:0-44322 GCA_035280285.1 Candidatus Dormiibacterota bacterium | reverse complement strand
CCGCGCGATGGTGTCGGTCGCGCGCAGAACGCCGCGCAGGCGCGCTGTCACCTCTTGCAGCAGACTGTCGCCCCGGTCGTGGCCGAGCGCGTCGTTGATGTCCTTGAACCGGTCGAGGTCGAGGAGCAGCACGCCGAACATTTTCTGGTTGCGCCGCGCGTTGAGCAGCGCCTGGCGAAGACGGTCGCCGAACAGGCTGCGGTTCGGCAGTCCAGTCAAGGCGTCGTGAAGGGCCTGGTATTCGAGCGCGTCGGTGTGCGCCTTGCGTTCTGAGATGTCGCGCAGCGTCGCGATGAACAGGTGGCGCGCTCCCATCTGCATCGAGCTGACGACGAACTCGAGTGGAAAGAGGCTGCCGTTCTTGCGCTTGCCCATGGTCTCGTGGGCCCCGCTGACAGGGATGTCAAGCTTCAGACGGCGCTGCAGATAGTTGTCGAACGCACTGCGATGAGTGGTCGCGATCAGGATCTCAGCCTGCTGCCCGATAAGCTCCGGTTCGGAGTACCCAAAGAGCTTGGCGACGGCGGGATTGACCGAGTCGATGACGCCGACCTGGTCGATCGTGGCCAGGCCGTCCGAAACGTTGTCGAGCACCGAGCGCATTCGCTTCTCGCTTTCCTGGAGCGCCACCTCTGCGCGCTTCCGTTCGACGAACTCTCCGATCTGCGAGCCGGCGTCGTTCATGACGGCGATGAGTCCGTCATCGAGTTCGCGCGCGGCCCACGTATGGAGCGAGATCATGCCGACAACCCGCCGGCCGCTCCGAACCGGGAACCCCACGATGCCGTGCAGTCCAGCCGCCACCGCGGCCGCCGCGCGCTGCGATGTGTCACCCGTCAGGTCTGGCATCGCAACCGGCGCGCCGGCTTCCCAAACGCGGCCGGCCAGCCCTTCGCCGCGCCGATAGGTCACCTGCGGCGCTGTTGCCTCGAATGCCGATGTGTCGCGGCCGGGTCTCTTCCATGACGTAAGGAAGCGCATCGCCTCGCGCTCCGCGTCCACCTCCCAGTACTCGGCCAGTTCCCAATCGAGGGTGCGGCAGAGTCCTTCGAGCACGCCTTCCGCGGCCCTGTCCCATCCAGGTGAGGTGACGAGGGCCTGGGTCACCGCAAATCGCGCGGCCTGCAGGACCTCCGCTCGCTTGCGGCCGCGAATGTCGACCGCGACAGTCTGAAAGTAGGTGGGCTTGCCGTCGCCGCCGCGCACCAGGCGCATGGTCAGGTCGACCCAGACATGGTCACCGTCCTTGCGCATGTATCGCTTTTCGATTCGGCGTCCTTCTTCCTCTCCGGCGAGCATCGCCGCCATCGCTTCCTTCAGCGCTGGCGCGTCTTCCGCATGAGTGATGTCGAGCAGGGCGAGATTGCGCAGCTCGGACGCCTCGTAGCCGATGAGCTCGCAGAACGCCGGATTAACCGTGGTGATGCGGCCGTCAAGCGTGGTGAACGCCATCCCGGCTTGGGCCTCCTCGAAGAGAGTGCGGAAGTGAGTTTCGATCTCTCGCTCGGCCGCTTCAGCGCGCCTTCGCTCTGTGATATCGCTGACGATCGTGAGGAGCTGAGTGCGGCGGCTGGTCACGCGGTGGATGGCGACTTCGACATCGACCCGGGTGCCCGACTTGGTGATGATGCCGGAGGTGTAGCGGGCGGGCACCTCGCCTCCCGCCAGCCGTTCGGCAAGCCTGTCGGCGATGTCTTTGCGTTCCTCCGGAGGTGCAAGGTCGATCAGGCTCGGCAACGCGGCAAGCTCTTCTCGCGTGTAGCCGGTCAGGTTGACGTAGGCGTCATTGCCGGCGACAAACCGCCCGTTCTCTGTGATGAGCAGCCCTTCGCCCAGGTCGCTCAGGGTCGCCAGCAGCGAGCTCTGCCGATCAACCTGAACGCCGATGTCGCGCTCCACTGATCGGGCGGTCAGGTAGGCGAGGATGCCAAGGCCCAGGAGCACGAGCGTCCAGATCGCCACTGCGCTGAGCGACACCATCAGCTGGGTGACGGCGTAGGCCCAAAGCACGCCGATCCCTATGACCGCAACGCCGAAGACATAGGCGAAATGGCGCGAGTGGAGGCCGGCCTCGAAGTAAAGGAAGACGGTGGCGAAGCTGACTGCCGCCAGGGGCGGCAGGTCGTCACCCAGCCACTTGCCTGCGACTCCCAGGACCAGGTCCGTGAGGACAGCGGCGACGACCATGATCGGCAGCTGGACCGCGAGGCTCGTGGACAGCCGCGTGGCCTTGAGAGCCATGCAGATGATGGCGAACAGGACACCGGTGCCAATCAGCACGGCCTCGGCACGGAGCACGTCGGCAGGGGGATGCGCCTGCCAGATGCGGTACGAGACCGCCGTGATGATGGCGGCGACGGCGATGCCGGTGACCACGGACAGGTTCCACGGCCCTGCGGGTCGTGAAGCGGCGGCGGCCGCCCAGGCCGCCCCGAACAAAGGATCGGTGGGTGCCGGGTCCACACGGGGCTGTCTAGTCAACGCGATGAACGATAGCGTTCAGGTCCCGATTTTGAGTTCGAATCGAGCCTGGGGGCCCTGCGTTTGGAGTCGGCTACTTGCTCTTGGCCTGCGGCCTCTGGGGGACTGTCCGCTTCAGCGGCGGCCGGCGACCGGCGTGCAGCGGGTTGACCTTGTCCGCGTCGCCGTCCTTACCCGACCGGCTAGTCCGGCCGGCGGTGGCATGAAGGGTTCGAAGCTTGGCGAGGCGCTCCTTCTTGGCCTTGAGCGCGGTCTTGAGGGCATCGGACAGCTGGGTGTCGTTCATGGGGACGACCCTCAGTCGAGCCTCCAGTTCGAGGACTTCGACTTCAGCTCTGGTTAGTTCGAGATCGATGGTTTTGGACACTGTATTCCTCATCTATACGGTTCAAAGCTACAGAAGGGAATAACCTCCCCGCAAGGGTCGAAGTTATGTCTTTACCCGCACTGCACCCCGATCACCACCGTGGCCTGAGGTGATGTGCAGTAGGTCGAGGCGGCGCAGAGAACGTGGTCGCTGACGGTAAGAGTCCAGACCGCCCCGTATCCATTGATCATCCGGCTTGGAATCGTGACGACGACGTTGCCGCCGCTCACCGAGAGACCATAGCCAGGCGGTGGCGATGTGGCGCTCGGCTGCCAGCAGCCCTTATTCGGGTTCGGAGCTACTGCAACCAGCTTCACTGAAGCCGGCGAACCTGGGACGCCGCCACCGATCGGCAAGCTCCCCGAGCAGCCTGTGAGGTAGTTCCCGATGCAGCTCCCGCTCGCCAGCCCGATGTGCTGGTACATCCAGAACTTCGGCGAGAGGGTGGCCGTCGCCCCCATGGAGTCGCGGACCTGAGCCGTGAACTGCAGCCATCCAGACGATCCCGTAAAGGTGCCGGTAAGCGAAAGCCCCGACAGTGATGTTCCCGCTGGCAAAGGCCCTTGCGTGAGCGAGTAGCCGTACGGCCCGACACCGCCGCTCTGCTGGCCGAAGGTCCCACAAACCGAGGTGCAGCCCAGTTCGACGTTGCAGTAGGTCGCACAGGAAGGGATCAAGCTCGCTGACAGGGCTGCAGCAATCGTGATCGTCCCCGGCAAGCTCGCCGAGCTGTCCCCCGCGTCGGCGACCTGAACAGTGAAGGTGAACGTCCCCGCGGCGTTAGGCCTCCCCGACATCGAGCCGTCGTTCCCCAGAGTCAGCCCGCCGGGCAGCGCCCCCGAGGTGACCGTCCACCTGTACGGCGCGACCCCGCCTGTGGCCGTCAGGCCCACCGGCGCGTAACCGACGCCGACCTCGCCGCCGTGGAAAGGCCCGCCGGCTGACACCGCAAGAGCGACTGTCGGAGTTGGCGACGGCGACGGAGTCGGCGACGCTGGCACGCCACCCTTCTGAGACGGCGGGGCGCACGCGAAGACAAGCAACAAAAAAGCCGCTATTGCGGCCGACCACCATCCTCTCACGGCTGCACACAACGCACGAACGCGAGCGAAGTTTAAAGAGAACTTGACGAAATTCAGCTAATCCAGACTGATCGCGTCGCGCAGCTTGTCGAAGAATCCTTTCGATACCTTCTCCGGCTTCCCGGTGAGCCCGCCGACCTTGCGGAGCAGCGCCTTTTGCTCAGGGTTCAGGTCCTTGGGCACGACCATCTGCACTACCACGTACTGGTCGCCGCGTCGCCCGTCCCGCACGTCGGGCATGCCCCTTCCTTTGAGGCGAAATGACTGGCCGTGCTGCGTGCCGGCGGGAATCGCGATCTCGACCGGTCCCTCCAGGGTCGGGATCTCGATCGTGTCCCCCAGAGCGGCCTGGACGATGTTCACGCGCAGTTCGTAGATGATGTCTTGCTCGTGACGTGCAAGTTGAGGATGGGCCTTGACGCGTAGCACGACGTACAGGTCGCCAGGAAGGCCACCGCGCACTCCAGCCTCCCCCTCGCCGCTGATCCGTATCTGCGATCCCGAATCGACCCCGGCAGGAATCTTCACCGCCAGCCGCTTCGTCTTCTGGACGCGGCCCTGGCCGCGGCACTCGGTGCACGGGTTCTTCAGGATTCGTCCTGCGCCTCCGCACATCGGACAGGTGGCCGTGGTCATGACCTGACCGAAGAACGACTGTGCCGTCCTGCGAACCTGCCCCGCGCCTCCACAGCTCGGGCACCTTTCTTGGCCGGTCCCAGGTTCGGCTCCGCTGCCGGAGCAGCGTTCGCACGCCGCCAGGCGCGGCACGTCGATCTGCTTTTCGACGCCTGTGAACGCCTCCTCGAAGGTGATCGTCAGGTCGTAGCGAAGGTCCTCGCCGCGATTCGACCGCTCGCGCCGGGCCCGAGCCCCAAATCCGCCGCCGAAGAACGTGTCGAATATGTCCGCGAACGGCATGTCGGAAAAATCGACGACTGGCCCGCTCGCGCCGACTGCCGAGTGGCCGAACATGTCGTAGCTCCGGCGCCGATCCGGGTCGGAAAGTACGGCATAGGCCTCACTCGCCTCCTTGAATCGCGCGTGCGCGATTTCGTCATCCGGATTGCGGTCCGGATGCGAGTCCATCGCGATCCTCCGAAATGCCCGCTTGAGCTCCTCAGGCGAAGCCTGGCGTCCGACTCCGAGCACCTCGTAGTAGTCGCGCTTGACGGCCACCGGCGATCAGGTGTTTTCTGTGTCTTCGGGCAGGGCGGGCTGGCGCGACACCTTGACCAGGGCCGGCCGCACTACGCGATCGCGCAGGCGGTAGCCACGCCGCAGCTCGGCAACGACGGTGTCCTCGGGGTGTTCGGTCGACTCCTCATGCCCGACCGCCTCGTGCAGCTTGGGGTCGAATTGCGCCCCGACAGACTCGATCGGCTGCAGGCCGTGCGTACCAAGCACCTCCTCCAGCTTGCGCACACTGAGCTCCAGTCCTTTCACCCATGACTCGTCCACGCCTTCCGGCTTGTGGTCCAGCACGTTGTGCAGGTCGTCGAGGACCGGCAGGACACGACCAATAAGGTCGGCGGAGGCGTGCTGGATCGTCTCCAGCTGCTCCTGCCGCGTTCGCTTCTTGAAGTTGTCGAAATCAGCAGCCAGGCGGAGGTACTTGTCTTTGGCTTCTGCCAGCGCGGATTCGAGCTCGGCGATCTTGCCTTCATAGAGGGCGATGCTGGCCTGGATTTCTTCGGGGTCGCGGGGATGCTTGCGCGTGGTCATTGAACTCTAGATACCGCGCCTGGCCCTGAGATCAAACCCCTAGCTCGGCCATGCGGTCGCTTGCGCCGCGTGCAACTGCCTGCAAGCGTGCCACGGTCTGGCTGTAAGCCATGCGCGTCGGGCCGACCACGCCGAGCACGCCTTTCAGGCGCGCCGTCGGGCCGTAGGTGGTCAGCACGACCGCGCAGCCCTGCAGGCCGCTGGAAGTGTTTTCCGAGCCGATGACGATCTGCAGATCCGAGTCGCCGATCAGCTGACGCAGCAGCACGGTCAGGTAGTGCGTCTCTTCCAGCACTTCGAGTACCTGGTGCAGTCGCGACGACTCGGCGAACTCCGGCTGCCGGAGCAGGTTCCGCACGCCGTCGTGGACGACCAGGCCCTCCGACCCTTTCTCGGACAGGTCGAGGACCGCGATCACCCGACCAAGCAGTTCCTTCTCGAGGCCAAGCGGCGCGTCCTCGTAGTGGCGCCGAGCCTCATCCGATGCACGCCCGCCGAGCGAGTGGTTGAGCTTCGCGGCCAGCCTGGTCAGCTGCGCCTGGGTTGCGGCCTGAGTCGTGTTGACGACCTGCTGGCGGAGAAGGTTGCCTTCTAGGAGGAGGATCAGCAGCACCTCCCTCGGCTCCAACGAGACCAGGTCGACGTGCTTGATGCGAGCCTGCGCACCCTGCGGTGCGCTCGCCACCGACGCGTTCTGGGTGACGGCCGCGACGGTCATCGCTGCCCGCTCGACCAGGCCCTCCATGTCGCCGGGCGCAGCGCGCAGCTTGTCCTGGATGAACGCCTTGACGCGGTCCGGTATCGGTTCCAGCTCCATCAGGAAGTCGACGAAGTAGCGGTAGCCTGAGTCGGTCGGTACTCGCCCGGCCGAAGTGTGGGGCTGGGTCAGGTAGCCGAGGTCGGAGAGCTCGGCGAGCTCGCTGCGGATCGTCGCCGACGACAGGTTCACGAAGTAGCGGCTCTGGAGAGCCTGTGAGCCGACCGGCACGGCGCTGGTTGTGAACTCGTGTACGACCGCCCGCAGGATCGCCTGCTTTCTGTTCTCCATCTGCTTTCAGCACTCTCAACGGGAGAGTGCCAACTAACAGTACAGGGTGCGCCTAGTCGTCGGGACCCTCGTTGGAGTCCTTTTGTGAGTGCGCGTTGGGGCCGTCCTTTGTGTCCTCGCCGTCCTGCTGGTCGTTCTGGTCCTTCTGCGCGTGCTCGTCTTCCTGGGCGTTCTCGCCCTGCTGCTCAGCCGCGGCCGGGGCTTGCAGCTGGCGATCGGCGACCAGCTTCGCGGCCACGAACACGTCGGCGAGCACAAACACGGCAACGATCGCCACGAGCACGGTCATCGCTCGACTCATTTCTTGGTCGGTTCAACGCCGGGACAAGCTGAACCCGGCACCTCTTTACAGAACCGCGAGGGCGATCTGGTTGTGCAGGTCCATCCCTCGGCGCGTCGGCACCACCCGGCCGTCGACCCGCCGGATAAGCCCCGCTCGCAGCAGGCTCCGCAGCTCGGTTTCGAAGCCGGGCATCACGCGCGTGCCTTCGGCCGTCCGCAGTCCGAGCATCAGTGACTCAGCCGCCGCCTTATGGGCGTCGAGCTCTTCGCCGTCCGCCCTGGGCGACGGTGCCGAAGCTATGTATTCGCGCGGCCGGGCCACGTTCCACCAGCGCGACGCGATGGTGCCGTCCGTCGCGTATGAGTGCGCGCCGGCGCCCGCGCCATAGACCGGCCGGCAGCGCCAGTAGGCCTGGTTATGACGCGACTCAAAGCCTGGTCGCGCCCAGTTGGACACTTCGTAGCGCCGAAAGCCCGCCGCCTCCAGCTCGACGGAAGCCGCATCGAGCTGGTCCCACTGCAGATCGGTGTCGACCTCTGGGACCCGGCCTTCGGCGCGACGCCTGTAAAGGAGCGTCCCCTCCTCGAACGAAAGGCAGTAGGTCGATACGTGGTCCGGCTCCATGGCGATCGCGCGCCGCAGCGTTTCCAGCCATGTCTCACGGCTCTGGTATGGGACTGCGTAGATGAGGTCGATGCTGACGTTGTCCATGCCCATCGCGCGGGCGAGGTCGAACGCCCGCGTTGCCTGCGCGGCGTCTGTTTTTCGCTCGAGGACCGCCAGCGCGCGCGGGTCGAACCCCTGGACGCCGAGGCTGAGGCGATTGACGCCACCCTCGAGCCACGCGGTCAACTTCATGGCGTCGGTGCTCGCGGGGTTCGCCTCGAGCGTCACTTCTGCCTCAGAAGCGACGTTGAAGCTGCGCTGGATGAACGCCAGCAGGCGGGCAATATGGGCGGCCGGCAAAAGGCTCGGCGTGCCACCACCCAGGTAGACGGTGTCCAGCTCCTGGAACGGAAATCGTTCGCGCGCGAAAACCAACTCCTTCTCGAGGGCGTCGACATAGTCAGGTATGAGGCGATCCATGCCGGCGTACGCGTTGAAGTCGCAGTAGCCGCACTTGTGCTTGCAGAAGGGGATGTGCACGTAGAGGTGTCGAAACGCTTGTAGGCCACCGGCCTCGCCTCGAGAGACCGGACTCCTGTCAGGCACCTTTGATCGTGTAGCGCTGGCCCCGAGCGGCCTCCAGCTCGCGGCGCAGGTACTCGGCGGCCTGCCGATCGCCCGCCACCAGCTCCTTGATGCGCTGGCCCAGCCGGTCCTCGACGCGGGCGATCTGTTTCCCGATCTGCTCCACGTTCGCCTGTTGGGCGCGGTATCGCTCTCGCTTCCGCCACAGGCGCGCGTGCTCGTCACGCAGGTCAGCGACCGACCGTCTGACCTGGCAGTCGAGGCAGAGCCCACTGCGGGTCTGCGAGCTCGGCACCTGCCCTGCGCAGTCGCGACAGAAGATCAGAAGACTGCTCACTTCAGGTCCACCACCACCGCATTACTCAGTTCCCGCAAACGGTCGGGTTGAATCTCGAAGACCGAATCCGGCCGGCCCGCCGCCGCCCACACGACCGCATGGCCGAGCAGGTCGCGGTCCATGAACACGGGCAGCTCGTTCGTGTGACCGAACGGCGGGACGCCGCCGATCGAGTAGCCGGTCGCCGTACGCGCCGTTTCCGCGTCCGCTTTCGTCACGGGCCGGCCCGCGACCGCCGCCAGCCGGCTTTCGTTGAGGCGGTTGGCACCGCTGACCAGGGCGACGACTGGCTTGCCATCAGCCACGAACACGAGCGATTTCACGATCTGCCCGACCTCGCAGCCGACGGCACGCGCTGCATCGACAGCGGTGCGCGTGCCCTGCGGGAACTCCTTGACCGTCACCCCCAAGTCCGTCGTGACGAGCCAGGACTCGAAGCGATTCATGGCCACAACGATAGGTAGTCTTGTCCGACATGCTCGAAAGCCCGACCCGCGTCGCGGTGACCGGCGCTGCGGGATTCATCGGCTCGCACCTCAGCGAGCGCCTCCTGGCCGACGGCCACGAAGTCGTGGGCATTGATTCGTTCAGCGGCTACTACGCCCGCGCCCTCAAGGAGCAGAACCTCGAGGCGTCCCGCGCGCACCGAAAGTTCACTCTCATCGAAGCCGACGTCGTCGGCGCTGACCTGCCCCGGCTCCTCGAGGGTGTCACGGTTGTCTTTCACCTGGCGGGCCAGGAAGGCGCGCGCCCGAGCTGGGGCGATCACTTCGACCGCTACGTCCACGACAACATCGTGGCCACTCAGAAGCTGCTCGAAGGCCTGCGTGACGCGCCGGCGCGGAGGCTGGTGTTCGCGTCGAGCGAATCCGTTTACGGGGACGCGGAGATGTTCCCGACCAAAGAGTCGGCCCTGCCGCGTCCCGTGTCGCCGTTCGGGATGACCAAGCTCGCGGCAGAGCACCTGGCCTTCGTCTACATGCGCAACTTCGGGATTCCAGTGACCTCACTTCGCTACTTCACCGTGTACGGCCCGCGGCAGCGACCCGATATGGCATTCCGCCGCTTCATGGAGGCGCTCGTCGACAACGAAGAGATCGAGATCTTCGGCGACGGCGAGCAGACGCGCGAGTTCACGTATGTTTCCGACGCCATCGACGGAACCGTGAAGGCGGCCACAGCCGACGTGGCGGGCCAGATCATCAACCTCGGCGGCGGCAGCCGCGTCACCATGAACCGCGTCCTCGACACGCTCGAGGAAATCAGCCGGATCAACGTCCGGCGCCGGCACCTGCCCGCGGCGCCTGGCGACCTTCGCCACACCGGGGCATCGATCAACCTGGCTCGCGAGCGGCTCGGCTGGGAGCCACGCGTGTCTCTGCGCGATGGGCTGACGAAGCAGTGGCAGTGGTTCCAGCAGTCCCGCCAACAAAAAGGTCGAGCGGAGCTGCCGGCCTAACCGCCCAGCGCGATCTTCCAGGCGAGCGCCGTCCGCTCCATCGGGCCTTCACATTCCCGCGTGGCGGCCTCGCCGTCCAGGCTTGGCTTGCAGACCAGCAAGGCGCCGTAGCTGGCGGCCGCGAACACATAGTGATACTCGCCTGCGGCCGGCGTGCCGCCGGTCGGCAGGTACGTGCTGGCGATGCCGTTCTGGTCGGCCTGACTGCCGGTGGCAACCGAAGCCCAGTCCGAAGCATCCGTGGCAGACCCGAACTTCACCAGCGCTGTCTGCACTTCCATGTGGGTGTCATTGTTCAGTGCGTAATCACCGAATGCGAAGTCAGTCAGGCCCGCTTTCTTGATCACCTGGAGGAAGGTGTCCATCAAGGCGATGCGGCCCATGACGACCCAGGCCTCGATGGGCAGCCGCGTCGACCCCAGGGGCGTGATATCGCGACCCGGTGGCGGCAGCTCGCCTGCGCCGACCGGTTTGAGAGAACCGCGGATCTTGCCCGCCAGCGCCTTCTTCAGGCCGTCGACGACCAGGTGGGCGTTCTTGCTGAGTTGCTGGACCGTTGGCGCGGGATTTCGGTGGGCCCAGGCAATGGTGACGATGACCTGACTGACGCGGACATACGTCCGGTAGACGAAGGGCGCCCCACCTTCGCTGAGAAAAACGGTGTAGAGGGTGTCGTCCCCCACTTTCGGGGTCGTGGGTGAATTGGCGTGCGCGGTTTTCAAGTCGCTCATGGTGGTTGTCGCCCCCGAGGTGGTGTCGAAGACGTCGTAGCGGACGACCAGGTCTTCGGCGGTTCCCAGGTGTAGGAAGGGCTGGGTGATCCCGAACTGTTCGTTGAGCGGGAACGTCGCTGCGTCAAGGGGCAGCACCCTGAACGACGGCACGCCCGCCCACCAGTTGTCGTCCTGTAGGAGCGTCCGAATGTCGGCCTGGCTCGGAGTGCTCGCGTAAATGTCCGCCTGCCTGGCCAGCTGCGACGTCGACTTCCCGCATGCGGACAAGACGACCACTGCAACGAGAACCGCCGCCAGTGTCAGCCTAGTCAAGCTTCAGCACCGCCATAAACGCCTCCTGCGGGATCTCGATCGAACCGACGCGCTTCATTCGCTTCTTGCCTTCCTTCTGCCTCTCCAACAGTTTGCGTTTCCGGGTCACGTCGCCGCCATAGCATTTCGCGAGCACGTCTTTCCGCATGGCCGGAATCGTCTCGCGGGCGATGATCTTCCCACCGATCGCCGACTGGAGCGGAACCTCGTAGAGCTGTCGCGGGATGATCGTCCTCAACTTCTCCACCAGCCGTCGGCCCTGGGCCTGGGCCTTGCTCCGATGCGTGATAAGGGAAAGCGCGTCGACCGGCTCGCCCGCGACGAGCACGTCTAGCTTCACCAGATCGCCTTCCCTGAAGCCGATCATCTCGTAGTCCATCGAGGCATAACCCTTGGAGCGCGACTTCAGCTGGTCGTAGAAGTCATGGATGATCTCGCCGAGCGGGATCTCGTACTCGAGCACGACGCGATCGCCCGGACGGTGCTCCAGGTGCTTGAAGGTGGCTCTTCGATCCTGGGACAGCTCCATCATCGGCCCGACGAATGTCGACGGCACGATAATCGAGAGCTTCACGTACGGCTCCGAGATCGATTCGATGGCCGTTGGGTCGGGGAGAAGCGCCGGGTTGTCGACGTCGACCACCCCGCCCCGCTTCAGCTTGACCTGGTACTCCACAGTCGGCGCGGTGGTGATGAGCTCGAGCTCGAACTCTCGCTCCAGACGCTCCTGAACGATCTCGAGGTGGAGCAGGCCAAGGAAGCCGCACCGGAAGCCGAAACCGAGGGCGGCCGAGTTCTCCGGCTCGAACGACAGCGCGGCGTCGTTCAGCTGCAGCTTCTCCAGGGCTTCCTTCAGGGCGCCGAACTGGTCGGAGTTGCTTGGAAACAGGCCCGCGAACACCATCGGCTTCACGCGCCGATAGCCGGGCAGCGGCGTGGTCGCCCCGTGCTCGGCGGTCGTGATCGTGTCGCCCACCCTCGCGTCGACGACGTTCTTGATCGCCGCCGTCACGTAACCGACCTCTCCGGCTGTGAGCCTGTCCGCCGGTCGGGGGCGCGGCGCAAACCAGCCCACCTCGTCGACCTCGTGGACCTTGTCGGTGTTCATCATCCGGATCCTGGTCCGGGGCAAGATCTCGCCGTCCACCACGCGCACGTACGTGATCACGCCTCGGTATGGGTCGTAATGCGAGTCGAAGATGAGCGCGCGCAGTGGCTTCGAGGGATCGCCGCGCGGCGGCGGGACGCGGTTGACGACCGCCTCCAGGATTGCTTCGGTGCCGATGCCCAGCTTGGCGGAGGCGAAGATGACCTGGTCGCGCGCGATGCCGGTCACATCCGCGATCTCCTCGGCGACCAGCTCAGGCTGCGCGGCGTCGAGGTCGATCTTGTTCACGACAGGGACGATGGTCAGGCCCGCCTCCACCGCCTGGTAGAGGTTGGCCAGCGTCTGGGCTTCGATCCCCTGCGCAGCGTCGACGACGAGGATCGCCCCCTCGCAAGCCGCGAGCGACCGCGAGACCTCGTACGCGAAGTCGACGTGGCCGGGAGTGTCGATGAGGTTTAGCTCATAGGTCTGACCGTCGTGCGCGGGATAAGTCATGCGCACTGCCTGCAGCTTGATGGTGATACCGCGCTCGCGCTCGAGGTCCATGGTGTCGAGCACCTGGTCATGCATCTCGCGCTGGCTGATCGCACCGGTATGTTCGAGCAGGCGATCCGCCAGGGTCGATTTGCCGTGGTCGATATGGGCGATGATGCAGAAGTTCCGCACCAGCGCCTGCCTGGTCGTAACCGCCACGGTCAAAATGCTAGGGATCGTGGCTGTGGTGCTTGGCATCGGCGCAGTTCTGACGCTCGCCGGCGTTGTCTTGCTGCTGAACCTGTTCGGCGCGGGCGACTACGTCATTCGCCGGGTGACGTCGCGCTACCTGGGCTCGCTGCCACCGGGCTACGCAGCGACAAAGCGGGGCTTCAGGATCTACGCCGTGCTCGTGCTTGCGCCCGGAGTGGTCTGCCTGGGAATTGGCATGACCTCGTGGCTGGTGCCGCTGGGGGCGGGCCTGATCGTGGTCGGGGCGGTCGCGTTCGGCGTGGCTTCGGTGGTGGCGATTGCGGGCGAGGTGGAAATGGCTCGAGGCCACAAGAGCTAGCGACCTCGCCGTGCTGGCTTCAATCCGTGCGCTTTACCCAAAATCAAATTCTCGGTCTCACGGTGCCTTTGCCTTTCCGGGGGAGCTGCGCTTAGGCACCCCGAACGGCCAGCGCGATCGCCAGGCCCACCAGTGCGGCCGTTTCGGTGCGAAGGTTGCGTGGGCCTAGAGACGCGGTCGTCTCCGCGAGCTCCATCTCGCGCTCGGTCCACCCACCTTCCGGACCAACGAAAAGAATGAGGTCGCGCGGCTTCGTCAGGTCGGCCAGCCGCAGCGGCGCTTCGCGGGTAAGGAGCACGGGAAAGTCCTCGGCTCCGATCGCCGCCTCGGCCGACGACGCGGCAGAAACCTCGGGGATTCGCAACCGCCCCGCCAGCATTGCTGCCTCGCGACAGATCGTGTTCCAGCGCTCGAGCTTTTCGCCCCGACCGACGCTGCGGTCGGCCTGGAACACGACGAATGCAAACGCACCCGCCTCGGTGCATCGCGACAGCACTAGCTCGAGTGCCGGCGCCGGAAGGTTGGCGATCGCGACCGTGATTCGCGCGGATGGCTCCGGCTGATGCGGCCTCTGCGACACCACAGTGCCTTCGACCCTCGTCGGCGAGACGTGGTCGAGGCGCACGCTCAGCATGAAACCCTCGGGGTCGATGACGTCGATCTCTTGTCCTAGCCTCGCCCGCAGCGAGCGCGCGAGGTGCCGTGCGTCGGCGCCCTCGATGATGGCTCGGCCGTGGTCATGCCTCGCGAAGAACGCAGGCACGCGGCTACATCACGTTGAACGTTTCGTAAACCGCGACCTGGGCCCCACCCTTGATCACGGGACAGCTCTTCGCAAGCTTCGTCGCGGCGACCAGCGAAGGCGCTTCGATGATGCTATAACCCGTCGCGCGCTGGCCGACCGGGCCTTTGGCCACGCCACCATCAGGCTTGAGCTTGTTGACCTTGCCTGAGAACGGATTGCCAGGGTCGACGATGGCCGGTCCCAGCTTGTTGAACCACGAAGTCCACTGCTTCATGACTCGCGCCTGCTGCGCGGGCGTGGCCGGCATCGTGCCACCGTAGTAGATCAGCAGATATCTCACCGGGCAAAGTGTGATCGCAGCTCGCTGATCAGTGCCAGAGCTGTCGCAAGCCGCTCGCGATTGGCGGTCGCGTTCAGCCAGCGGCTCTGGCCCGATGGATGCGGCAGCGGAACCATCACGGGTTGGTCACCAAATCTCTTGCCCACGCGGTCCTCAAGCGTGCCTGGACCGAGAAAACGGACGATCGCCATCTGTCCGACCAGGATCAGCACCTTCGGCCTGAGCAGGCGCAGCTCGGCGTCGAGCCAGTGCGCGCAGTTGGCGATGCCGGCCGGAGGCGGGCGGAGGTCGCCCGTGTTCTGCCTGTTGCGACCCGGGAAGCAGCGCATCAACGCGGCTATGTACGCCATGCGCCGAAACTCCGCGCCGTCGCTAAAGCCGGCCTCGACCATCCAGCGCTCGAGCTGCTTCCCAGCTCGTCCTGAGAACGGCCGCCGCGCCTCCTTCTCCAAGGGCCCCGGCGCCTGGCCGACGATGAAGAACGGCGCGCCCCACCGCCCTTCGAAGGTTGGTGTCGCCTCGGCGATGATGCCCTGGTCCTGGCAGACGCGGCATGCGCGGCATGCCGCCTGCAGCTCGAGGAGTTGCTTTTTCTTCAGATCACGCGCGCGAGTCGAGGGTTCGGCGTCGCGCCCGGAATCCGCCCGCGCTTGGTCATCGGCTTGCCTGCGATCTCTTTGATGTCCGCCGTGAATGCGATGGGTGGCGCAGAGCTGATCGCCATCCCGACACCGTAGGAATGAATCGGACACATCGCCGCCTCGAACTCACGAATCCGATTTGCGTCCAGTCCCCCGGAGACGAAGATGCCGACGTGCTCGAAGCCGGCCAGGTCGAGTCGGGCGCGCACTTCCTTCACCAGGTCGATCGTCACTCCCCCGCGCTCGCCTGGCGTGTCGAGCCGCACTCCGCGCAGGCGCTTGCCCAGCGCTTCGGCGACGCGCAGCGACTCCTCCGCCTCGTCCTTGAACGTGTCGACGAGCACGATGCGTAGCACGTCGTCGCCCATGTGCTGGTCGAAGGCCAGCGCGGCTTTGACTGTGTCGCCGAAGAGCAGCATCATCGCGTGTGGCATCGTCCCGGACGCGCCTTGCAGTCCAGCGAGCTGCGCGCCGAGCGGCGTGGCGCAGCCCGCGCATCCCCCGACGACGGCCGAGTACTCCATGACGGGCCCAATGAGAGGGTGGACATGGCGTGCGCCGAAGCTGATGACGCGTTTGCCGTTGGCCGCCTCGACGATCTCGTGCGCGGCGGTAGCCCAGCCCGAGCAGCTCGACAGCATGCCGAGGAGAGCCGTTTCGTAGACGCCAAAACGTGAGTAGGGCGCCCTGATGCGGAGAACGGTCTCCTTCTGCGCCATCTCCGAGCCTTCGGCGATCGCCCACCCCTCGTCGCCCTCGTCGAGGATCTCGCCGAGCAGCCGAACGGCCTCGGCCACCCCACACAGCACGCCTGGCTCGCTGGAGAAGAAGTCCATCACCACGACCGCGTCCACATGCGCGCCGGCAAGGGTCTTGCGCGCGCGCTGGAAGTAGACGTCGGACGCGGGCCCTCCGTAGTAGGCGACCAGCTCCGCCATCGGGCTGGTGGCAGTCACGGTTTGAGGTGCCCCCTGCGCGCGCTCGGCGTCCTTCATGGCGCACTGAACTTAGCAGCCTCGGTAACATCCGGTGCCAGTGGCAGGGATAACTTCGCAACAGGTGCTGGAGGCTCTGGGCCGCATCAAGGACCCGGACCTCGGCCGGGACATCGTCAGCCTGGGCATGATCAAGGAGCTCGAGGTCAGCGCCCATGGGAAGGTCAGCTTCACCTTCGAGCTCACTACCCCGGCGTGTCCTGTTCGCGACCGCTTCAAGTCGCAGGCCGAGGACGCCGTCTACGGAATCCCCGGTGTGACCGCCGTCGAGGTCCGGATGACCGCCAATGTGCGGCCGGCGTTCATGCGTCCCAAACCGTCGGAGATCCTGCCCGGCGTCAAGCAGACCATCGCCGTCGCTTCAGGCAAGGGCGGCGTGGGCAAATCGACGGTGGCCGTCAACCTGGCGGCCGCGCTGCGTAAAGCCGGCGCCGAGGTTGGCCTGCTCGACGCCGACATCCTCGGCCCGTCAGTGCCGGCGATGACCGGTTCCCGCACCACCCCGTCCAATGCGAACGGCCGGCTGCAGCCGATCGATGCTCACGGCCTGAAGGTGATGTCTTTCGGCCACGTGCGTCCGCCCGGCGAGGTCACGGTTTTCCGCGGACCGATGGTCGGCAAGATGATCGAGGAGCTGATGAGGCTGACCGATTGGGGTCGCCTCGACTATCTGGTGATCGACCTGCCTCCCGGCACTGGCGACGCCTCGCTCACGCTTGGACAGGTGATCCCGCTGACGGGCGTGGCCATCGTATGTACACCCCAAGACGTCGCCACCGATATCGCGGTCAACGCGCTGCAGATGTTCCGCAAGCTGAACGTGACGCCGCTCGGCCTCATCGAGAACATGAGCTGGTACGTGTGCCCCGACTGCGGGCACCGGCACGAAATCTTCAGCCATGGCGGCGCCGAGGCTGCCGCGAAGCGACTCGGAGTTCCGTTCCTGGGCGCCGTCCCGCTCGAGGAAGGGATTCGCGAAGACGCGGACGGCGGGATCCCTGTCGTCATCTCGCGTCCCGAATCAGCGGGGGCGAAGGCGTTCGTCGAAATCGCATCGCAAGTTGCGGCGCGGACCTCGATCCAGTCGTTCCGTCAGCTGCCGGTCATCAACGTCCACTAGCACGCAAGACCCGGACCCGTTTCCCACCGACGTCGACGTCGACCGAGAGCGCCAAGTGATGGAGATCACGTGGGAGGACGGGACGCGAACGACCTATTCAGGTCAGCAGCTGCGATGGGCGTGCCCGTGTGCCGAGTGTCGCGGCGAAGCGGGGCTGCCAGGCCGCCTGTCGCGCGTGAAAGAGCTGAGCCCTGAGGAGCTGCGCATCAAGGATGTGATCCTCGTCGGCCAATACGCACTGCAGATCGCGTTCGAGAGCGGGCACGCAACCGGCATCTATACCTTTACTTATCTTCGCCGGCACTTGGTGCAATAATTCCGGCGGCCCGTTGTCGATATCCACGTCGCTCCCTGAGCTCGAGCCAGCGCTCCCGGCATCACCTCCACTGAGGAGCCCGCGCCGCCGCCGCAGAGGCTTTGGTCGTCGCGCGCTCGTCGCGGCCGGCATGGCCATGCTCGTGATCCTCGTCGGTGCAGGAGCATTCCTCGCGTACGAGAACACGCTGCCGACAACGGTGACCACGAACATCAAGAATGGGCAGAAGGACGTTCCGACCGACGGCAGCTTCGTATTCAGGTTCTCGAGGTCGGTCTCGATCGACGCGTTGAGGTCCGGCGTGACGGTGACGCCGGCGACGGACGGTACTGTCACCGCCGTGTCCGGCCAGACCGAGTATGCGTGGATACCGAAGAAACCGCTCGCGGAGCTGACCACGTACACGGTCGCGATGGTGACGATTACGGACACCGCAAGTCGCCCAGTCCATGGTCAACAGTGGAGTTTCACGACCATCATCGTTCCGCGCGTCATCTCGGTCACGCAGGGCGACGGCAGCCCTCTCAAAGACGGCAACGAGGTCGACCCTGGCGCCACGATGAAGCTCACCTTCAACGACGCCATGGAACCGGTGACGATCAAGGTCACGGTCGGCAGCCAGATCGCGGCGCTGAAGTGGGCGGCCGACGACAAGAGCGCGACGTTCTCCCTCGCGGGGATCGGGTCGGGGCCGTTGATGGTCCAGATAGCGCCCGGTGGTCGCGACCAGACCGGTCACCTCGTGGCAGCCGCCTTCACTCTGAAGACGGGGGTGTACTGGCACGACCGGGAGCACACCACCTCCCTGCGCTACCCGGCGTTGATCCAGATTCCCAACGATGAGTTCGCGCGCGATCAGAACGGCTTGCAGGCGGCCGATGTCGTCTACGAATACCTCGCCGAAGGTGGGATAACGCGCCTTACGGCGATCTATCAGAACGCGCCGGACCTGATCGGCCCGATGCGTTCCGCGCGCTTCATCTCGCTGAAGCTCGGCCGCCATTACAAGGGGCTGCTGTTCCAATCCGGCGAGTCGCAGGCCACCCGCGCTCGCGCCGCCCAGGATCCAACCCCGCAGTTCTTCGACACCATCGGGTTTCAGTACCGCATTTCGTCGCGCGACGCGCCTGACAACTTGATGATCAACGGCGATCGGGTTCTGGCCGCCGAGGAGCTGTACAGCATTCCGGGTTACGTTTTCCCGAAGGTGCGTCCGAACCTGGGCGCTGGGACTGCGGTCAGCAGCGCCACAGTCGACGAGCACTATTCCACCTACACCTATGACCCTGCCACCGGCACCTACACCAAAGCAGAGGAGGGTCACGCATACAAAGACGCGAGCCTCCGCCAACCGCTGCGCATCGAGATGGTGATGGTGCTCCACACGCGCGAATGGCTGCTCGACGTCGGCGATGGACACGGCGCGCACATCCACGACTTCGACCTCGACACGAATGGCCGCCTCGAGGTCTACTACAAGGGACAGCAATATTCGGGCACGTGGGCGTCGAATGACAGCCACGGTCCGCTCGTTTTCACGCTCGACAGCGGTCAGCCGGTAACGCTTCCACCCGGCCTGGTCTGGATCGACGTAGTCCGCTAAACCAGGAAGCGGCCGTGCTCCATGATGACCCGTCCGTCGACGGTGACGGTCGCGTGCGACGCCAGCGCGTCGACGTGAGACGGGCACTCCCAATCGGCGCCCGTCTCGATTCCGTACGGATCGCCGAAGGCGATGTGGACGCCCGGAAACTTCTCGTCCTGCAGAAAGTTGCCGACGATCTGCGTGAGTCCGACGTTCGTGCCGATCGCGAACTCACCGACGCGGTTCGAGTTCGGATGCTGAGAGAGATACCCACGGACCTCGGCGCCGAGTTTTGGATCCGGCGTCTCGACCGACGTCACCCGGCTGTGATTGATCAGGATCCTCAGCGGCGATTCGAACTGTCCGTACTTCTCGGTGAACCAGTCGCCCAGCTCCTCGGCCGCGATGACGCCGTCGACCGAGAGCGGACACGTGAACGTCTCGCCCTCAGGCAGGTTGCCCCAGCGTCCCTGCTCCCAGTAGCGCGCATCTGAAGGAATCCATTTGAGCGACGGCGAGAAGGTCGCGACAATGTCGGTGCCAAGTACGGTGTGCACCGCGATGCGCCGCGCGTGGCGGACGATCTCATACACCTTGCGCGTGACGCGGTAGACCTCCTCGTAGTCGGAGGTCATGCCGTCGGTCATCAGCAGGTCGTTGATGCCGATCATGTGGCCGTGCCGGGAGCGCAGCTCGTCGGCGAGCAGGGTGAGCATCGGCTTGCGGAAACCGAGCTCGCCCTTGAGGCCGATGCCGATGTAGAAAGACGCTGTTGGCTTGAACCGAAGGATCTCGTCCGCGAGCTTGCGCGGAAACGAGGCGACAGGCCGCTGGACGTGGTCTTCCATCGTCCACACGCGCACCGTCGCGCCGGTCTCGACGACCTCGCGCTCGATGGCTTCGGCGATCTCGGTCCGCGGGCGGTCGCGGATGATGAAGACGCGATCCTGCGGGCCGATATTCAGGCACACTCGGACGGCGTTGCGAGCCCCGGCGATCAGATCCGTGCGTACCATCCCTATTCCGCCACCGGCACGACGGCCGTCGCCTCGATGCTGATCAGAAAGTCGCTGGGCATGAAGCCGGAGACGAACATGACGTTGTTGAGCGGCGGGTTGGGCCGGCCACCCCACCATTTGATTCCGGTCTGCGCGGCCGACATCAGGTCCTGTCCTTCGGCCACGTAGATGCTCCAGCTGATGATGTCGTCTCGCGCCGCGCCTGCGGCTTTGAGGCACACCTCGATGTTCTTCAAGATCTGCTCGGTCTGCGCGGCGATGTCTCCCTTGCCCACTATCTTGCCGTCGCCGTCGACCGCGTTCTGCGCCCCGATGTGAATGGTCTTGACCGGACCGTGAACGATCACCATCTGCGTGAACGCCGGGTTGACGATCAGACCCTTCGGATTGACGTGCTGGATGGAGGGTTTAGTCATGCCGCCATTATTCGTACCGGAGCGCCTCCGCAGGCGCAACCCGAGAGGCGGCGCGAGCCGGCATGAAGGTCGTGATCAACGTTGCCAGGTAGGCAACGACCAGGATCACTCCGATCTCGACCGCGGGCACGTGGAACTCCACGGTCCAGAAAGCCTTCTGGACCATGAAGAATCGATAGGACTCCCACAGGCCGATCAGCGCACCGATGACGAGACCCAGCAGCGCGATCAGGCTCGACTCCATCAGGAAGGAGCGCTGCACGAGGGCGCGCCGAAACCCGAGAGCGCGGAGCATTCCGATCTGCTGCCACCTTTCGACCACCGCCCTGGTGCTGATCACCCCGAGCCCGGCGATGCCCACGATCAGGCCGAGGCCCAGAAACCCCGTGATCAGGTTCAGCAGGGTGAGCGTGCCGTTTACCTGCTGAGCGAGCTGGTCGGACACGCTCACCGGCTCGAGGGCGTCGCCGGCGAGGAGGCGTCCGAGATCCAGGCGAGCCCGATTCACGTCGATTCCGGGTTTGAGGTAGAACTAATAACCCGTCGGTGTCATCGGCTGCTCGGCGCTGACCCCGAGGATGTCGGCTGCAAATCGTCCCCACGCTCGACCGATGCGTTGAGGATGTGGAACGCGACGGCGAGCCCGATCACCGCCGGAATACCCGGCAGGACGAGCGCACCGATGGCCGATGGCCGGGGTCCATTGCTCACCAGATCTCCAAGCGGCGCGAAGGTCCCGACGATGCACGGCGCCAGAAGGGCGAAGGTCAAGAACGTGGCAAAGACACCGAAAGGCAGCTTGACCAGCAGAAAGGCCAGCGACCGCCACGTGGTCGGGCGCCGCAGGTGGCCCTGAAGGAGCTGCCACGGCGAGAGAATCTCCGTCTCGGGCAACGCGAGAGGCGGAATCCTTGCGCCCAGCAGCACGATAGCGAGCTCGCGTTCGAACACCGCGAACATTCAGGCCACGACTAGACACGCGAGCAGGAGGACCAGGCCGACGAGGAAGACCGCCAGGACCGCGCCTGAGATGGAGCCGACCACAAAGATGGCGAAGTACGTCAGGCCGAGGGGAAGCGCGGTCGCGAGGTAGATCGCGGTGAGGTACGAGCGCGGCTCGATGAGCACATGGAAAGAACCGCGTCAGCCAGGAGCTGAGGACGCTTGGCTCGGCCGTAGCCTCCATCGCGCCTGACGGTAGCTTAGGCGTGTGCCAAAAAGCTGCCGCGGGCTACGCTTGGATCGGCCCGATGTCGAGGCTCCACCTGCGGATACCTAATCCGCGGACACACAACTTGCGGACAGTCGACTGGCGGGCGGTCGACTGGCGGGCGCTCAACTGGCGCAGCCACGCCAGCCTCGTGAGCGCTTTGAGCGCGTACAGCTTCCTTAGCGCAGGCAGCCTGTTCAGCCTCCTGTCTTTTCTCAGCATCGGCAGCGCCGGCTCCATCTTGAGCATCGGGAGCTCGGGCTCCATCTTGAGCATCGGCAGCACCGGCTCCATCCTCAGCATCGGCAGCGCCGGCTCGATCCTGTCGATCGGCAACCGGCGCCGAAGCCGCCCCAGCTCCAACTGAGCGTCTCTCGGCTGAGCACCGTCTGATTCCTGCGCCGGCGACCTATCATCGGCGCGCCTTGCCCTTCACCGTCGAGGACTTCTCCCGCACGAGCCTGGTCCGGATCCTTCCGCGCGAGCGTTACCGGCTGGCCGGCCAGACCGACTCGCGCTTCCAGACCTTCGCCGGCGACACGATCCGCATCGCGTACCGCCAGCAGGGGGCCACCCCGGCCTTCCTGCTGTACGCAGGACCAGGCCAGGACCCGCACGCCGCCGCGATGGCGGCCGCGACCTGGGCGGAGGCCAACTGGCGGCCGAACCGGATCCAGCACAAGGTGCGGCCCGGGGTAGTCGTCGTCCACGTGGCGCCTGGCCACCAGCTCTCCGCGGCAGGCCCGGTGACCGGCGCGGCCGTACCGTCCGCAATCTGGACGGTCGACACGGAGAGCGGTCGCGTCGAGGTGTCCGGCAGTCCTCCCGGGTCGCCCCCGGGAGGCGAGATGAAAAGAGCCGCGGCCGCCCTGAGGAAAGGCGTAGTGGCACCCAGCCTGGGCGAGCTCGACCTTGCCGAGCGCAACGTCATGCAGGTCCGCACCATCGGCGTGCCGCGGTTCTTGACCGGATTGGTGAGCATCTGTCTCGTCCTCGTCGCCCTGCGTTTCGCCCTGGGCGGGGTTTTCAGCCTGCTCGCGCTGCCGACCCTGATCGCGTCGGGCGACACGTTGGCCGTCGGCTCAGCCGTGGTCAGCGTGCTGCTCCTCGTCGGGATCCTGCTGGGTCTCGGCGTCCTTCTCAACATCGGCAACCTTGCGTTCCGCACGCCGGGTTTCTCGAGCGCGGAGCCCCGGACGCGCAACCTGACGTGGGGCGGCTACGCGGCGGTAATGGTCACGCTGCTCGTCTTGGAGCAAGGCGTGCTGCCCGCCACCCTGCAGACGAGCACGGCCGGAAACGCACAGCTCAGCCAGTACAGGCACGTCACCGCAACCGTCGGCGAGGACGGGAGCGAGGCGTACGTCCTGGTCGGCGGCGACCTGACCGTCGACCTGTCCGGCTGGCCGGCCGACGAGTGGTCTGGCGTGCAATTCAAGACGAGCAACCCCAGCGTCCTTTCGCTGGATGCGACGCCGGCCTCAGGCGGTCGCCCGGTGGCGAAATTCGGCGCGCGACAGGAAGGCGCCGCCCGAGTAGACGCCACTTCCGCCGACGGGCGCTACACCTTCCAGATTCGGGTCACGGTCGCCCGCTCGCCCTAGGCTGCCTGAGGCCCGGTCCCGCGCAGCCTGGCCGCGGTCAGCGCCGCGCGGGCGAAGACCATGAGCCAGACCGCCACCAGCGCCGGAAGGATCAGCAGGATCAGCCAGCTGGTCCAATCGCGGCTGACCGGCGGAGTTTTCGCGGTCGGCTGTCGGGGCAGCACGTTGCTAACCGGCAGCGTCGAGGCCAGATCGGGGATGCCGGCCGCCGGCGCGGGGTCGGAAGACGGAAGACCGCTCGAAACGTGATCCGGCGGCGTCGAGCTGGTTGCCGGCGGGCGGCTGGTCGCGGGCGGAGGCGTCTGCGCGTCCTTGTGCTTCAGCTGTCCGTAGTGGTGCCCGGGGTTACTTATCTCTCCGTAGTGATGGCCGGGGTTTCCGGGCTTCTCATCTGCGTAGACGCTGACCATGGACAGCAAGACCGACGCTGTCGATGCCAGGGCGGCCGTTGCTGCGATGCGTGCGGCGACGTATTTCAGTTGTGCTTCCCTCCTCGTGTGCGGCAACTCTATCGGCCGCGCTGGAGGCGCACCAATAGGACACATGTCCTCAGAAGAGAAGTCGAGTCCTTAGGCCCGGGCCGCGTCCTTCAAAGTGCTGAGGTACTGCGAGGCGGCCACGGCCGCAGTGGTTCCGTCGCCGACCGCAGTGGCGATCTGCTTGGTCAACTGCGCCCGGACGTCGCCCACCGCCCAGATGCCCTCTATCGACGTCTGCATGTTGCGGTCGGTGACGATATACCCCTTCTCGTCGTGGTCGACGTGGACCTTGAGGAGGGTCGAGTTGGGCACGAAGCCGATGAAGATGAACACGCCGCCGACGCGCAGCTCTTTGATCTCGCCGTGCTGCTCGTACAGGACCGACTGCACCTTGTCGTCGCCCGCGATCTCCGTGACGTGGGCGTCGAAGATGAACTCGATCTTCGGGTTCGCCTTCGCGCGCGCGACCAGGATCGGCTGCGCCCGCAGCTCGCTCCGGCGGTGAAGGATGTACACCCTCGACGCGTACCGCGTCAGGAACTCGCCCTCCTCGACAGCAGCGTCTCCACCGCCGATCACCGCCAGCTCCTGGCCCTTGAAGAAAGCGCCATCGCATACCGCGCAATAGCTGACCCCGCGGCCCCAGTATTCCTGCTCGCCTGGGACCTCCAGATACCGCGGCAAGCCTCCGGCGGCAATGATCAGGGCCGGAGCCTGCAGCTCCTCGCCCGACTCCATGCGCACGACCTTGCTGTTGCCGTCGACGGTGATCTCGTGGACCGGCTCGAAATCCCGAACGTCGACCCCGAACTTCCGGGCGTGATCGCCCATCTTCAGGGCCAGGTCGGAGCCCAGGACGGACTCGAAGCCGGGGTAATCCTCGACCAGCTCCGTGTTCAGCAGCTGGCCGCCCAGTGGGCCACGGTCCAGGAGCACGGTCTTCAGGTTCATGCGGGCCGTGTAGAGCGCGGCCGCCAGCCCGGCCGGCCCGCCCCCCACGATGATCACGTCGTACTTGGTCATTGCGTCAATAGGAAGTATTCCCAGTTCGGGTTGTATTCCTGTTCCGGTTGAGCGCCGGGGGGAGCACCTTTGCTAGCTGTTTGAAACAGCCGGCTGCCGGGACTCACGCCTAAACCGGTTGGCGCCTCTAGCCGAGCTGATAACGAACGCCGTAGCCGCCCCGCGGGGCGTGACAGGAGATGTTGTCGAACGGGCAGCCGATTGAGCATGCCCCGCATTCGATGCAGTTGCCGAAGCTGACGAGGTTCTTCTTCTGCTCCTCGTTCCACTCGTAGACCCCCGCGGGGCAGAAGTGGTTGCAGTACTTGCCGGTGCACTTGGACAGGCAGACGTTTTGGTCGATTATCTCGATGTGAGGCTTGCCCGTGTCCTCGTTGTACTTGACCGTAAACAGCTTGTCCGTGAGCTTGTCCATCAGCTCGCTCCGAATCGCTCCCAGATCCGGCACATCAGGCGCACGGTGTTGATGTAGTCCGCGGCGCGAATGTTCTCGTTGGGGGCGTGGATCCGGTTGTCCGGCCTCCCCACTCCGACCGGCAGGACCGTCGGAATCTGGAGGTCGGACACCACAGGATGCATGGGTCCAGTCGCCGGCATGAACGGCCACAGGACAGGCTCGCCGTGCATCTCCCGGGTGCATTCGATGACCGTACGGGCGACCGTGGAATTCGGGTCTGAGCGGGCCGGCTTCTCGCCCTCCCACGCCACGATCTCCACCTTTTCGAAGCCATGTCGGTCCAGGTGTTTGCGTAGCAGCTGCAGCACCTCGTCAGGATCCTGGTTGGGGATCAGCCGGAAGTCGAGCTTGGCCGTGGCTTCGGCCGGCAGCACGGTCTTGGAGCCCGGCCCATGGTATCCGGTCGTGAGGCCCGCGATGTTGCACGTCGGCAGGAACAGCATCTGCTCGACCACCTGGTCGGGCTTCGGGTCGCGGACCAGCTTCACGAAGCCGACCAGCTTGCGTCGCTTTTCGATCTCGGGGTCGATGCTTGCCATCATCCGGCGGTCGGTTTCGGTCGGCTGCACCACCCTGTCGTAGAAGCCTTCGATCTTGATGTTCATGTCCTGGTCGCGCAAGCTCGCCAGGGCGCCGACCATGTACATCGCCGCCGACGGATAGATGGACGCGGAGCCAGAGTGCTGGTCGAAGTCCAGCAGCTTGACGCGCAGCTGGACGTAGACCAGGCCGCGGCAGCCGAACTGCAGAGTCGGGCGCCCCGCGTCGTCGAACGAGGCGCCTGACTCCCACAGGCATCCATCGGCGCGCAGCTTCGCAGCGTGCTCATGAGCGATCTTCTCGAAGGACTTCGATCCGATCTCCTCTTCGCCTTCGATGAGGAAGCGCAGAGTGACCGGCACGTCGCCCAGCTCTTTCAGCGTCTCGAGCGCATGGAGGCGGGCCATGACGTCGGCCTTGTCGTCCGCCACGCCACGCGCGAAGATCTTGCCGTCTCGCTCGGCGGGCTCGAACGGCGGCGAGGTCCACAGGTCGATCGGGTCGACGGGCTGCACGTCGTAGTGCTCGTAGAGGAGAAGCTTGCGGCGCCCTGCGCCCGGCACCTCCGCATACAGCGCAGGCATGCCACCGGCCTCGAGGGTCTCGACCCGGTCGGTGTACTTCGCCAGCCGGTCCGCCAGCCAATCGCGCGCGGGCTGGACCGCGTCACGCCCGTGATTAGAGATGCTTGGAAACGAACACAGCTCCTTAAGCTCTTCGATGAAGCGGCGCGAGTTCTTCTCGACATACGCGTCGACAGCGCTCGTTGAGATCACACCGCCATCGTAACCTTGTCCCAATGGCAGACGCGGCAAGCGAGTTTCACTTCTCGCCGCGGGCGAACCGGGCCTCCGAGATCAACTGGCATTCGTGGTCGGCGGAGGCGTTCGATGAGGCGAGGCAAACGCGCCGACCCATCTTGCTGTCCATCTCGGCCGTGTGGTGTCACTGGTGTCACGTCATGGACGAGACGACGTACTCGCACCCCAGCGTGATCGACATCATCAATCGCGAGTACGTCCCGGTGCGAGTCGACAACGATGTCCGCCCCGACATCAACCAGCGCTACAACATGGGTGGCTGGCCGACCACGGCCTTCCTCACCGCCTCAGGCGACATCCTGACCGGCGGCACGTACCTGCCACCCGACCAGATGGCCAGCGCGCTCGTGCGCGTCGCCGACTATTACCGCGCGAATCAAACCGAGATATCAACGCGTGTCCTCGACGCGCGCAAGCGTGCGGCGTCCGGAGTCGCGCGCAGCGCCGACGAGCTGGTCCCGGGGCTGGTTGACAGCATCCTGGACGCGGTCAAGTCCGCGTACGACCCCGAGTACGGAGGTTTTGGCGGGGCGCCCAAGTTTCCGCAGACGGACGCGATCCTGCTCCTGCTGGAGCAGGCGGTGCTGCGTGCTGACGAAGAGCTGCGGCATATGGCGGTGCACACCCTCGCGCGCATGTACGAAGGCGGCACGTACGACCACGTCGAAGGCGGCTTCTTTCGATACTCGACGACCCAGGACTGGAGCGTCCCCCACTTCGAGAAGATGCTCGAAGACCACGCCGGTCTCGTCCAGGCCGTCTCCCTTGCCGGCATGACGGAGGCGCTGGAAAAGACGACCGGCTACCTCGATCGCGTGCTGCGGGATCCGAAGACCGGCCTGTATGCGGGCAGCCAAGACGCCGACGAGCACTACTACTCGCTCGACGCCGAGGAGCGTCAGGCGGCCGCCGCGCCGTATGTCGATCGACGTGTCTACACAGCCTGGAACGCGGCCCTCGCGATCGCGTACGGAGACCGAGCGGGCAAGCTGCTCGATTCGCTCTTCAAGCACGCGTACCGCAAGGGCGAAGGCATTACCCATTCCGTGGGCGTCGGCGGCCAACTGAGCGACCAGGTGTGGTCGCTCTGGACCGCGGTTCGCGGGTACCAGCACGGTTTCGGCGAAAGGTGGATGCAGATCGCAAGAGATCTCGCCGAGCACATTGAAGAGAGGTATGGCGACTCGCAGCTCGGCGGCTACTTCGACCGCGCGGCCGGGGATGAGCTGGGGCGGCTCGGCGAGCGCATCAAACCCCTGACCGAAAACTCGGTCGCGGCGATGGCGCTGATCGAGCTGGACGTCCTGACGGGCGACCCGTCGTCGCCTTACCGCCAGCGCGCGCGGCGCGCCCTCGAGTCAGTCGCCGCGCTGCCGCGGCAGTACGGATTGATGGCGGCGGTGTTCGCCCGTGGCCTGGACCGCCTGCCCCATGCGATCAAGGTGACGACGAAGAATCCGGAGCTTGCGCGCGCCGCAGTCGCCGCCCACCCCTACGCCGTCATCGAGCCTACCGGCGACGAGCGCGCAGTGGTGTGCGTCGGGACCATATGCTTGGCGCCGGTGTCCACTCCCGACGCCGTGAAGGACGCGATTCGAGAAGCCTCCACGACGCGTGCCTGAAAGTCGCGGGCACTTCGCCCGCCGCGTCAATCGCGCCCTGGACGACCCCAACCTCCAGCGCGCCCTGATCGGCGCTATGACAGGCCTCCGCGGCCGGCGCGACACGGCGTTCGAGAACTTCGATTTCGACAAGGGCCGCGCCGAGCTGAAGCGCCGCCGCCGGGTCAACCTCGACCGCCTGCCCGAGCTGCTCGAGCGGTTCACAGAGCGGCTCGCCGCCGTCGGCGGCGTGGTTCACCTCGCGAAGGACGCGGCCGAGGCGCGCGAGATCATCGGTCAGATCTGCGCCGGCGCAGCCACCGATTTGGCGGCCGGCAGCGGTCCGCCGCCGGGCAAGCGCATGGTCGTGACCAAGAGCAAGTCGATGGCCAGTGAGGAGATCGGGCTCAACCACTACCTCGAAGGCCTCGGCATGGAAGTCGTCGAGACGGACCTTGGCGAGCGCATGGTCCAGCTCACGCATACGCACCCGTCGCATCTCATCGCGCCGGCGATCCACCTGACGAAGGAGGACGCCGCCGCGGTTTTCGGCACGGAGCCTTCGGTGGAAGCGATCCAGCTGCACGCGCGCGAGTCGCTGCGTCAGAAGTTCATCGAAGCGACGGTCGGCATCTCCGGCGCAAACATGGCCATCGCTGAGACCGGGACCATCGTGCTGGTCACCAACGAAGGCAACGCGGACCTCACCACCACGCTGCCTCCGGTTCACATCGCGCTCTTCGGCATCGACAAGCTGGTCGCGTCCCTCGACGATGCGGTGGCGGTGCTGCGCATGCTCCCGCGAAGCGGGACAGGCCAGGTCATCAGCAGCTACGTCAACTGGATCACCGGCCCGTCGCGCTCGGCAGACATCGAGCAGTCACTGACGATCGGTGTGCACGGACCGCGTGAGATGCACTGCGTCATCCTCGACAACGGCCGCGAGAAGATGCTCGAAGACACGCTCTTTCGCGACGCCTTGACGTGCATCCGGTGCGGGGCGTGTTCAAACGCCTGCCCGCCGTTCATGGCCGTCGGCGGCCACCTGTTCGGCGGCCACATCTACAACGGCCCCATCGGTCTCGTCCTGACGCCGTTTCATCACGGCCTGCACGACGCCGACCTCGGGAACACGCTGTGCGCTCAGTGCAACGCGTGCCAGGAGATCTGCCCCGTCGACATCCCCCTGCCGCGGCTGATCCTCGAGCACCGACGCGCCGGCCGCAAGTCGCTGCGCAAGCGGGCGGTGATCGGGCTGTGGAAGCGGCCCCAGCTGGCTGACCGCGTGATGCGCGCCGCCGCGCCATTCACGGCGCTGGCGACGGGCGCCCCGCGATTGGCGACCACGCCCTACCGCGACCGCGTCCGCGGAGGAGGAGTCGACGGCGAGCGGCTGACCATCTTCGCGTCCTGTTTGGCCGACCGCGCCTGGCCGTCCGCGCCGGCTGCGCTGGAGCGGATCGCCACCGCGGCAGGCTTCGAGGTTGGATTTCCCAAGGCCCAGTGGTGCTGCGGGTTGGTGGCCGCCAACGCCGGCGACTTCGCAACCGCCGACAAACTGAAGACATCGCTGGCGGAAAGCCTTCAGGATTCCAAGGGCTTGATTGTCACGCCGTCCGCATCGTGCTTCGGCGCCTTCACGATCGACTCGGCCGAATGGGGGTCCGCGCCCGACCAAAACCTGCTCGACCGCATGCGGGACTCGACTCGGTTCGTCCTCCAGCTTCTCCTGACGAACCCGCGTCTCGTCGATCCAGACCGCATGAGTCTGAAAATCGCCTACCACGATTCGTGCCAGACGCTGCGCCAGCTCGGCCTGAAAAGTGAACCCAGGCGCGTGCTCGAGCTGGCCGGCTACGAGGTGGTCGACCTCCCGGACATCGCGAACTGCTGCGGCTTTGGCGGCACGTTCAGCGTCGAGTGGCCGCGGGTGGCCGAACGCCTCAGCGAGTGGAAGCTCGACGCCATCGCCAAAACCGGATGCGAGGTGGTCGCCACGGACAACCCAGGCTGCCTGATGCACATTGCCGCCGCGGCCAGGAAGCGGCACATGAAGCTGCGCGTGGCGCATGTGCTGGAGCTGGTGGCCGACCACCTGGCTTAACACCAAGCACCGGCCGCTAACCTTTACAGGCCGTGAAGGTCAGTCTTGTCTCGGCGGCCGTCGCCGAGCTGAACGTCGATGCGCTCGCCGTGCCCGTCGCGGCAGGGCAGCGCCTCGCCGGCGCAGCGTCCGAGCTCGATCGCGCCCTGGACGGCGTGCTGTCCGAGATGGTCACCAACGCTGAGTTCCGTGGCCGCATACATGAGGTGCTGCCGATCCCGACCCACGGCAAGATCAAGCCCCGGCGCGTCATCCTGTACGGCCTCGGCGGACTGTACGAGCTCGACGGGCAGCGCCTGCGCTCGGCGCATCACGAGCTCGTTCGCGCCTCGAGGACGTGGGGCTACAAGCGGATGGCGGTCCTGTGCAGCGAGCCGCTGACCAAGGACAGTCTCAAGGCCGTGGTCGAGGGATGCGTGATGGGGACGTTTGAGCGCCGGTCCCGTCAGACCGGTCCGGCGCCAGAGCGGCGAGAGATCGTCCAGGTCATCCTGGCCGGCTTCGGGGAAGGCCGCGAACGCGAGGTTGTCGCGGCGCAGGAAAACGGCGAGGCCACCAACCGGGCGCGCGAGTGGCAGAACGCGCCACCCAATGAGTTGACACCGGAGGCACTTGCGCAGGAGGCAAGGCGAATCGCGCAGCGCCACAACCTCGAGTTCGAGGCGCTGGGGCCGGACGAACTAAAGGGGGGCGGCTACAACCTGGTGCTCGGCGTTGGAGTGGGCTCGAGTAAGCCGCCGCGACTTATCCGCCTGCTGCACAAGGGCAACAAGGGCAACTCCTCACCCTTCGATCAGCACGGCGACGCGACCCTCGCTCTGATCGGCAAAGGCATCACGTTCGACAGTGGCGGCATCTCGCTCAAAGACCCCGACCACATGAGCCGGATGAAGGACGACATGTCCGGCGCAGGCGCTGTCCTGTCCGCCATCGATGTGATCGCCTCGCGCAATCTTCCGCTCGACGTCATTGCGGTCATCGCGGCCGCCGAGAATATGCCGGGCCCGTCCGCGCAGCGTCCCGGTGATGTGGTCGTGAGCGCAGATGGCAAGACAGTTGAAATCGTCAACACCGACGCCGAGGGCCGGCTGGTGCTCGCAGACGCGCTGACGTATGCGATTCGCAGCGGCGCGACTCATCTCGTCGACCTGGCGACTCTCACGGGCGCCGCCACGGTTGCGGTCGGCCACGCGGCGAGCGCGGCCACTTCCAATAACGATGAGTTCTGGTCGCTGGTCGACCGCGCCGCGCGCGAGGCCGGTGATCGCGTGTGGCGGCTCCCGATGTACGCCGACTACCGAATCCTGCTCCGCAGCCAGATCGCCGACCTTCGCAACAGCGAATACGGGGAGGCTGGGACCATCATGGGAGGGATGTTCATCGCCGAGTTCGCCGCAGGCAAGCCGTGGGCGCACATCGACATAGCGGCTTCGGCCTGGAACACGAACGAGGAGCTGACCACCGTGCTGCGCGGCCCGAGCGGGGCCGGCACACGGCTGTGCATCGAACTGGCGGAGCTCATGGCCGCCGCGGAGCGGGGCTCGCCCCGCGGAGCGGAACTTCAGCTGAGAGGTGAGCGTTAACCCAAGGTGGGAATCCTGGAGACTATCCACTCCCCGGCTGACCTGAAAGCTCTGGATCAAGCGCGGCTGGCCGAGCTCGCCGGCGAAGTTCGAGCCTTCCTGGTCGAGCAGACTTCGCGCACTGGCGGCCACCTATCGCCAAACCTGGGCGTCGTCGAGCTGACCTTCGCCCTGCATCGCGTTTTCGACAGCCCGACAGACGCCATCGTCTGGGACACCGGCCACCAGGCATACGTGCACAAGCTGGTCACCGGCAGGGTCGCGGATTTTGCCGGCCTACGCCAGGCGGGCGGCATGTCCGGTTACCCATCACGCAAAGAGTCCGAGCACGACCTGGTCGAGAACAGCCACGCCTCGACCTCGCTGAGCTACGCGCTCGGCATCGCTGAGGCGCGATTGCGCAAACGCATCGGCGGCTTCGTGGTCGCGGTCATAGGCGACGGCGCACTGACTGGCGGCATGGCGTACGAGGCGCTGAACCAGATCGCGCACCTCCAGCCACCAAACCTGATCATCGTCATCAATGACAACGGCCGCTCTTACGCCCCAACCGTGGGAGGCCTCGCGCGTCACCTGTCGCAGCTGCGCGTCGACCCTCGGTACGAGCGCATCAAAGATGAGATCTCGCGCCTGTTGCGTGACCTGCCGCTGGTCGGGTCTACCGCAGACCAGGCCGCCTATCGGGTGAAGGAGGGCCTCAAGCAGCTGCTGCAGCCGTCGACGATGTTCGAGTCCCTCGGCATCAAGTACGCAGGACTCGTCGACGGACACGACGAGGCGGCGCTCGAAGAGGTTTTGAACCGCTCCAAGAAGCTGCGCGAGCCGGTTGTCGTGCACGTCGTCACGGAGAAGGGTCACGGCTACGGTCCGGCCGTCGAAGACGAGGTGGACAAGCTGCACGGCGTCAGCGCCTTCGACCCGCTGACGGGCCGGCCGCGCTCGACGGAGATGACCTACACCGACATCTTCGGCGAGGCGCTGATGACCGCCGCCGTCCGGAGGCCGGAGGTGTGCGCCATCACGGCGGCGATGGCCTCATCGACCGGGCTCCTGAACTTCGCCAAGGAATTTCCTGATCGCTTCTTCGACGTCGGCATCTGCGAGCAGCACGCGGTCACATTCGCGGCCGGGCTCGCGATGGCGGGTATGCATCCGGTCGTGTGCGTCTACTCGACGTTTCTGGCGCGCGCGTTCGACCAGACGATCATGGACGTCGCGCTGCACAAGCTGCCTGTGGTGTTTGTGATCGACCGTGCAGGCGTGACAGGCCCCGACGGCGCGTCGCACCACGGCATCTTCGACCTCTCCTATCTGCGGCTGATCCCCAACCTGAAGATCGCCGCACCCAAGGACGCGACCGAGCTATGCGCGCTGATCGAGACGGCGCTCGCGACCGATGGACCCGTGGCGATCCGGTATCCGAAAGGACCCGCGCCCGCAACACCCGACCTGCCGGTCGAGCCGCTGCCCATCGGTCGGTGGGAAGAGTTACGCAAAGGCAGCGACGCAGTGATCTTGGCCGTCGGCCGGATGGTCGAGGTTGCGGGTGAGGCCGCCGAGCGCTTGCAGATGCAGGGGGTCTCATGCGGCGTGATCAACGCCCGCTGGATCAAGCCGGTCGACACGCGTGTCACGGATTGGACCCGCGCGTATCCCGTCGTCGTTACGGTCGAGGACAACGTCGGGTCCGGCGGCTTCGGCGGCGCGGTCCTCGAAGCGCTGGCTCCGCACGGGCTGGCCGGTCGCGTGCGCACCCTTGCCCTGCCCGACGCGTTCCTGCCGCACGGCAAGGCGGCGGAGATCTTGAAAGAGCATGGTCTGGACGCGGCGGGGATCGCCAGAAGCGTCTACGAAGCGGTCAGGGGCCGGGTTCCAGAGAAGACCGAGGGTTAGGCTTAGAGCTTCTTTCGTCCGGAGAAGCCTTCGCCGATCCGGTGCCAGTGTTCGACCCGCTCCTCCCCGAGCTTCCAGCACAGCTCGACCAGCTCACCATCGCGATAGGAAGGGAAATCGATCAACCCCTCGAGTGGCCCCTTCAGCTGAATGCCCATGCTGTTCAGGCTCAGGACGGCCTTGAGCAGTTCCTCTTCCGCACCTTGCACCGCGTCCCTGGCCTGCTGCTCACGGTCGCGGTCCTGGCCGTTGGCCCCCGCCCGCTGGGCGCCGTATTCGGCCATGCGCAACTGTTCCTCGAGGTCGGGCCGCAGAGCGGACAGCTCTGCGATCTGGGCCACGATCGGGCGCACTCGGGGTAGCTCTCGATTCGCCTCGTCGACGGTGTATGTGCGGAGCCGCTGCACCGCTCAACGATACTTCGTTCGATGGACGCGACGGCGATGCGCGGGCGAATTTCGGAGGCCCGCGTGGCCCGGCTCGCCACCGCCGACGCGCGGGGACGGCCGCACATCGTGCCGATCACGTTTGCCCTCGATGGGGACACGATCTACTTCGCCGTAGACGCCAAGCCGAAGCGCACGACCGACCTGAAACGCCTGCGCAATATCGCGGTCAACGCCGAAGTGTCGGTGCTGATCGACCACTACGACGAGGACTGGAAGACGTTGTGGTGGGTGCGGGTGGACGGCACGGCGCGCGTGCTCGACAGCCCGACGGAGGCCGAGCGCGCGGTGGATCTGTTGGTTGCGCGCTATTCGCAGTACCGGCAAGCTCGTCCTCCGGGGCCGGTGGTGGCCATCTCGATCGATCGCATGACTGGCTGGTCCGCAGCCTAGGCGATCCCGGGTCGCCGTCAAACCCAGGCCGTTAAGGGTTTGCTCGCAGCCGAGGTGCGGAGGCACATCAAGCTCGTGGAGGACTGCAGCGGGGGTGCGGTGTTGAGCATGCATCAGTGGGACGGTCCGGTGGCCGAAATCAATCAGGCCTTGGCTGCTGCACAGTCGTAGGTGACGTTGGTCCCCGCAAAGCTCGAACCGTTCCACAACAGCGTCGCCTTCCAGGTCCCGGTGAACGAGTACTTTCGACTTCCGTCCACGGTCAGCAGGGTGGCGCAGGTGCCGGTGGACGTCATCTTGCCCGACTCGGTCGTCACGACGAGCTTCATGTCGGCCGTCGGGTCGGTGCTGAGCGTGAAGACATACGACTTGTAGTCGATCTCCAAGTAGCCCGGCATGGTCAGGTAGTAGATGTAGCCGTCGTTCGGTGCCGTGTACGTGTGGCCCGGACAATCGTCGAACTTGGCCGCGTCACAGTAGTTGTTCAGCGTGTCCTTGATGGCGCCGGCCGCGGCGATGTTGGTGGCGGCGCTTATGGTCCCGTCGAGAGTGACCGAGGCATCAGCGTCAACACCGTTCGCCACCCTCACGCTCTGGTCGTAGAAGGCGTTGGCGGCCATCCTCAGAGTGTGATAGCCCGCGATTGCCTCGATGCGCTTCGGCGTTACGCCCGCGGGCAGCACGAGGCCGTCGACGTAAACGGGACCGGGTTGGTTCGGCAGGTCGACGCTGATCGTCGTGTACGGGATGTCGATCCGCCACGTGTTGTAGAAGAGGTAGTGCCGCTGCGATTTTTCGCGCCGCAAGGTATAAGTTGCGGTGCGGCTGCGGCCGGCCCATGTCATCGCCACGCTGACCTTGCTCGTGTTGGCGTTGACGCTCTGCACTGACAACACCTTCACGTCCTTGAGATCTGTGTTCTGGGACGTACGCAGCATCGCGGTGATCGCCGCGTGGTCGAAGAGCCCGTTGAAAGCGGCATCGCTCCGAAGGAATGTTGCAACCGCCTCCATGCCCGTTGCGTCCGCGTGCTGCTGAGCGATGAAGTAGTCCAGCGTCGCCTGCCCAGGGCTGTACTTGCTGCTCAACGCCGTGTTGGCGAAGACGGCGCCACCTGCGCCCACCAAAAGAGTCAACCCCGCCACCAGAGCGATCACCAGCCCGCGTCGCAGTCCGGCCCCCACGATATCAATCGAAGTCCCGGCGACCGCGACCTGACGAGACTTGACAATACGGGACCTCTCGTCTAGTCTCGACTCGGGGTGGGAGTGAAAGCGCGGCTCCTGGAGGAGGCGCCGAGCGTGCTCGCGGCAGGTGGCAGACCCACCGTCGCCGATTTCGCCAAGGCGGCGGGCATCTCACGAGCCAGCTTCTACCGCCATTTCAAGTCGCGGGAAACGCTGCTGGAGGCGCTCGAGGTGACCCCCGCGCCCCGCGCACGCGAGCGCATACTCGCCGCAGCCGCAGACCTGGTCGGCGCCCAGGGGCTGACCGGCCTCTCGATGGACGAGCTGGCCGATCGGGCGGCAGTCTCCCGGGCAACGCTCTACCGCGTCTTCCCTGGAAAGGCGGCGCTGTTCACGGCGTTGATCGAGGCCTACTCCCCGCTCGAGCCCGTCATCAGGTTGCTGACCGAGTGGCACGACGCACCGCCTTCGCACCTCATGCCTGAGCTCGCGCGCATCGCATATCGGGCTGTATACGCCGGCGGTGAGAACCGAGTCGGACTGGTGCGCACGCTGTTCTTCGAAATCAGCGGCCTCGCTCCCGAAACCAGGGAGGCAGCCGCCGCGGTGATCACGAAGGTGGCCGGTCTGCTCGTGATGTATCTGGAAACCCAAATGTCGGCCGGCCGCCTGCGCCTCATGCATCCACTGCTGGCGCTGCAATCGTTCATCGGGCCGATCATGTTTCACATCCTCACCAGACCCGTTGCGGAACGCGTCCTGGGCCTGGACATCGACGGCGAAACGGCCGTCACCGAGCTGGCCGAGGCATGGCTTCAGGCCATGGCAGTCAAGGAGGAAACGCGATGAGTGAGAGCTATGCCGTCAACGTGGACAACGTGTCCAAGTCGTTCGGCGCCTTCAAGGCGCTCAACGGCGTGACGCTGCGCGTGCGGCAGGGCGAGATCTACGGGCTGCTCGGCCCGAACGGCGCGGGCAAGACCACGCTCATCCGCCTCATCTGCGGCCTCCTCGCGGCGCACGCCGGGACCGTCACGGTGCTTGGCCAGCGGATGCCGAACGTCGACGTCCTGCGCCACATCGGGTATATGACTCAGCAGCCGGCGCTGTATCCGGCGCTGTCGGTCGAAGAGAACGTCGAATTCTTCGCCGCCATCAATTCAGCCGAGGCGGGCGTCAGGGACGCGCTCGAGCTGGTGCAGCTCGATGAGCGGCGCGGCTCGGTGGTCTCCACGCTCAGCGGGGGACTGCGCCAGCGCTGCTCACTCGCGTGCGCGCTCGTCCACCGTCCCGAGCTGCTGCTTCTCGATGAGCCCACCGTCGGCATCGATCCCCAACTGCGAGTGCAGTTCTGGGAGTACTTCCGCCGCATGGCCGCCGAAGGCACCACCATCATTGTGTCGAGTCACGTCATGGACGAGGCCGACCGCTGCCAGCGCCTCGGCTTGATCCAGTACGGCAGGCTGCTGGCCGAGGGAACGCCGACAGACATACGGGTGCAGGGAGGCTCGCAGAACCTCGAGGAAGCGTTCCTCTCGCTGGCCGGCACGAGGGCGGAGTCATGAGCGGACACCGCATCCGGGCCATCACGCGAAGACTGCTGCAGGGATTTCGCCGCGACCGGCGCACGCTGGCGCTGCTGTTCGTCGCGCCCATTGTCATCCTCGGGCTTCTCGGTTACCTGCTCCGCGGCTCGTCGAGCTCTCCCGCAGTGGGCATCGCCAACGAGGACACCGGTCCTCTCGGGGTTGTCGTCGCGGACGCGCTGCGACAGTCGAGCCACATTTCGACCACCGACATCCAGGCTTCCGAAGGCGACGCGAAGTTGAAGGATGGGTCGCTTGTCGCGTACATCGTCCTCGGGTCGGACTTCAGCCAGCAGGCGCAGAACGGCACCGTCGCACCCGAAGTCCATCTCGAGGGATCGCAGCCGGGCGAGGATTCGCCCGTTCTGCAGGCGCTGCAGCAGGCGCTGATCTCGCTCGCCTCGCGCGTGGCGGCACGCAGCGTCAACTTTCAGCCGAACGTCAAGCACCTCTATGGCGGCGCCAACTACGACACGCTCGACTACTTCGGAGCGGCCTTCATCGGCCTTGCCGTCTTCTTCCTTGTCTTCGTGATCACCATCGTCTCGTTCCTCAACGAGCGCACGCAGGGCACGCTCGAGCGATTGATGGCGAGTCCGCTGCGCCGCGGCGAGATCGTGGTTGGCTACATGCTCGGATTTACGGTGGTTGCGCTCGTCCAGGCCACTGAGGTGCTCGTGTTCGCGCTCGCTGTCTTGCGGATCCACAACCAGGGCAACGTGCTGCTGATCTTCGGCATGGAAGCGCTGATGGCTATCGCGGCGGTCAACCTTGGCATATTCCTCAGCATGTTCGCGCGCTCTGAGTTTCAGGCTGTTCAGTTCATCCCGCTCGTCGTCGTGCCGCAGATGCTGCTCTCGGGCATCGTCTTCCCCGTCTCGACCGAGCCGGGGGCGCTGCAGTGGCTCTCCAACGTGCTGCCCCTCACCTACGCTGTCAACGGCATGCGCGACATCATGGTCAAGGGCGCCGACGTGACCTGGTCCTCGCTGGAGCTGGACGCGGGCGTCGTCGCCGGTTTCGTCGTCCTTCTGATCCTGGCCGGCACGGCGACGCTTCGTCGTCGGCTCGCCTAGTCTGGATTGGCGTGTTGCTTATTTGCTCGCGCCGCTGCGGCGGCACGCTCTTTCGGGCCCTCTTCGCCGAGGTGGAGGTCGACGCGACCGGCGGCTACCAGGACCACCGAGTGACGCAGCCGGGGTACGTGTGCCTCAACTGCGGCGCGCCGGCGCTCGACCTGGGCGAGGTCCCCGCGGCGATGGATGCTGAGGCTGAAGAAGAGGAGCCAAGCGCCGTCGCCGTAGCCGACGTCCTGTGCCCCGTGTGCGAAACCAGGGTTCAGCTCGACGCGAACATGGAGTGCCCAAACTGCGGGTCTCCTCTGGAGGTTGGCTAACTAAGGGCAGCTGAGCCGAGCAGCACGCCCTCGATCGCCCGTACCGCGGCCGCGTCGCCCTGGCGCAGGGCCTTCCGCATCACGCGCACGGCGCGGGGCGTGTCGAGGTCGTCGGCCAAGGCGGCATCGAACTCGGCTATGAGCTTCGGGTCTGGCTTCGGCGTCCGGTGGCCGTAGTCGAATCGAGCGTCGTCGGCCAGGAATTTCCGCAGCCGCTCGATGAATCTCGCCGCGCGGGATAGACCCTTCCAGTCGAAAGTCCAGTCGCGACCGTATCGGTGGGAGATGAGATACAGGCGCACGGCGGCGGCCGGAGCGCGCTGGAGGGCCTGGCTGACCTTGACCAGGTTGCCGCGTGACTTGCTCATCTTGTGGCCCTCATAACGAACCAGCCCGGTGTGCATCCACGCTCGCGCAAACGGCTTCTTGCCGCTGACGGACTCCGACTGCGCACGCTCGGACTCGTGGTGGCTGAAGATGAGGTCGCGACCCCCGCCGTGGATGTCGATGTGATCGCCGAGGTAATGCTGGGACATCGCCGTGCACTCGATGTGCCAGCCGGGCCGGCCGGAGCCGAACCTGGACGGCCACGCCGGCTCGTCCTTCGCCGAGCCGCGCCACAGCGCGAAGTCGAGCGCATCCTGCTTCGCGTCCGGCGCGACTCTGCCGAGCAGGCCCTCGTGGCGCAGCTTGCGCAGCATCGAGCGGCGCGAGAGGTGAGAGAGCCGGCCGAAGCCAGGGTATTTGCTGGCGTCGAAGTACAGCGCGTCGGTGCGGTACGCGAAACCTTTGGCATTCAGCCTGGTCGCCGACGCCAGGATGCTGTCGATCTCCTCCGAGACCTTCGGCATCACGTCAGGGTGCCGCCAGCCGAGCACAGTCATGTCGCGGATGTGCACCTGCGTCTCCCGCCCGGCCAGCGCGCGCCAATCGATGCCCTCGTCGCGTGCGCGCTCGAAGAGCGGATCATCGACGTCGGTGATGTTCTGCACGTACTTCACGCGCACTCCGTTGGCCTCCAGAAATCGCACCAGCACGTCGAATATGGAGAACGTGAACGCGTGCCCCATGTGACCTGAGTCATACGGCGTCACGCCGCAGACGTACATCTTCAGCGGCTTGCGCGGCGCGGGTGCGAAGCGGACCTTCCGCCGGGTCAGCGTGTCGTAGATGCGAAGTGGTTTCGTTCTAGTGCGGTCGGGCTGCGACGGCTGCGTCCGCCCGCAGCGCATCCACGCTGTCGGTTACCTCCCAGGGCACGCCCAGGTCCTCGCGGCCGAAGTGCCCGTACGCGGCGGTCGGCTGGTAAATCGGGCGCAGCAGGTCCATGTTCGAAATGATCGCGCCAGGCCGCAGGTCGAAGTGGCGCCGGATCAGCTTGAGCAGGTCCTCTTCCGACTTTGCACCGGTGCCGAACGTCTCGACTGCGATCGATGTCGGGTGCGCCCGGCCGATCGCATATGAAACCTGCACCTCGCACCGCTCGGCGAGCCCGGCCGCGACCAGGTTCTTGGCCACGTGACGCGCCGCGTAGGCCGCCGACCGGTCGACCTTGCTCGGGTCCTTGCCGCTGAACGCGCCGCCCCCGTGCCGCGCGACGCCGCCGTATGTGTCGACGATGATCTTGCGGCCGGTCAGGCCCGCGTCGGCGGCCGGTCCTCCGACCACGAAGTGGCCGCTGGGGTTGACCATGATCTTGGTCGCCGAGTCGATCACCTGGCCTTTCAGGACCGGGTTGATCACCAGCTCGCGCACGCCTTCTGCGATTTCCTTCTGCGTCGCGCTGGCTGCGTGATGAGTCGAGACGACGATCGCCTCGATGCGCTTCGGTTTGCCGTACTCGTATTCGACCGTGACCTGGGTCTTGCCGTCCGGTCGCAGAAACGGCAGCGATCCGCTCTTCCGCGTCTCGGCGAGCTTCTTGGCCAGACGATTGGCGAGGGAGATCGTGAGCGGCATCAGCTCGGGCGTCTCACGGCACGCAAAGCCGATCATCATGCCCTGGTCGCCGGCGCCCTGCAGCTCGAACGGGTCTCCGGCCTGGCCGCCTTCGCGCTCTTCGAGCGAGTGGTTGACGCCTGCCGCAATGTCGGGCGACTGCTCTTTCAGGTAGACCTGGATCAGGGCGTGGTCGGCGTCGAACCCGATCGATTCGTCGTTGTAGCCGATCGCCCGGATGGTGTCGCGGATGGTGCGCTGGATATCGAGATCGGCGTGCGTGGTGACCTCGCCGATGACCACGCACAGGCCCTTGGTGATCGCCGTCTCGCACGCGACCCGCGCGCGCTGATCCTGCGCGAGCATACCGTCGAGCACGGCGTCGGAAACCTGGTCGCAGACCTTGTCGGGGTGGCCTTCCGTGACCGATTCAGAGGTGAGTAGAAACGACCGTGAGGAACTGAAGCTCGTAGTCACAAGGAGGGATCATATCCCGGCCCGTCGTCAGGCTCCGTTGTGGTGCCTGCTCTCTTCAGGGTCCTGGCCCAGCAGCTGCGCCTGCAGGGTGAAGATGTCGTCGAGCACCCGGTCGATGCGCCGGCCCTCCAGCCTGTGGTCCGCGATCACGCCCGCGTGCTCGAGGTGTCGCCGCAGGGAATTGGCGAGCGGTCCGTCGACGCGTGCCTGGCCGCGGACCTGCGCCTCTTCGAGAATCTGCAGACAGCGATCGAGGGCGCGCTGCCTAGACCGGTGGGCTCGGACGCTCATTCAGTGCCGAGCACTTCCACGCGCCCAGTGGCTGTTACGCGGACGCTCACCCTGTTGAGCGCCGGCAGCGCATAGGGGTCGGTCGGATGCCCGTCGGCATGGAATGTGGCCGGGTGGCACGCGCAAACGAGGTGCTGGGTGTTGCTCTTCCACCAGAGCTCGCACGGCAGGTGAGAGCAGATCGAGGAGACCGCCGTCACCGTTTCACCGCGCCGGAACAGGAAGGCGCCGACGCTGCCCGCCTGGACCCGTTTGCCGTCGCCGTCGACGAGCTCGCTCAACGCCGCGACGTCGACCCATCTTCCGTGCGTGGGGTTGATGACCTCGCCGCCGGCACGCACGGGCACCGGTTCGAATGCGCGCCCGAGCATCCCGCCGCTGGCCACGCCCGCCGCCAGACCGAGGCCGGCGACCAGAGCGGAGCGCCGGGTAACCCAGTGCTCGGCCGGTGTCTGCTCCATGGCTTTCGCCAGCCGCTTGCGAAACCCGGGATGCATGCGCTGCGGGCCTTGACGCGTCCCGGCCAGGCGCGCCGCGGCGGTGATGGCCTCCTTCTCCTCGGCGTCGCCTCCGCGCAGCTTCAGGCGGCGGCCCCGGAGCAGGTCCGCGACGATCTTGTCGACCCTGTTCTCCGGCTTGCCGTTCATTCGCCCAGGCGCACCTTCGCCGCCGCCCGCAGAGCGCGCAGCTGCATGACCTTGATCGCACCGACAGTGGATTTCATCTCCGAGGCAACTTCCTTCAACGAATACCCGTGGAGGAAACGCAGCTCCAGGACGCGGCGGTAGTTGTCCGAAAGCTGGGCCAGGATCTGCTGCACGTTCTCGGCTCCTTCTTCCGACGGCGGGTCGGCGGGCTGTAGGAGCGCGAGGTCCTCGCGCAGCTCGGCCTCAGACAGGCCCAGACGCGTGCTCCAGAACCCACCCAGCACCGACCGCGCCGTGGCGAACAGGTAGCCGCGAATAGCACTCGCCGGGGCGCCCTGTCTGAGCCTGGGGATGGCTTTCAGCGCCACCTGCTGGGTCAGGTCCTCGGCGTCCGCCCGGTTGCCGACACGGGCGTAGATGAACGCGTAGACGAGCTCCAGCTCGTCGAGGGCGATGTCGGTCGTGCGCGACGCGGCCGGCAGCTCGACGACTTCCGCCTGCTGCTCGCCCGCCGCGTCCTCCGCTTTCAACGCCGCCCTGTTACGAGAAGAGGTTGCCGCACAGGAGATAGCTCGCGTTCGACCCCTGCATTCTCAAGCCGCTCGGACGGTAAGCCGCCGCGCCAAGAGCCATCGCGAGGACCACGATCCATGCTCTGGCAAGCGTCAATTCGGCTGGGCACCGTGTTCCGGCATTACCGCAGCAGGTTACTGGAGCGGGCTGAGAATTCATCCCAGCCCGCGGTCTGGCTACGCGCGCCGGGGTAGAGGCACCCGCCGCCTTCGCCACACGAGGTAGCCGATGCCGGTCAGGATGATGAACGGGCCGAGCGCACCAAGCCCGCTCACCGCGTAGTTGACGGTGGTGACGAAGTTATGAGCAGCGTCGTTCAGGGCGGTGGCGAATCCCCAGCTGTCGGACGATGTCTGCACCGGCGCGCCGGACTCTGTGAGGGTCACGGACACCGAGCTGTATGAGGTGTTGTCGTCCAGGTACTTGATCTGGCCCTTGAGCTGTTCGATCTGCGCGGTGATCTGACCGATCTGGTTCTGGACGGCGATGATGTCGTTGATGTTCTGCGCCTTGCCGAGCAGGGCGCGCATCGCCTCGAGCTGAGCCTGGGCGTTGACCAGCCGCGCGTTGAGGTCGACGTACTGGGCGCTGACATCGGTGCCGGTGATGTGTTCGCTCTGCACCTTCCCCACCTTCTGCAGCTGATCGATGGCGTCATCGAAGTGCGCGGCCGGGACCATGAAGCTGATGACGCCAGTGCGGATCGAAGTGTTCTCGGGGACGTCGGCCGGCGACGCCTGCGCGTCCGTCCCGGCGATGTAGCCGCCCTCGCCCTCGACCAGCGTGCGGACCGCCTGGAGCTTGGAGTCGAAAAGACCGGAACCGACCGTGATGCTGATCTGCGCCGTCCGGATCACCGGCGGGCCCTGGAGCGCGGGCACGGTCTCGCCCGGGAGCGTCGTGGTGCCGCCCTGCGGCGCGACGCTCTTGGACGACTGGTTGCCGCTGGAGTCGATCGGCGCCTGCTGCGCGCCATGCGAGGTGTAGTTCGACGCGGCGGTGCCGCCCCCCGAGCTTGACGCCCCGCCGCAGGCGGCCGCCACGGCGAGGAGGGCAAGGACGACAAGGACCTTTTTCATTCGAGAACGGCCTCCTAAGGCGAAGTTGATTACCGAACGCCGCTCGCGGCTTGTCGTAACAATTGACCGGCGATGTTGCAGGTGCGTGGTCTCGCGGTCGATGTGGTGGAGCGCCGGGTCATCTCCGACGCGAGCTTCACCGTGGCCGCCGGAGACAAGGTCGGGCTGGTCGGCCGCAACGGCGCGGGCAAGACGAGTTTGCTCAAGGTCCTCGCGGGCGAGAACGATGCCGCCGCGGGCGTCGCGCTCCGGCGCGGGACCCTCGGCTACGTCCCCCAGAACCCGCGGCCGCGTGCCGAAGCATCGGCGACCGCGCTCTCTCACATCCTGTCCGGGCGCGGCCTGGATCGGGCGGCGGCCCACCTCGAAGAGCTGCACCGACGGCTCGAGCACGACCACTCGGCGGCGACCATCGAGAGGTACGCGGAGGCAGAGGAGCGCTATCGCCACGCCGGCGGCTACTCGGGCGAGTCCGACGCCCGGCGCATCGCGGCCGGCCTCGGCCTGCGCCTCGACCGCGTCGACATGCCCGTCAGCGTGCTGTCCGGTGGCGAGCGGCGACGGGTCGAGCTCGCGCGCGTCCTGTTCGCGCAGCCGGATCTTCTTCTCCTGGACGAGCCCACCAACCACCTCGACAGCGACGCCAAG